>JBKPNV010000406.1:0-34112 GCA_046732795.1 Acidobacteriota bacterium
CCGCCGGGATGCCCCTGAAAGATTTCCGACAGGGACACAAGGCGGTCCGGCTCTGGATATGGCAACGGGCGAACCAGCGTGGCATCGGCGAGAGCGAACATCGCGCTGTTAGCCCCGATCCCGAGCGCGAGCGTAACGACGGCAACCACCGCGAACCCAGGTGCGGCTTTCAACTGGCGCAGCGCCACGCGGACGTCGTCTCTGAATTCTTCAAGCCACTGCGTCAGTCGCATTTCGCGCTCCCGCTTTCTGCCGAGGTCAACGCACGTGCGCTTGAGACTGTCGGCGTCTCCAAGCCTCGAGAGCACCATCTCACGCGCGATCCTCGGGTCCACTCCCTTGTCGACCAGCTCGCGCGTCCGCATCTCGACATGGAAGGCGAGTTCGTCTTCCACCTCCTGAGTGATATCGATCCGCCAGAGCCACGATCTGAGTGAACGCCTCATTTTGCGTAGTGTCCGGCTTCAGCCGGACTGACACGGTCCGCACAAAAGGCGGACACTACGTCGATTGCGCCAACAAGATCTTCGAAACGCCGGCCGCAAACTGGCGCCAGGCGGCGGTTTCCGCATTGAGCTGCGCACGCCCGTCCCGCGTGAGGCGATAGAGCTTGGCACGACGGCCGAGCTCGGACTCGCCCCACTCCGCCTCGAGCCAGCCGCGCCGCTCCATTCGGTAAAGCGCAGGATACAGAGAACCTTCCTCGACGATGACGCTCTCGCCGGAAGCGTCCTCAATGAATTTCGCGATGGCGTACCCGTGCCTGGGACCCGTCGTGAGGGTTTTCAGGATCAGAGCATCCAAGGTTCCGTGCAGCAGGGCGTTCGGGGTCTTGAAAGGCATGGACCTCCGCCAGGGCTATTACCCAGACTTTCTGGGTAATAGCCTCTTGGACGGAGATCGGCGCTTAAAGGTTTGCTGGCCGCTGGGCCTAAACAGCGAGACCCGGCCTAGGGTGGGGCGGATCCTGGGTTTGTGGATCCGCCGCTTCATCAGCGCGCAGCCGCGTAGGTCTTAGTGAATCCATTCCTCGCATTCGTGACCGTGAACGACCCGTCTTCCTTCGCCGAGACTTTGATCCAGTAAGCCGTACCGTTGTGTGCAGGAGGCGGCGCGGCGCCGGGACCAGGAGCGGGCGCGGCGGCAGCCGCAATCGGCATCGCCGCCGGCTGCTCGTCGACACCGTTCGCGATGAACAGCCCAGGCACCGTGTACTCCTGACCGCTCAAGAGAGAGAAATGAATCTGCCAGAGGTCCTCGAGGCGCGGCGACGAGAACAGGACTTTCATCGCATCCGGCTGCCCGCCCTTGCGCGTCCCGTTGTTCAGGATGGCCACTCGCGGCTCGAGTGCGTGCACCAGCACCTCTGAATTCGAGATCGGCTGGCCGTGGTGCGACACCACAAACAGATCGACCGTCCCCAGGCGATTCGACGGGCACATCAGATCGAATTCCTTGTTCCAGGTGAGGTCACCCATATGCACGACCTTGAAGCGTCCGAACGTGATGTGCGTTCCGACCGACTGCGCATTCTCGGAGGGATCGGGGTCCTTCGGCTTGTACGCGGCACAGTAGGGGTTCGGCTTTCCAGCGCCGGGCAACGCCGTCGTCATCGCCTGACCGGCTGACGCAACCACGCGGACGTCAAGACCCTTCACGGCTATCCGGTCGCCTGGCTTTGCCACCGTGTGTTTGGACTTGGCGTACAGACCGGGGTAGACCTTCTGGAGAAATTCGTCTACGGCCGGAGCAGGCTGCACGTTGGGTCCGTGGTCGATGAAGTCACGGATTGGGATGCGTCCAGCCAGGTTCTCCATCGCGCCGTAGTGGTCGCCGTGGTAGTGCGTGGTGATGAGGTGTTCGAGCTGACTGAGGCCGGCATCTTTGATGGCGGCCATGATGCGATCGCCATCCCGCGTCGCCGCTGCCCCGCCATTCCCCGTGTCGATGAGCAGCGACTCACCGGAGGGCGCAACGAAGAGCGTGGCATTACCGCCCTCGACGTCGACGAGATAGATGTCCAGCGTCGTCCTGGATTGCGCCGCCAGCGCGACGACGGATAACCCGACGATGAGGAACGAAAGCAATCGGTGCATGGCGGGCCCTCCGCGTACGTGGTGTCCGGCTCTCCTGGGCGCCGAAGCGGCTCCGGGCGAAGGCGGCAGCCGGGCCGTCGCCTGGCGTAGGCTAGCACGGCTTACGGCAACTTGCCGGCATCCGTGCGCTGCGGTACAGTGCGCCCGGCCCGCAAGGAGGCGCCTATGGCTAAAACCGGACGCAACGCGCCGTGCCCCTGCGGCAGCGGCAAGAAGTACAAGAACTGCCACGAATCGAAGACCAGCAGTTCCCGGACGTCTCGGGTCCTCATGGTTGTGGTTGGCGCGGCGCTGCTCGCAGCCATCGCCGCGGGAGTCGTCTCAGTCACCGGCGAACGCAGCCGCAGCTCCGTGCGAGTCTGGAGTCCCGAGCATGGGCACTACCACGACGCCAACGGTGTCCAAGTTCCCTAGCCGTCATGGACGGCCTGGCTCCGTGATAGTGAGTCAACGTCGCCCGGTGGAGACGGCTCGCCCGCGCGGAGCGCCCGCCAAAAGATGCTGCGACGAGCGAGGCGAAGCGACATGCTCTTCGCCTTGAGGCGCAGCCTCGCTATGTGAACCAGCCCGGGCCGCCTTACGTAGTACGGCTGAACCCGGGCTGCCAACCAACGCGCTCGCAAGCCCGTCCAACCCGCCGTGGCCATGGCATTGCGGTGGAGGCGTGTCTCATGTCGTTATGGCTCCAAGAGCTTCGTCACTCACTCCGCACGCTGCGGCAGAGTCCAGGGTTTACGGCGGTCGCGATCCTGACGCTCGCCATCGGTATTGGCGCCAACACCGCGATTTTCAGCTTCGTCGATGCGATGTTGCTGAAGCCGCTTCCCTATCCCGACGCCGATCGCATCGTCCGGGTCATGGAAAAGCCGCCCCGGGGCGCGCGCAACGGGATCTCCACGCTGAACTTTCTCGACTGGCAGAGAGACAACACGGTGTTCGACTTCATGTCCGCGCAGACGGGGGATGCCGTCACGCTGACGGGTGGCTCTGAGCCGATCCAGCTACGAGGCGCACTCGTTTCCGCCGGCTACTTCAAGGTGTTTGGCGCCGAGGCGGAACTCGGCCGGACGTTCCTGCCCGGTGAAGACGAACTCGGCAAACACCACGTGGCCGTCATCAGTCATGCGATCTGGGCCAGCCAGTTCGGCTCGGATCCGTCGATCGTCACCCGCACGGTTCTTCTCAACAACGAGCCGCACACGATTGTCGGCGTGCTGCCAGCCAGGAGTGCGTTCGATCGCGCACCGGTTCAGATCTGGCGGCCGCTGGCCTTCAGGCCGTCGAACATGACGCGCGACTTCCATTGGATGATCTCGTTTGCCCGTCTGAAGGATGGCGTGACGCTCGCGCAGGCGCGCGCCAATATGGACGCAATCGGCAAGCGGATCGAAAACGACTTCCCGGCCTCGAATAAAGGCTGGGGGGTTGTCGTCGAGCCATACGCCGAGACGCTCATCAACCCGCAGGCTCGAACGATCATCCTGCTGCTGCTCTCATCGACCGGCTTCCTGCTGCTGATCGGCTGTGCCAATCTCGCGAACCTGGCGCTGGCGCGGGGTGTCTCGCGAGAGCGCGAGGTCGTCGTGCGCGCATCGCTGGGTGCGGGGCGCTGGGATCTGATCAGGCAATTCCTCACCGAGAACGTGCTCCTCTCGATCTGCGGCGGATTATTCGGACTGGCGATCGGCTACGGACTCATGAAAGCGATGGGGTTGATGCTGCCGCCATTCACGCTCCCGCGCGAGGTCAACGCGAGCATTGACGCGCGCGTCCTTCTGTTTGCGCTGATCGTTTCGATCGCGACCGGCATCCTGTTCGGGATGGCTCCTGCGCTTCAGGCCACCAAGCCCGATCTCGCCGCAGCAATGAAGGAGGAAGGGCGCGGATCGAGCGGCGGTGCCGGGCGGCGTCGGCTGCGCGACTCGCTGATCGTTGCCGAAATCGCGCTCGCGTTCATGTTGCTCGTCGTCTCCGGCCTCATGATGCGGAGCTTCCTCGGTCTCCTCAACATCGATGCGGGCTTCGACTCGACCAATCTCCTCACGATGCGGCTGCCGGTGACGATCGAGCAGTATCCCGAGCCCGAGCAGATGAATCGATACCTGCGCGAAGTGCGCACGGCGGTGGAGGCCGTACCCGGTGTGCGCGAGACGGCTTACAGCTGCGCGGCACCGATGCAAGGGACGTGTTACGGCATGCCGATGCAGGTGGCGAACAAGCCGCGCGTCGATGTCGCGAACCGTGACGGCGGCTTCTACAAAGTGGTGAGTCCCTCGTACTTCTCCGCGCTGGGCATCAAGCCTATCAAAGGGCGATTGCTGGCCGACACGGATACGAGCAATTCACCACCGGTGCTGGTCATGAACGAGCGCCTCGCGAATCGTTACTTCCCCAAGGAAGATCCGATCGGACAACGCATCCTGATCCAGAAGATCGTCCCGGGAAGAACCGAGCTCGGTGATGACATCGCCTGGGAAGTCGTCGGCGTGATTGGCGACGAGAAGATCGGCGGCCCTGAGGACGTTCAATCCGCCGGGGTGTACGTCTCCAACGAGCAGACCCCAGTCTACGGAATGGTGCTCAACATCCGTGCCAGCGTGAACCCGCTGACACTCCAGACGCCCATCACGGCCGCAATCCGAAGTGTGAACAAGGACCAGGCGATCAGCGACATCCGGAGCGTGGATCAGATCAGGGATCAATCGATGGGCGGCCGTCGTCTGGTCTCCGTTCTGCTCGGAACGTTTGCGACCGTCGCTCTCGTCCTCGCCGGCCTGGGAATCTACGGCGTGATCTCGTACAACGTCGCGCAGCGGACTCGCGAAATGGGCATCCGCGCCGCACTCGGGGCGACAGAGCGAAACCTGCTGAGACTGATTCTCGATCGTGGCGTCCGCCTGACGCTGGTCGGACTCGCCATCGGCACGGGCGGCGCAATCGCGTTGACGCGCCTGATGGCGACGCTCTTGTTCGGCGTCGGTGCACGCGATCCCCTGACGATGATTTCGGTGGGTGTGATTCTGGCGGGAGTCGCCATCATGGCTTCGTATGTACCCGCGCGGCGGGCCACTCGCGTGGACCCGGTGGTGGCGCTTCGGTACGAGTGATCCGGAGGTCAGTCCTGGGACTCGGAACTCGGAACTCGGAACTCGGGACTCGGGGCTCGGATCCGGGACTCGGGACTCGGATCCCGAGTGCCGGCTCACTCCTCCCGGCGTAGCAACGCTCGCGCGCGCTCTTCGAGAGATGCCAGACGCCGCTCGAGATCGACACGCACCTGTTCGAGCGCGTCATCCTTCAATCCCTTCATCACATCGATCGGCTCGCCAACGACAAGCGCTACCGTGCTGAATGGCTTCGGGATCTGCGTTCGGTCCCAACTGCGCACGCTCCAATACGATGACGCCTCGAGATGAAACGGCAGCAGCGGATTGCCCGTGTGCGACGCGAGCCATACCGCGCCCGGCTGCGCGACGCGCGCGGGACCGCGCGGGCCGTCGAGCGTGAAGCCTGCCGGTTTACCCTCCCGCATGTGTCGCACGAGCTGATGCATCGCCTTCAGAGCACCACGGCTCGTCGATCCCCTCGCCGTCCCATAGCCAAAGCGCTCGATGATCCGGGCGATCCACTCGCCATCGAAATTCTCGCTCGTGATCACGACGATGCCCCGGCGGCGGAAGTAGTAGGTCGCGGTCAGGATCCGCCCATGCCAGAAGCCCATGACCGGTTGTCGGCCGGAAGCGACGATGGCATCGAAGTGATGCAGACCCTCGATGCGCCAGCGAAGCGTATGGCCGAGAGTGTTGATCAACGGGTAGCCGAGCCCGGCAATCGCTGCGACCTGAATTCGCTTGATCGGCGATTCGCGCCACGATTCAGTCGACACAATGCCCTTGACTGCGGACCATCATTCACAGATCCGACACACAGAGGCACCGCGGCACTGAAACCTGTTCGTAAGCCTATGTGCCTCTGTGCCTCGGTCTGTCGTGATCATTGGCTAGTGTCACATCCCATTGTACTGAGGCCCCTCTCCGCCCTCGGGCGGCACCCACGTGATCACCTGATAGGGATCCATGATGTCGCACGTCTTGCAGTGCACGCAGTTGGACGCGTTGATCTGCAGGCGTACCGGCTGGCCGGGCTCGCGGATGATCTCGTAGACGTTCGCCGGACAAAAGCGGACGCACGGGTGGCCGTACTCTGGTCCGCAAACGGAGGTGCAGACCTCGGTGTGCACCAGCAGATGTGACGGCTGGTCTTCGGCGTGAACGGTACCGGAATAATGGACGTTGGTGACCTTGTCGAATGTCAGCTTGCGATCGATCGTGGTTGCGTTGCTGGTCCGTGACGCGGGCACGTCCAGGCCGTAATACCATGCCAGCATCTTCATGCGTTCGTGGCCGGGTCTCCCGTGCAGATCCTCGAGCCAGCGGCCGCCGGTGGCCAGCGTCAGTCCGGCGAATGCCATACCGGCGAA
This sequence comes from Acidobacteriota bacterium, assembly GCA_046732795.1. Taxonomy (GTDB): domain Bacteria; phylum Acidobacteriota; class Vicinamibacteria; order Vicinamibacterales; family UBA2999; genus Gp6-AA40. Next base: position 6,577 of record JBKPNV010000406.1, read on the forward strand.
GAGGCCATAGCCGAAGGCCTGGTGCACGTTGCGCACGGGATAGAGTTCCGCTCGCACCGCCGACGCGTCGATCTTGTCCTGATAGCGTTCGAGGCTCGCTGCCGATGTGTCCTCCGCGCGGATGGCCTCGAACGCAGCCTCGGCGGCGAGCATGCCCGTGCGCATTGCCAGGTGAATGCCCTTCAGCCGCATCGAGTTGAGAAAGCCGCCGGCATCGCCGGCGATGAGGCCACCATCCATGTAGGTTCGCGGGATGGTGTTCCAGCCACCCTCGGGAAGCGCCTTCGCGCCGTAGCGGATGAGCGAGCCGCCGCCCAGCAGAGCCGACACGAACGGGTGCTGCTTGAACCGGTTGAACGCCATGTGGGGATCGAAAAGCGGATCGTGATAATCGAGCCCGACGACGAAGCCGAGTGAGATACGTCCCTCCGGCATCGCATAGATGAACCCACCGCCGAATTCATCATGGCGAAGCGGATAGCCGAGGGTGTGCGTCACGGTACCGGGCGCGATGCGGCCCTCCGGAATCTCCCAGAGCTCCTTGAGTCCCACGGCGTACTGCTCGGGCTCGCGGTCTTTGGACAGTCCGAGATGGCGGATCAACTCTTTCGTCAGGTTTCCGCGCACACCGTCGCAAAAGATCGTGACCTTGGCGTGAATTTCGACGCCGGGCTCGAACTCCGGCTTCTTCGTCCCGTCCTTCGCGATGCCGCGATCTCCTGTCCGGACACCAATCACGCGCGTGCCATCGAACAGCACCTCCCGTCCGGCGAATCCCGTGAACATGTCGATGCCTTCGTTCTCGACCTGCTGAGCGAGCCACCGCACGAAGGCGTTCAACGAGATGATGAAGTGACCGTGATTCTGCAGTGGCGGCGGGACGATGGGGAATGGAATCTTCGATTGCCGGGTCAGGAAGTAGACGTGGTCGCGATGGACGGGTGTGGCAAACGGCGCCCCCTTCGCAGCGAAGTCCGGGATGAGCTCGCGAAGGGCCGATGTGTCCAGGACTGCGCCCGACAGGCTATGAGCGCCGGCGTCGCGTGCCTTCTCGAGCACGGCGATGGCGAGCGGCTCGCCGCCGAGCAGTTTCTGCATCTGCACGAGGCGAAGCGCGGCCGACAGCCCAGCCGGGCCGCCGCCGACTATCAGCACATCGACCTCGAGAGTCTCGCTCATTGAGTACGCAGTCTACGACGACCCTTTTTCGAGCTCAGAAACGAGCGCAGGAACGATCTCGAACAGGTCGCCGACGATTCCGTAGTCGGCGACTTCGAAGATTGGCGCGTCGGCGTCCTTGTTGATTGCGACGATCGTGCGCGCTCCCTTCATGCCGACCAGATGCTGAATCGCGCCGGAGATGCCGAGTGCCACGTAGAGCTTGGGCGCCACAGTCTGACCTGAGCTGCCGATCTGACGGTCCATTGGCAGCCATCCGTTGTCGCAGATCGGCCTCGACGCGGCGATCTCGGCCGACATCGCCTTGGCAAGCCGCTCGGCAATGGCGATATTGTCCTGAGACTTGATCCCGCGGCCGACGGCCACGATCCGCTCGGCCTGACCAAGGTCGACGGCCTGCTTCGCTTCCTTGAATGGCGCTTCCGGGCTTTGCCGAATCATGGATGGATCGATGGCGACGCTCGTGGCAGTGACGGTCCCGGCATTCCCGTGCTTCACGGCATCGGCGCGGAAGGCGCCGATCTGGATGGTCACGCACCGCGGTCCGTCGCCCTGCGGGCGCACTTCGGCGGATAGTTTGCCCTGGAACATCGGGCGCACGAACGTCACCGCTGAACCCGTGCCGTTGATACCGATGACATCGGTGATGAGCGACGCCCCCATGCGCACCGCCACCATCGGCGCAAAATCGCGCGTCTGATAGGTATGCGGCAGGAGCACGTATGCCGGCTTCACCGACGCGACCACTTGCTGGATGGCCGCGGTGAAGGCGTCGGGAGTATAGCGATCGAGTAACGCGTTCTCGACGAGCAGCACCTCGCTGACAGCCGTCGTCAGATCCTGCGCGACCGCACCCACCGACTGCCCCAGCACGGCGGCCTTGATCGGCCCGTCGCCGCTCAGCTGCTGCGCGGCGGCGATGGTCTCCAACGTCGCGCGATTCAATTTGCCGTCGCGCTGCTCGGCGATCACGAGAATCACAGCGCTCGCGCCTCTTCGCGAAGCCGTTTCACCAGCTCTTTGGCAGCGGCCGGAGGCGCGCCGGAGATCATCTCGGTTTGCTTGCTGCGAGTCGGAAGTGTCAGCGCCACGATCTGCTGCGACGAGGCGAGCCCGGCCGGCAGCGGAGCCTTGCGAATCTCTTTTTTCTTGGCGGCCATGATGCCCTTGAGCGTCGCGTAGCGAAGCTGGTTGATTCCGCTCTGAATCGTCAGCAGCGCGGGCAGCGGCATGCCGATCCACTGGAACCAGCCGCCTTCGAGCTCGCGCTTGACGCGCAGGCGGCCAGAATCCACCTGAACTTCCATGATGATGGTCGAGTGCGGGATCTGGAGCCGCTCGGCCAGCATCACTCCTACCTGCGCATGTCCCTGGTCATCCGACTGAAGCCCGGTCAGCACGAGATCGAACCGTTCGTCCGACATGGCGGAGGCAAGCGCCGCGGACGTGACCGCGGCATCGGCGCTCGCCAGCGAATCGTCCTCGACGTGAATCGCTCTGTCGGCGCCTCGCGCCAGCGCTTCCCTGATGACTTGCTGGATACGTGTCGGACCCGCCGCGCACACCACGACTTCACCGCTGTGCTTCTCTCGCAGTCGCAGCGCCTCTTCAAGCGCGTAGGCGTCCGGCTCGTTCAGCTCGTAGCTCGCATCCTGCTCGCGGATCCACGTGCGCGCGTCATTGATCCGGGGCTGCCACTCACGCGTCGGGACTTGTTTGATACAGACGGCGATTTTCATTTTGCGACTCAAGACACCGGGTGTGATTTCCTGGAGTTGCGCGATCGGAAATCACACCCGGTGTCGTTTATGTGGTCAACCCTCAAACTTCTTGAACAACAAGCTGGCGTTGGTGCCGCCGAAGCCGAAAGAGTTCGACAAGGCGTACCGGATCGGCATCTCGCGCCCGGTGTGCGGTACGTAGTCGAGATCGCACCCGGCGTCCGGGTTCTCGAGATTGATCGTCGGCGGGGCCACCTGGTGGTACACGGCAAGCACCGAAATGCCGGCCTCCAACCCGCCGGCACCGCCCAGCAGATGTCCAGTCATCGACTTGGTCGACGACACCGCCAATTTGTAGGCGTGATCCCCGAAGCACCTTTTGATCGCCATCGTCTCGAGGCGATCGTTGTATGGAGTCGAGGTGCCGTGGGCGTTGATGTAATTGACCTCGTCGGGCCGAATCCCGGCCTTCTTGATCGCCATCTTCATGACGCGCACACCGCCATCGCCGTCCTCGGATGGCGCGGTGATGTGGTACGCGTCTGCCGACATCCCGTAACCGACGAGCTCGGCGTAAATGTGGGCGTTTCTGCGCCGCGCGAACTCGAGCTCTTCGAGGATCAGGACCCCCGCACCCTCGCCGATGATGAAGCCGTCGCGGTCGCGATCGAAGGGCCGGCTCGCCCCCCGCGGGTTGTCGTTGCGCGTGGACAGGGCGCGCAGCGCCGCGAATCCCCCGAGGCTCATCGGCGTAATCGCAGCTTCCGAGCCACCGGCGATCATCGCCTCGGCATCGCCGCGCCGGATGATCTCGAATGACTCGCCGATGGCGTGCGCCGATGCCGAACACGCCGTGCACGTAGCCAGGTTCGGCCCCTTGGCCCCGAAGCGAATCGAGACGTGGCCCGAGGCAAGGTTGATGATGGCCGAGGGGATGAAGAACGGTGAAATCTTCCGTGGGCCGCCCGCCAGCAGCGCGCTGTGTTCGCGCTCGATCGTCTGGAAACCCCCGATCCCCGAACCGATGAAGACACCAATGTCAGGGGCGTTCGACTCGGTGATCGACAGCTTCGCATCGTCCATTGCGAATTGCGAGGCCGCGACGGCGTACTGGATGAAGACGTCCATCTTCTTGACGTCTTTCTTCTCGACGTAGTCGAGAGGGTCGAATCCCCGCACCTCGGCCGCGATTTGCGCTGCGTACCCCGTGATGTCGAACTTGGTGACTCGATCGACGCCGCTCGTCCCGCAGACGAGCGCTTTCCAGTTGGCTTCCGTCCCGATGCCGAGCGATGACACCAGACCGATGCCCGTGATGACGACGCGCCTGCTCAATCCCCCTCCGTTACTTCTTGCGCGCTATTTCTTACTCTTGGCGTGCGCCTCGATGTAGTCGATCGCTTCCTTCACTCGGGTGATCTTCTCGGCGTCCTCGTCGGGGATCTCGATGCCGAACTCTTCCTCGAACGCCATCACGAGCTCCACGGTATCGAGCGAGTCGGCCCCGAGATCGTCGACGAACGACGCATCCGGTGTCACTTCTTCTTCATCCACGCCGAGCTGCTCGACGATGATGCTCTTCACCTTGTCTGAAACCGCCATTCAATCCTCCAGTTCGGTTGGTAGTTGGTGGTTGGTGGTTCGTGGTCCGTGGGCCGCCCCATCATCCACCATCCACCGTCCATCAACCGAGCTACATGTACATGCCGCCGTTGACGGCCAGCACCTGACCTGTAATATACGCTGCCTCATCGGACGCGAGGAAGCACACCGCGGATGCGATATCCTGCGGCGTACCCAGGCGTTGGAGCGGAATCATCGAGATCCAGTCCGCCTGGGCCTTTTCCGCGACCGCTCTGGTCATGTCGGTCTCCACCAGTCCGGGCGCCACGACGTTGACCGTGATGTTTCGTGACGCCACTTCCCGCGCGAGCGCCTTGCTGAAGCCGATGAGTCCAGCCTTGGAGGCGGCGTAGTTGACCTGTCCAGGGTTGCCCATCTGTCCCACGACGGAACTGATGCTGATGATGCGCCCGGCGCGCCGCTTGATCATCGGCTTCAACACTGCATGGACGCACGTGAAGGCGGCGGTCAGGTTCGTGGTGATGACCTCGTCCCATTCCTCGCGCTTCATCCGCAGCATCAGCTGATCGCGCGCGATGCCGGCATTGTTCACCAGGACATCGATGCGGCCGTGCCGCGTCAGTACACCTTCCACCAGCGTCTCGACCGAATCACTATCGGTGACATCGAGCGACGCCGTCTCGGCGCTGCCCCCGGCGCCTTGAATGGCGTCGACGGTTGCCCCCGCGTGATCAGCGCGCGCCGCAGCCACGATGTGCGCTCCGCGCCTGGCCAGCACCTCCGCGATGCCCCGGCCGATGCCGCGAGACGCGCCCGTGACGATCACGACCTTCTGATTCAGATCGAACATGCCGCCATGACCGCATCGAGCTCGTCGGGCGAGTCGAAGTGCGTGACGCGCGCGTCGGAATGAATGCGCTTGACCAGACCGCCGAGCACCGTTCCGGGCCCTACCTCAACATACGTGGTGACACCCTCCGCTACGAGCCGACGAACCACCGCCTCCCACTGAACGGGCGACGAGACCTGTCGCACCAGCGCGTCAATCGCGTCCCGGGCGGTGCGCTTCGGCTCGCCGTCGACGTTGGCAATCACTGGAACGCGAGGATCCTGAACCGTCAGGCCACGCAGCTCGGACTCGAGCCGTTCCTCAGCAGGTTTCATCAGCGCGCAATGGAACGGCGCGCTGACCGTCAGCGGGACCGCGCGCCTGGCGCCAAGCGCTTTCGCCCGCTCCGAGGCGCGACTGACAGCCGCGGCATGACCGGCGATGACGATCTGCCCACCGCCGTTGATGTTGGCCGGACTGACGATCTGTCCCTGTGCGGCTTCTTCGCACGCCTGCCGTACGAGATCGAGAGTCGCGCCGACAATCGCCGCCATCGATCCTTCACCGACGGCCACCGCTTCCTGCATGTAGCGTCCGCGACGCCGCACGGTGCGTACGGCGTCGGCAAGCGCGAATGTGCCGGCGGCCACGTGTGCCGGGTACTCCCCAAGGCTGTGCCCCGCCACGAACGCCGGCTGGATGCCTCTCGACTGCAGCACACGGGATGCCGCAACGCTCGCCGTCAGCATCGCCGGTTGCGTCACCTCGGTCAGGCCGAGGCGATCCTCGGGTCCCTCGAAGCACAGCGTGCTGAGCGTGGGCTGCGCGTCGCCGAAGGCCTCATCGGCTTCCGCAAACGCGCCGCGCGCTTCCGGGAACGAGTCCACCAGCGCCCGTCCCATGCCGACTCTCTGCGCGCCCTGCCCGGGAAAGATGAACGCAATCACTTATGCAGCCTCACCAATCCCCTGCTCGACTCTCGTCAAGAGATCGCTCGTGGCAAAGCGATAGGCCATCGCCACGGCGTTCTTCACGGCGCGGGCGGACGAGCGGCCGTGGCCGACGATGACGAGACCCGCCACGCCGAGCAGCGCCGCGCCGCCGTACTCCGAGTAATCCACCCGGCGGCGGAATCGCCGGAACGCGCGCTTCGACAGCAAGTACCCCACCTGGCTCGAGAACGTGCCCTGCAGCTCGTCACCGAGCAGCGCTTCCACCGTTTCGACGAGCCCTTCGCTCGTCTTCAGAACGATATTGCCGGTGAAGCCATCGCAGACGATGACGTCCGCCACGCCGCTATAGATCTCTCGTCCCTCGACGTTGCCGATGAAGTTCAGCGACGACGCTTTGAGAAGCCGGTGCGCCTCGCGCGTGAGCTCGTTGCCTTTGCTTTCCTCTTTGCCGATCGAGAGCAGCCCTATTCTCGGGTCACCGGCTCCATGTGCCAGGCGCGCATAGACTGATCCCATCACGGCAAATTGCAGCAGATGCTCAGGCCGGCACTCCACGTTGGCGCCCGCGTCGAGCAACACGGCAGGACGTTGTCTCGTGGGTATCGTCGTGGCGAGCGCCGGACGATCGACGCCGGCAACCATGCCGAAGGCAGCGTGCGCCGAGAGCACTGTGGCGCCGGTGTGCCCGGCGCTCACGAGCGCCGCTGCCTCTCGCCGCGCCACGCGGTCGGCCGCGACCCGCACCGATGAACGAGGCTTGCGCCGTACCGCCGATGCCGGCGACTCCGCCATCTCGATGACGTCAGGCGCGTCGACGACTTCGATTCCAAGCGATCGCCAGTCCGGGTAGGCGGTGAGGGCGAGCTCGATCTGCGCGGATCGGCCGACGAGATCGATTCCGGTGTCGAGATGGCGAGCAGCAGCAACGGCTCCGTCGACGACAACAGACGGCGCGTGGTCACCACCCATCGCGTCGACGGCAATGCGAATCTGCAGTGCTCTACTCCCAAACTGCGGCGCGTCCTACTCTTCGTCGACGGCCCTGACCGGTCGCGAATTGTAGTAGCCGCAGTGCGGGCAGATGCGATGTGGCGCCTTGGGCTCCTGGCACTGCGGGCACAGGCCCGTCGTCGCGGCCCGCAACGCGTCATGCGTCCGCCGCTTGGCGGTCCGGGTCTTGGAGTGTCTGCGTTTTGGATTCGGCATGATCGTGTCTAAGACACCGGGTGTGATTTTGGTACGCGAACGGAAATGAAAAACACACCCGGTGTCATTTCAATCCCTTCAGCGGCGCGAGCCGCGGGTCCTCCCACTGCGGCGTGCACTGGCACGTCCCGGTATTCAGGTTCGTCCCGCACTGCGAACAGAGCCCCGCGCATGCGTCCCGGCACAACGGTTTCATCGGCAGCGCCAGGTAGAACTGCTCTCGCAACAGCTCGTTCAGGTCGATCTGATCGTCGCGGTAGTAGCCTGTATCGAGATCGTCTTCCGCAACCTCTCGTTCGTCTTCGGCGGAGAGCTCCGACGCGGGTAGATACCTGACGTCGATCGCTCCGTCGAACGGCATCCGGAACGGTTCGAGGCAACGGCTGCAAGGCAGCTCCAGCTCGGTCCGCACATTCCCCACCAGCCGAAAGCGGTCCCGGTCCTTGTGAATCTCCAAATCCACCTGGACGGGCGCCACAATCCGGTAAGCGTCGCCTTCCTGCTCGACTTCGTTCGGCAAAAACGTCCTGACGAACTGACTGACGGGCTGGCGATACCGGGTGAGATCCAGTTGCATGACGGGCACCCCTCGCGCGAAATTTGCGCAATGGGCGACCGGTAATTATAACTGATTCCAGGCCATTGGCCCCACCCAGGGCTTGGGAATGAACAGGCGTTCGTAGAGAGAAACCGCAAAGCGGTCACTCATTCCGGCCAAGAAGTCCCGCGCCGCCACATCGAGCCCTTCGTTCGCGACAATCCGCTCATCGAGCAGGCCCCCGGGGCGCTCGCGCACCCGTTCCCACAGTCCGCCCAGGATGCCCGTGGCTTTCTTGAACTCGGCGGTCGCGACTTCATTCTCGTAGACTGCCTCGAACAGGAAGGCCCGCATCCGAAGCGTCGCCGACAGCACGGCGTCACTCATGCGGATCTCGGTCAGGTTTCCATTCTGGGTCTCGGTGACGACGTCCTTCACCATTCGCGCAATTCGCGCGGACGAGGTCCTGCCCAGGATCTCGACAGCATCTTCCGGCAGGTCATCGTTCTGCATGACTCCGGCCCGCACGGCATCGTCGATGTCGTGGTTGACGTATGCGATGAGATCAGCCACCCGCATGATCTGCCCCTCCAATGTTGCTGATCGCTTGGAGGGATCGAGACCGACCGGCGAACCCTCCTTGCCCTTGGAGTGACGGCCGATGCCATCGCGAACTTCCCAGGTCAGGTTCAGACCACGTCCATCGTTCTCGAGGACATCCACCACACGCAGACTTTGCTCGTAATGTCTGAACCCGCCGGGGACCAGAGAGTCGAGCACACGCTCGCCGGCATGCCCGAACGGCGTGTGGCCAAGGTCGTGACCGAGCGCGATCGACTCAGTGAGCTCCTCGTGAAGGCGAAGAACCTTGGCAATCGTCCGGGCGATCTGCGACACCTCGAGCGTATGCGTGAGCCGCGTACGATAGTGGTCGCCCTCCGGCGCGAAGAACACCTGCGTCTTGTGCTTCAGCCGCCGAAATGCCTTCGAATGGATGATGCGATCCCGGTCGTGTTGAAATGCCGGCCTCACATCGTCTTCGGGCTCGCTGGTGAGTCGCCCGCGCGACTCCGAGCTTTTGGCCGCTTGTGGAGCGAGCGTCTCGCGTTCGCGCTGTTCGAGAGCTTCACGGATGCTCGACAACGATCTTCTCCATTACTCGACCGTGACGTTCAGGCATCAGGAACGTGCGCTTACGATCTCGTCCAGGAAACTGACTCCGTTGGCAAGAGGACCGACGCCAAAGTTGTCCGCCAGCGTCTGGCCAAGATCGGCAAATGTCCGGCGAGTCCCCAGATCGACTTCGGCGCGCACGCGGGCGCCCGTCAAGAGAAGCGGGACGTACTCGCGCGAGTGATCGGTGCTCGGCGTCGTCGGATCGTTGCCATGGTCTGCGGTGATGACGAGCAGGTCGGAGTCGCGCAGCGCACTCAGCACGTCCACGAGACGTTCATCGAATCGCTCGAGGTTGGCCGCATAGCCCTCGACGTCGTTGCGATGGCCGAACTGCGCATCGAAGTCGACCAGGTTGATGAAGATGAGACCTTCGCCCTGTTCGCGAACGACCTCCATCAGATGATTGAGCCCGTCGGCATCACTCCGGGCAGGGATGGCGCGCTCGATGCCTCGGCCCGCGAAGAGGTCGCGAACCTTCCCGATCGAAACGACGGGGATTCCGCGCCGCATCATCAAGTCCAGCAGAGTGTCGCCAGGCGGCGTCAAGGCGAAATCATGCCGGTTGGCGGTGCGGCGAAAGGCGCCCACTGATCCCACGAATGGCCGAGCGATCACTCGACCGACGTGCAGCGGACCGACCAGCTCGAATGCGATTTCACAGATCCGGTACAACTCACTGACAGCAATTACATCTTCATGAGCGGCAATCTGGAACACGCTGTCGGCAGACGTGTACACGATCGGTCTGCCCGATTCCATGTGGTCGGCTCCGAGCCGGTCGATGATCTCGGTCCCGGACGCCACCACATTGCCGAGCGTTTGCCGACCGATGCGCTGTTCGAAGCGCTCGATGACTTCCGGCGGGAATCCGTGCGGGAAGGTGGAGAACGGTTGCTGCAGGACAATCCCCATCATTTCCCAGTGGCCGGTGACCGAGTCCTTGCCGGCTGATGTTTCCGCCATTCGACCGTACGCCGATGGGTGGTCGACGCACTCGCTATCACCGAGGTCGACCAGGCGTCCGAGGCCGAGCGAACGCAGATGCGGGATGCGCAATGGAACGTGGCGGGCGATATTGCCCAGCGTGTTGCTGCCCTGATCGCCGTAAACCGACGCGTCCGGCAGCTCACCGCAGCCGACGCTGTCGAGCACGATCAGCACAACGCGAGGGAAAGGAGTCAGGTGAGAGATGTCTCGATCGTCGCGATGGCGTGTTTGAACGCCATGTGATCCTTACCGTCGACGTCGAAGACGACGACGAACTTGTCGAAGTTCTTGATGCGCGCTTCGAAGTAACGTCCATCCATCAGGTGGATCGTCACCATGGCCCGGTTCCGGCGTGCGTGATTGAGAAAGACGTCCTGGATGCTCGGCTGTGCGGTCGACGACGCACGGGGTTCAGTGACCTGGGACATCAGGGAGCGTCTCCTCGCGAACGAAATTAGTCTTGGGAGATGTCTGGCGTGCACAGACCTCGAACTGCAAGCGCATCGCGAACGCGCTGCACGGTCTCCGGGCGCTCGCCCGGCCCCTCGAACCAGATAAGGTTAGGCTCTTTGCGGAACCAGATCAACTGCCGGCGCGCGTATCGGCGGTTCTCCTGCACGATCAACGCGCGTGTCGCGCTCTCGTCGCGCACGCCGCGCAGCAACTCCATGACCTGCCGATAGACGAGGCCACCGAATGGACGGGCATCGGGAGGCACACCGCGCGCGAGCAGCCCGCGCACCTCATCCACGATCCCGCGCTCGAACTGCTGATCGACGCGCCGCGCCACACGTTCGGCCGTCAGCGCAGGCGGAAGCTTGACCGCAACCGCGATCACCTCGCAGTCCGCGATCCGCGATGCGGTCGCGGCAAAATGCTCTGTAAGGGGCTTACCGCTGGCGAAATACACTTCGAGTGCTCGGACCAGTCGCTTGAGGTCTCTCGGCATGATCCGTCTAGCCGATGCCGGATCCACGGACTGCAGGAGGCGATGGAGGCGCTCCGGTCCCTTGTGCTGCGCCACACGATCAAGCCGCCTCCGCATTTCTACGTGGGCGCCAGGGCCAGGAAACAATCCCCTCGTGAGCGCTCGATAGTAGAAACCGCTTCCGCCGACGAGAAGCGGAAGGTTCCCTCTGCGATGGATGTCGCGAATCGCGCGCTCGGCGTCCTCCGCAAAGCGCGCGGCGGTATATACGTCGGCCGGATCGGCGATGTCAATCAGGTGATGCGGAATGCCTCGCCGCTCCCCGATCGGCAGCTTGTCGGTGCCGATGTCGAAGCCTCGATAGACGGCTGTGGAGTCGCAGTTGATGATTTCGGCGTTCAGCGATTCGGCCAGCGCCAGGCCGAGGGCGCTCTTCCCGGACGCGGTTGGCCCCAGGATCGCAAGAACTTTCTCAGACAAGCTTCAGGAAGACGTACACAGTCAATGCCACGAGGAGGATGATGAGGCCAAGCTGTTGGACCCTGGTCGGCACGAGGAGATCCTGAGTCGAATCAGTTTGGAGGCTGCTCGTTGTAATAGAACGTGACGGTGAAAAACGCCTGCGGGTCTGGATACTCAGGCGGCAGCGGCTCCGTCGGATTCGATCCGAGGATGGCGTTGTTGGCCGCGAGGTTGAAGGCGTTGACGTCTGATGGTGCGACGACGGCGATGTCGGTGATGCGACCGTCTTTGTGAATGTTGAACTGCAGGACAACTCGGCCCCGGAAGGTCATCGCGGCGTACGGGACGAACCAGTTGCGCCGCACCTGCGCGACGAACCGGCGCAGCCAGGGACCGAACTCCACGCCTTTGGTATCGAACTGAATCGTTGCGCCGGGGTCGTTCAACCCCCCCTGAGGGTTGTTGAACGTTTCGTTCTGCACGTATCGTTCAAGGTTTTTCAGTGCGTCACCCAGCGCGCCCGGCGCGGGTCGCGATGTCGTCGGCGAACGCTTTGCGCCGGTGTCGGCCGGCGGTAGCGCGCGCGCGACCTGCTCCGCTGGATCGGGCGCAGGAGGCTGCGTGTCCGGCTTCACCTCCGTTGCAACCCCACGCGCCGGCTCCGGCGGCGGCGTCGCCTCGACACGCTCTGGTGAATTGCCACGCGCGAAGGGCAGCGGATTCTCCGGTTTCACGGCGCGTTCACGCGCCTGCGCCTTCCTGTTGATATCCGACAAATCGACCTTCGGCTTCGGTTGCGGCGCCTCGAGATCCACCCTTGGCTGGACGAACACGAAGCGGCGCTGGTCCCGCTCCTGTTCCTGCAGGCGAAGCATTTGCTGACGCCGGGCCTCGAGCTCCTCGGGGCTGGCCTCAAACAGGTGAAGAGCGGGACCGAACTGCAACCAGGCAATGATGAGCACGTGCGCGATCACCGACAGCAGCACACCATCCCGCCTCGGGAGGGCGCTGCCGACGACGGCCTCATCTTGGTACCGATCCTCGAAGTCGAAATGTATCAACGATCTGTGGCGAATTATATCAATTGGAGCCGAGCCAGCGGCTATCCCGTGTTGCCGGTTGTATCGGTCGATCCTTCACTGCCGCATACAGATAGACGATTCCGAGGGTAAGCGGGACGGCTCGAACGTCGGCGAACCCCGAATGTCTCAGGAGTGTCACGAACTCGTCTGGCGGCGGAAAGGCGCCGACTGAAGCGGGCAAGTACGAATAGGCCGCTGAGTGACCGGAGATGGCCCGCCCGATCGTCGGCAGTACTCGAGTGAAATACCAGCGATACAGCGCGGCGAGCCCGGGAATGCGCGGCACGCTGAACTCGAGGATCGCCAGACGCCCGCCCGGCTTGAGCACACGCGCCAGCTCTCGGCACGCAACATCGGTCTGCTGGACGTTGCGAACGCCAAAGGCAACCGTGGCGGCATCGGCCACCCCGTCGGGCGCCGGAATCCGCGTCGCGTCTCCACGAACAAGCGTGATGCGCCGCTCTTCACCGGCGTTCCGGATCTTCTGCAGCCCCAAGGCCAGCATCGCTCCGGCGAAGTCGACACCGAGCACTCGGGCGGCAGTTCCGCGAGAGTCCGCGCTGGAACCACGACGCGCCTCGAGCGCGACATCCGCCGTGCCGGTGCAGACGTCGATCAGCGTCTCGCGTCCCGTCAGCTTCAGCGAGGCGATCATCCTGGCGCGCCAACGTCGATCGATGCCGGCGCTGAGAAGATGGTTCAGCAGGTCGTAGCGGGGCGCGATCGCATCGAACATCCCGGCGATGCGATCTGGTGCCTTATCGGGGCCGGTCATCTATCCGATGTACAGCGCCAGTGCGGTCACCGCGAAATACACGATCCCGACCCACCCATTGAGATCGAATGCCGTCTTCACCTGCGACAGATCGTCATCGCTGACGAGCGACTGCTCGTATGTCAGCAGCGCCGCCACGATCGCGACGCCGCCGATGTACAGCGGTGGCAGATCGGCAGCCCACCAGAGCGAGGCCATTACGATGACGGTTGCGAGGTGCATCAGCCTCGAGATGCGAATGGCGTTGGACACTCCGTAAGTCGCGGGAATCGAACGCAGGCCGTGCCGGCGATCGAAGTCGACGTCCTGACACGCGTAGAGAATGTCGAACCCGCCGACCCACAGCCCGATGGCGAGGCCAAGCAGCCACGGCTCGCCGCCCCCACGTCCACCTGCCGCCATCCATCCGCCGACCGGAGCCACCGCAAGCGCCAGGCCGAGGAACATTTGCGTATACGTGGTGAAGCGCTTCGCCAGCGAATACCAGAACACGATCAGCAGCGCGACGGGGGCCAACGCCAGGCACAGCGGCGACAATCGCGACGCCGCAATGACGAAGACCACCGAGGCCACGATCACGAACGCGGTGGCCTCTGGCTTCGACAACAAACCGCGCGGCAACTCGCGCATCGCCGTACGCGGATTGAGCGCGTCCATCCGTGCGTCGACCAGGCGATTGAATCCCATCGCCGCACTCCGGGCGCTCACCATGCAGACCACAATCCAGGCGACCTGCGACCACGAAAACGGCTGCTCGCGCCACGCCAGCAGCGCCCCGGTCAGCGCGAACGGCAGCGCGAACACCGAATGGCTGAATCGCACGAACGACAGATACGTTGCCAGCTTGCCCACGCTTAATTGGGAGTCGGGAGTCGAGAATTCGCAGGTGACCCCAGCCATTCTATCGAAGTGGGAGGAATGCCGGAGACCAGGTATTCTTCGACGTCGCTGACGCCTTCGGGCACGCGGATGGCGATGAGCGCGGCTCGCTTGCCAGGCTCGATGCTGCCGAACTGGTCAGCAAAGCCGAGCGCGCTGGCGCCGGTGAGCGTCGCACTGCGCAGAAGCGCCCGCGCCGGCACCTTCGGTGCGATTCGCCTCGCCTCGGCGAGTTCACTGAACATGTTGAGATCGTCGACGCTGGCCAGACTGTCCGTGCCGAACGCGACCTCTACATCCATTGCGTAGAACGCCTCGAGCGGCGGCGACCCGACGCCGACGTGACGATTGCTGCGTGGGCACGACACCAGGGTCACGCCCAATGTGCGCAGTCGATCCAGGTCGCCGCCGTCGAATTGCACCCCGTGCACCGCGAGCATCGACGCCGTCAGCAGTCCCATCTCGGCCAGGTATTCCACAGGAGACAACTGCGGCACCTCCCACTCATCGTTCCAGACGCCCAGATCCTCGAGGAGAGCGCGCCAGGGCCCCGCGCCACTTTTCAGGAACTCGACTTCTTCCGGAGACTCACCGAGGTGAACCGTCGAAACGGTGGGAGCATGCGCATCGAGATCGCGTCGAATGGCGGCAAAGAGCGCAGGTGACACCGAGTAGGGCGCGTGAGGAGCAAGGCTCAGTCGGATGTCCTCGTCGACGACCAGCGCGTCGATGGCACGTCGTGCACTCGCCACTTGCTCCTCGGCGTGAAAACCGGTGAATCCGATCAACTCGTGAAACACGTGCGCGGCCATCCGGTCAGCATTGAGCAACGGCACAGGGGCGAGCGTGTTCGTCACGTCGCCGATCACTCCCGTTCCGGCGGCTCGAGCACCTCGGATGGCTTGTATTGCCGCCTGAAGAATCACCATGTCGTCGGCCGGCGGCCTCCGCCGGGCCGCGAGCATTGGACGAACCCAGTCGAGGAAGCGCGAGGCCGGAGGAATCCGGCCATGCAGATACGAAAGCTCGAGATGCGTGTGCGCATTCACGAGCGCGGGGAGAATCGCCGCACGCCCGAGCGCGACGCCGGCTCCAATCTCACCTGTCGCGACCGAAACGATCCGCCCATCGTCGACGGTGACGACTCCCCGGTGAATCGGCGTCTCGGAAATCGGCAGAACCCAGTCGGCAGAGAATCGGGTCACTGCGCCAGTCGAACTTGCTTGCCGTGGCGGCTTCTCGCCTCGTAGTTCCTCAGTTCATCGGGCACGGATGTATCCCCATCAGCGCGCGCCGTCGCCAGCGCCAGCATGCGTGGGACGTCACGTTCGCGGAAGATCGGCTCCCCGAGGATCTCGTAATGCATGTTCCTGCGCTTGGCGACGAATCCTGCATCCTCGATGTTGACGACGATCTCGAGCTCGTCCATGCAGTACGACGCCCCTGCGGCGCGCACGACATTCTCTTCGATCATCACGCTGCCCATATCGTTGGCCCCGTAGGCGAGGCTCAGCTGGCCGACTTTCCCGCCCTGAGTCACCCACGACGCCTGCAGGTTGTCGAAGTTGTCGAGCACGATGCGCGCCAATGCCAGTGTCCGCAGATAGTCGAGGCCGGTTTCCTCAAACCCCCCGTGCTCGGTGTGTTCCGGCTGATAGCTCCATGTGATGAACGCCGTGAAGCCGCCCGTCTCGTCCTGAAGATCGCGGAGCCGCATCATGTGCTCGATGCGTTCTTCCTCGGTCTCCACCGTTCCATACATCATCGTCGCCGTCGTGCGCAGCCCGGCCTGGTGCGCCTGACGCATGATGTCGATCCACTCGTCAGACGACGCCTTGCTATAGCAATTCAGCAGCTTCCGCACGCGATCGACCAGGATCTCGGCGCCGCCGCCAGGGATGCTGTCCAACCCCGCTGCCACCAGGCGCTCGATCACGGCCTTCGTCGGAATCTGATTCAACCGGGAGATGTGCAAGACCTC
Organism: Acidobacteriota bacterium; assembly: GCA_046732795.1. Taxonomy (GTDB): domain Bacteria; phylum Acidobacteriota; class Vicinamibacteria; order Vicinamibacterales; family UBA2999; genus Gp6-AA40. Next base: position 22,857 of record JBKPNV010000406.1, read on the forward strand.
AGGCGGCGACAGCGCGTGCAGCTTGAAATGGGGATAGCGCGCCTTGACCGCGCGGAACAGATCCTCGTACCACTGGATCGGCAGATCCGGGTTGTGGCCGCCCTGCAGGAGAAGCTGATTCCCACCGACAGCGATCGTCTCGTCGATCTTGTGAAAGATCTCCTCGAAGCCGAGGACGTAACCTTCGCCCGATCCGACCGGACGATAGAACGCGCAGAAGTTGCAGCGCGCGACGCAGATGTTCGTGTAGTTGACGTTGCGGTCGATGATATAGGTGACGATACCTTCAGGATGCTTGCGTACGCGGATGGTGTCAGCGAGGCGACCGAGCACGTGGGTGGGCGCGTCTCGATAGAGCACCAGCGCTTCGGGTGCCGATACCCGGCCGCCCTGCATCACCTTCGCAACGATCTGATCGATCATGCCCGTCTCCGCGGAAGCCAAGGGCTGCCGCATTACAGCACCCGCGGAGGCTGAAGCCTCCGCTCGACGCCCGCCAAGCACGGAGAGCGCACGCTTCAGCGTGCGCGCGTCAAAAGAACGCTAACGTTCGTCGGCGGCGCCCGAGACCCATCTCCGCGGCGTAATCGAGAAACATCTGCAGCCCTGCCGCTTCTTCCGGACCGAGGCCGTATTTCACATTATCCCTTAGATAGATTGCGGCTCGCGCGGCGCGAATGGCATCGCCCGCTCCGTACTCCTGAGCGATCGCTGCTCGTGCCGCAACCCCCTCAGCCTGCGCCTGCTGAAGCGCGCGTATTACACCGTCATCGATCCCCGTGGGGCGACCGGTCCAAGCCGCGTAGATGAATGGCAGTCCGGTCATCTGGGTCCACACCTCTCCCAGGTCGATTTTTCGCAAACCGAGCGCCTCGTGGTCGGCGTCGAAAGCAGGATCACCGATGAGCAGGCCGGCGTCACACGCGGTGGTCATCGCGGCGAGATCCGGACCATGCGGCACGAAGCTCGGAGCGATGTGGAAATGGTGACGGCACAGCACCTGAATCAACGTCACTGAGGTCCTCGAGCTGGTGTCGAGCGCAATGTGACGGACATCCCCGATCGGTTTTCTGGTGTAGAGCGCGACCGATGCGACAGGTCCGCGCGATCCGATCCCGACACCAGGAACGAAGCGATATTCCTCCGCGTGCAGATACTCGATCGACGGGATCAGACCCAGATCGACACTGCCGTCGTGAAGCAACGACGCGCAGACGGATGGAACGTCGTATCGCACTCGCCAACGGGCGGGATCGCGATCCAGAGCCCACGTCAATGGTCGCGCGTTGAGGTACCCCACTGCGCCGATACGAACCATCACAGCACGTTGAACCAGCCGTCACGCTCGACTGGCAAAAGCCCCGCCGCTTCGACGTTGCGCTGAATCTCGGGCAGCGGTGCTCGCCTCCGCCCTTCCGGCGCGTCGTCAGATGGTGACACGCCATCGATATCGTCGGCTCCGAACGTGAGCGCAACCTGCGCCAGCTTCGGACCGTATCGCCGCCAGTCCACCTGAATCGACGGGACGTTTGGCGCGGCCAGGCGCGCCAGCGCCACCATCTTCACGTCGTCGTACCCGGTGGTCGGTCTGAACGCGGAGAGCGACATCGGCAGGGGGTTGATCGACTGAACGATGCCGTGAGCATCCTGCAGCGCGGACGCCGCGATCAACAAGGCCGCTCGCTCACCGGCCGGAGCCTTGGCGATTGTGAAACGCAGCTGCCGGAATCCCGCGTCCTTCAAGCTCGTCGCGGCGACATCGAGGTCGCCGATCTGATCGAGCGGTAGCTCCGCGATTGCGTCCAGCCCCGCGTGCTTGAGTCGCGTCAGTACTTGCCCGAACGGCGCGGCGGCGGCCCATCTGTCGACATCGATCCAGGAAAAACCAGCAACGGTGCGATTTCCCGCAATGCGCTTCGTGTTCTCAATGGCAGCGATCGCGCTGTCGATGTCGGCAGGAGATCCCGTCAGCCGCACTTCGCGCGCCGCCGTCGGGACGCCCGCGGCATCGGATCGATCGAAGACGAACTCTTGCACTCGCAGAAATGTGACGCGTGTGTCGCGCAATTGTCGGCGGAGCGTATCGGCAAGCATGCCGAGCGAGAGAATGTCAGGCGTCACCGCCAGCTCGTGGATCTCTTCGGAAGTCAGCCGGTCGCCTCGTGTGATCCGATCCATGTAGAGATCGAATGTGGTCGATGTGGTCATGTCGTTCGATGCTGAAACCCGGCGGCTCTCACCAGCCTCCGCCCAGGCTTCGGCGGTCGGCCGGAGCTTCAGCGAAGGCGGATGACGCGCCGCTACGAAATCTTGTCGCGATCCCGCCTCTACGTTGCGCTCTCCATCGCCTGTGCTACTCGGGTTGCCAGCGCGAGTGCATCTCGGCCGGCCCGTCCGCTCACGCCCGGCTCTCGTCGATGCCGGACGGCGTCCACGAAATCTGCCAGCTCCGCCCGCAGCGGCTCATCACGCTGCACGTCGAGTTTCCCCCCCTCGATCCGTGGACGGCCATTCTGCGCCACCAACCGGTAGATTTCAGCCTCCTGCGACGCGTAGTCCACCGATACGTACGATTCACGCTGAAAGAATCGGACCTTGCGGACCTTGTCGCGGCTGATCCGGCTGGCCGTCACGTTCGCGATACAGCCTGATGCGAATCGCAGCCGCACGTTGGCGATGTCGGTGCGTGGCGTCAGCACGTTCACGCCGACCGCTTCGATCGATGTGACCTCCGACTTGACCGACGTCAAGAGCAGGTCGAGGTCGTGAATCATCAAGTCGAATATGACGTCGATGTCGAGGCTGCGCTCGGGAAATGTGCCGAGCCGATGGACTTCGACAAAACGCGGGTTCGACACCAGCGGCAGCGCCGCCACCACGGCCGGGTTGAATCGCTCGGTGTGTCCGGCGGCGAGCACCAGCCCACGATGGGCCGCCGCCTCGATCAATCGATCCGCCTCGTCCAACGATGACGCGAGCGGCTTCTCCACGAGCACCGACACGCCGGCATCCATCAGCCGCATCGCGACATCGTGATGGGACACCGTCGGCACGGCGATCGTCACCGCGTCCAATCGATCGAGCGGCAGATCGCGCAGCTCGGTGAAGGCGGGTGCCCCGAATCGCGCTCCGATTTCCGCGGCGCGACCCGGCTTGGTATCGACGAGGCCAGCGAGTTCGACACCGTTCATGCCGGCCAGAAGGCGGGCGTGATGGTGTCCAAGGTAGCCGACGCCGACAACGGCGACGCGAAGCTTGTCGCTCATGTCGTGACAGCGTCGACTTTCTCGCGTCCGACGATGGCGATGCCCGCCTCGTTGGCGGACGCGTAGACGGAATCGCCGTCGAGCACGAGCGTCTTTCCAGCATCGATCGACAGGGCGGTGGCGCCAGCCACACGCATCGCCTGAATCGTCGCAAAGCCCACGACGGGAACGTCGAACCGCATGTCCTGCTTCGGTTTCGCGACCTTGACAATCCGCGCACCGGGACCGGCCAGATGACCGGCGCGGGCGATCACTTCATCAGTGCCTTCCATCGCCTCGACTGCCACGACTGCCTGGTGCTTGACGGCGATCGTCTGACCGATGTCGAGCCCGGCAATCACATCGGCCATGCGATAGCCGAACTCGAAGTCCTGCTGTTCGTCTTCGCTCGGCGCCCGTCTCGTCAGCACTCCTGGTTGCGCGAGTAACGGCGTCAACAGCGTGGTGGAGTCAATGAGCTCGATGCCGTTGTCGCTCATCACCGCGGCGACGGCGCCAATCAGGCCGTCGGTGTTGCGGGATGTCAGCTTTCTGAGCGCAGAGACGAACGTCAGATCCGGGATGATGCCGCCGAAGATCTTCGTGTGCTTGACCTGGCCCGCCATGACGGCTCGAGTCGCTCCGGCCTCGCGCAGCAGGCGGATGCACGTGCCGAGTTGCCCGAGCGAGATCCAGTGGATCGGCGCCTCATGCCGCCTGGCGGCGTCATTCAGCTCGGAAAATGCCTCTTCCTTCACGGCGACGATCGTGACGTCGTGACCCAGGGCGCGAGCGGCGTCAAGGACGAGAAACGGAAATCTGCCGTTTCCGGCAATCAGACCAAGCGTCACAGCCGTGCAGTTCCAAGTTCCAGGTTCCTGGTTCCTGGTTCGTGTTCCGGTTCGAGGCCCTCGTTCGCTGTTCGCGGTTCGCTGTTCGTTGCGGCGTTCTTGCTCTCGAGACGTCTCCCCGGAACCGTGAACGTTGAACCGCGCACAGCGAACCGGAACTCTGAACAGGAACTCGGAACCGGGACCGTGGAACCCGGAACGATGCTATTCATCGGCTACGAGCTCTTCAGCGCGGCGAGTCGGTCTTCTGAGGATTACGCCGCGCTGCGACGTGCGAATGAACTCGACCAGATAGCGCACCTCGGGAGCGGACAACGATTCGTCCTGCTCGATCTGCTGAAGCGCCTGCGTGGTATTGAGCTTCGATTGCAGCAGGTAACGATAGGCCAGTTTGAGCTGGCCGATGGTGTCGACGGTGAAGCCGCGGCGCGACAAGCCGATCGAGTTCACCCCGAAGACGCGCGCCGGTCGGCTGCCGATCGTGCGGCCAAATGGCAGCGCATCCTTCGTCACGACGGAATACCCGCCGATGAATCCATAGCGGCCCACGCGGCAGAACTGATGGACCGCCGAACCGGCGCTGATGTTGGCGAAGTCCTCGACGCCCACGTGACCACCGAGCGTGGCGTGCGGGCCGAAGATCGTCCCGCTTCCGACGTGGCAGTCGTGGGCGACGTGCACGTAGGCCATGAACAGGTTGTCATTGCCGATCGTCGTCTCGCCGCCTCCGCCAGCGGTGCCGCGGTTGATCGTGACGAACTCGCGAAAGACATTGCGGCGTCCGATCCGCAGCGCTGTCGCCTCGCCCTTGTACTTCAGGTCCTGTGGCGCGAGCCCGATCGACGCCATCGGAAAGATCTGCGTTTCGTCGCCGATGTGGGTTCGACCATCGATGACGGCGGAGGCGCCGATGCGGCAGTGTTTGCCGATTCGAACTTCGGGGCCGATCATCGCGTGCGGCCCGATGGTCGTGCCTTCGCCGATCTGCGCTGCCGGATCGACGTGGGCTGTCGGGTCTACCGCTGCGCCGCCTGAATCGATGGCGAGCAGCAGCTTCGCCTCGGCAACGACCTGCTCATCAACATAGGCGGTCGCCTCCACGCGAGCCAGCCGCGAGCGCGACCGGTTCACAGCCACCTCGAGACGGAGGCGATCACCGGGAACCACGCTGCGACGGAACTTGGCGCTGTCGACGCCGCGAAGGGACACTCGTGCCGTCAGAGGCGCGCCCGCACGGTCGAGAACGAGGACGGCCGCAACCTGCGTCAACGCCTCAATCATCAGCACGGCCGGCATCAAGGGAGAGCCGGGAAAATGCCCTTGAAAGAATTCCTCGCCCACGGTCACGTTTTTCATCGCCACGAGCCGGTTCCCCGATTCGTGCTCAACGACGGTGTCGATCAGGTACGACGGGTATCGGTAGTAGACGCGCCCGAGGAGCGCCGGAATGTCTAGGGGCACGACAGATGCCTCTTGCTGCCGGGGGGAATGCGGGACCGCTGTGGGTCTCGTCGTGGATCTATCGACGCCGCCGGAGACCATGGCATCGTTGTGCCCCGCATAGCGGTCCGAGGCGCGCGACGCGCGCCAGAAGAAACTGTCATCAGCAGAGGGATCAGCCGGGTTATCCAGGGCAGAGCCGTCGGCTGCTTACTTCGCCGGCTGCGCCGGTGCCGGTGCCGGGGCCGGTGCCGCCGCTGGAGCCGCCGCGGCTCCGCCGCCGTCGAAGGCCTGAATGACTTCAGCCGTCAGATCCATCCCCGGTTCGGCCCAGATGAGTCCGCTCTGCGCCGCGTTGAACACGAAGTGCACCTGCTTCTGCTTGGCGACCTTGTCGATGACCGGAGTCAGCTTGCGGTTGAAATCCTGCTCGACCTGCTCGGCAAGCTGCTGCACGTCCTGCTGCGCGTCCTCGGTGAACCGCTGCAGGTCACGCTGCTGACGATCGATGTCGGCCTGCAGCTGTGCGCGCGCCGAATCGCTCAAGACACTGCCGCCCTGTTCGAGCTTCTGCTGGGCGCTCTGCAGCGCCTTGTTCTTCTCCTGCAGCTCGCGCGACTTCTGTTCCTGCAGGGCCTTGATCTTCTCGGCGGCCGCTCTGCCTTCCACGGAGGCGGCTGCCACAGCCTGCACGTTCACGTACGCGTACTTCATCCCGTCCTGGAAGTGGGGCTTCAACTCCGCGGCCGGCACGGGAGCCGCTGGCGCCGGCTTCTGTCCCTGTCCAGCCGCCGGCGGCGTCGGCGCTGGCTTCTGCCCGGCAGGGGCGGCCGGCGCCGGCGTCGGTCGAGGGGCGGCAGGAGCCGCGGGAGCCTGGGCGTACGCTGCACCGGCAGCAATCACCGCACTGAACGCCACCGCAAAGGCAAACACTCTCATTACTCTCGGTCCTTTCGATGCTGAGCACGATCGCGCCGCCGCCTGAGGGCTCGTGATCCGCCAACTTCCTGGATGAAGCTCTTGAATTTTACTCGACCAACCGACGCCAAGTAAGATGATCGTACGCCCGCCGCCTGTGCCCAGGAGACTTGCCTGTTGATGCGCTACTTCCTGACGTTTTTGGTCCCGCTCGTTGTCACAGTTACATTGGCCGGATGCGGCTCTGACAACGTCATCGATAACCCGACCACGCCGACAACCCCGACGCAGATCACCGAAACGTTCAGTGGAACGCTGAACGTGAACGGCGCCGCCACGCATAATTTCCCGGTCGAACGCGCCGGCCAGGTGGCGGCGCAAATCAAAGGGCTCTCCGACCAAGCCGCCACGATCGGCCTCAACCTGGGCACCTGGAACGGTCAATCCTGCGCGATCATCATCGCGAATACCAAAGCCGTCCTGAACACAACGGTGATTGGCACGGCCAGTACATCCGGCAATTTCTGCGTCTGGCTCAACGACGTCGGCAAGCTCACGGCCGGAGTTGCCTACTCCATCGACGTGACGCATTTCTGATCTCGTCTGGATCTCGGCTCCGCTGCGATCTCGGGCCGGGTCCTCGCGTGGACCGGCGCACGAAAGGCAGTCCGTCGCACTCAGAACGTCGTTCCCACCGCAAACCTGAACGTCGTCTCCTTCGCCGGACGAAGATTGTTGTCCAGCACTCCTCCACGCGACGGATTCCAGGCGTAGATCAACCGGAACGGCACATTCAATACGGGCATGAAGAAACGCAGCTCGACGCCCGTGGACGTCTTGAAGGCGTGAGTCTTTCCGATCTCGATCGTCTGCACTCCCGGCGCGCTCGGGTCGACGAGCGACGAGGTCGCAAACGGATCGACGAGCGGCGGCGGTGTCGGTGCGCGCACTTCGAGCAGTGGCTCCATCCACGAGAACGGCTCACCGAAGTCCTTCACCTGACCGGCGTCGAAGAAGGTGACGATGCGGACCTGGCTCATGATTGAGATGAGGTACTCGGCGTTGAACAGCAGGCTCTTGTTGCCGCCGAGCACGACGAACGATCCGGGCACACTCGGGCCGATGGATCGGATGTCGAAGCCACGAACGCTGTATTCACCACCCAGGAACAACCGCTCGAAGACCGGCAGGAACTCCGTCTTGCCGAGCGGCGAAATGTATTCGGCCAACGCACGGAACCCGACGGAGGTCCGCGGCAAGTGTTTGAAGAAGAAAATCGCCTCAGCCCGCGGCTTGTAGAACTGTGTGTTGCCGCCAAACACAGCCAGATCCACTGACGCCGTCAACCGCTTCCCCGTATTCGGGAAGATGGGATTGTCGACGGTATTGTGAACGATGCTGGGGGTCACCTTGCTGACCGAGCGTTCGCCACCCTGGCCGATGAGCAGCGAATCGTAGACAAACGGATTGCGGCGCAGCACTTCGATCTGCGTCGGAGTCAATTGCGACAAGTCTCTCAGCGAAGAGATCGTCTGACAGCCGGTCGGCCGCAGGATACACGAGGTATCGAACAGCGCCTCGTTCAAGTCGGTCATCCGGACCTTCTCGAACGAGTAGTTCGTGAACATGCGCGTGAAGTCGGCGATCGGGAAACCGAAGACCAGGTTCAGGCCGCGCGACTTCTGCGTGTAGTAGCCGATGTATTGCAGCGACCGGTTGTAAATATCGAACCCGCCGGTGATGTTGCGATCGAAGAGGAACGGCTCGGTGAAGGCGAGCTGGTAGTTCTGCGCCCGATCGCCGGCCTGCAGCGACAACGACAGGGTTTCGCCGCGTCCCAGGAAGTTGGACGTCTGAAACCCGAGCTGACCGAAGAAGCCCTCGTACTGCGAGACGCCGGCGCCGAATGTCAGCTGATTCCGGTTCTGCTCCTCGAACTTCAGTGTGACGTCGACGTTGTTTTCCTTGTTGGGCGTCTTCTCGACGTGCATGTCGTGATCGTCGCCCTTCAACTCCTTGAAGTACCCGAGCTGGTTCAAGCGACGGACGCTGTACTTGAGCGCTTCCGTGTTGAAGATGCCTCCTTCGACCAGCCGCATCTCGCGCCGAATCACGTTGTCGCGCGTGGTCGTGTTGCCGGTGAACGTGATGCGATTGACGAAGTACTGCGGCCCTTCGTCGATGCGCATCGTGATATCGACGCTCGGTGGCGCGCCTGCCTTGGGATTCGCCTTCGCTTTCGCGGCCGCGGCGGCGGGAGCCGGAGCCGTGACCTCGGCGAGCGCGGCCGGCACTTGCGCAGCCAGTGTCCGTTCAGGCCTGTTCGGGTCGTCGCTGAAGGCGAGCATCGGGAACGGAGTGAACTCCATGTACCCGGCCCCGCCGTAGATTTCCTGCGCCTTCTTGTTGCCGTCCTGCAGCACCTTGCGGCTGTACCAGTCGCCCGGCTCGATCTTGTACAGCGACTTGAGTCCCTCGCTGCGAACGACCTTGTTGCCCTCGAAGTTCAGCGTCCCGAACTTGTAGCGCTCGCCTTCGGTGACAGGAATCCGCAGCTGGATCCAGCGCGTCTTGCCGTCCTTGGTGTTCTCGAGCGTCTTGATCTCGGGCTGACCGACGCGTGCCTGGGGATACCCGTGATTCTGGTAGTACTCGACCACTTTCGCGGCGTCCTCTTCGAACGCGTTCTCCTTGTAGGTGCCGCCACCGGAGATCCAGCCGTAGAACGGATTCTTCGGCTTGTTTTCCTTGATCCGTTTCTCGAGCTTGCCGTCGCTGATCGCCGAATTGCCGACGAACTCGACGTCGCGAATCTTCAGCTTCGGGCCTTCGCCGACGATGAACGTGACGTTCACCAGCTTGGGCCCGCCGTTCACCGGCGTCACGCGATGGCTCACTTCGGCGTTGGTGAACCCCTTCTCTGCCATCAACTCCCTGAGGACACCTTCGACACGGCGAATCGTCCCATCGTCGCGGAACGAATCCAGGCGGAGCTCGATGTTGCGCTCCCGCAGCTTCGTGTCGATGTCGGTGCGCTTGATGATGCTGATGCTCTTCTCGTCGGTGTCGCGATAGTCGACGATCTTGATGCGCTCGCGCTCCTCCATGTGGTACACGACCATCTTCCCGACCGTGCCGTTCGCGAACGTGTGATCGGTGACCTCAATCGAGAGATCGTCCAGGAAGTTGGTCGCCCACAGCCGCTTGAAATCCGCCAGCATCGTCTGCTCGGTCGTCGCGTCGTACCAGACGAACTGGTTCTGACGCGTCTGACTTGGCCGCAGCTGGATGTAATACATGTAGGTTTCGTTCTCGATCGTCGAGAACCCACCCTGGCTGTTGAAACATGGCTGCAGGATCCAGACGAACGGCGGCGACCCGGGCGGCGGCAGGGCGAACGGCGCGGCGACGGGCGTTCCGCACGCGGTCTTCGCAATGGTCTGACCTGCCTGGGCGGCGGCCGCCGCCTCGGTGTTTGCAGGCGGTGCCGCGGTCGGCGGAGAAGGAAGCTGGGCGAGCGCGGGTCGCGCCGCGACGACGGCCAGGCTCCCGAAAAACAGGACGATGAGAAGCTGCTTACGCATCAAGGGTGAAACACCTTAGTTTACTGGATCTTAGACGGTGTGGGCGGCAGAACGGCTTGCGCGCGATCAAGAAACCGACCGCAAGGTCTGCCTGAAAAGAAAAAGCCGGGTCTGGAAGAAGACCCGGCCTACTCTGCCGAAGGACTACGGTGTGTGACCCGCCGCGTCCTCGTTAGTTGAGCCGTCGACCCGCGACCAGCTCTCCTGCGCCAGCCGGTCGGTACGAGATCTGACCAGCATCCATATACACCTCGACCTCGCCGTCGCTTAGATTGCCTCGAATCAACTCCTCCGAGAGCGGATCTTCGACGTAGCGTTGGATCGCTCGACGCAGCGGCCGGGCGCCGTACGATCGGTCCTTGCACGTGACGTCGATGATCCAGTCGACGACGTCGCGGTTGATGATGATCTTCATCCGCCGATCGACCAGGTTCGCATTCAGCTGATCGAGCAACAGGCCCATGATCCGCCGCAGGTCGTCGTCGGACAGCGCCTCGAAGACGATGATCTCGTCGATGCGGTTGATGAACTCCGGGTTGAAGGTGCGTTTGACCTCGCCCAGCACCATGTCGGAGACGTTCTTGTCGATGACGCCGGTATCGCTGGCCTGGAACCCGAGCGAGGCCTTCTTCTGAATGAAGCGCGCCCCGATGTTCGAGGTCATGATGATGATCGTGTTCTTGAAGTTGACGCGGTTGCCGAGGCCATCGGTGAGATGGCCGTCTTCGAACACCTGCAGCAGGATGTTGAAGATGTCCGGGTGCGCCTTCTCGATCTCATCGAGCAGCACCACGGAATACGGATTCCGCTTCACCTTCTCGGTGAGCTGACCACCCTCTTCGTGACCGACGTATCCGGGCGGCGAGCCAATCAGCTTGGAGACCGAGTGCTTCTCCATGTACTCGGACATGTCGAAACGGATCAGCGCGTTGTCGCTGCCGAAGAGGAAATTGGCGAGCGCCCGCGCCAGCTCCGTTTTTCCGACACCGGTCGGGCCGAGGAAGATGAAGCTGCCCACCGGACGATTCGGGTTCTTCAGGCCGGCGCGTGAGCGACGAATCGCCCGCGAGATCGCCGAAATCGCCTTATCCTGGCTGACGACGCGCTTGTGGAGATCCGACTCCATGCGGAGCAGCTTGTCGCCCTCGTCCTGATTGATCGAGGAGATGGGCACACCGGTCCATTTCGACACGACTTCGTCGATGTCGCTTTTGTTCA
>JBKPNV010000407.1:0-3623 GCA_046732795.1 Acidobacteriota bacterium
GGCTTCCCACCGGCGCCTGGCGGTTGATGCGCGACGGTCACGGGCAGATCTGGGCCGCTGCCTTTGGCGGCGGGCTCATGCGCGTTCGCAATCCGCTCGACCAGTCAGCGATCATCGAGCGTTTCGAATACGAGCATCGCCTCGCCGGATCACCGCGCTCGCTCTACGAAGATCGCGAAGGAAATATCTGGGTCGGCATGCGTGGCGGTCTGCTGCGCCTGTCGGAGAGCGCCTTCAGCAGCGTGTCACAGCTCGAGGGTCTGACCAATGAGGGTGTCCGCACGGCAACGGTCGACCGTGACGGCAACGTCTGGGTTGCCACAGGTCACGGTCTGAACAAATTTTCGAGAACCGGCCGAACCTCCTACAGCGTGTCACAGACGATGGCACTGCACAGCGATCGGCGTGGAACGCTGTGGATTTCCTCGGCGCAGCAAATCAGCCAGTTCGTGAATGGACGTTTCGTGCCCGTCGAGGTGCCGGACGCGGTTCGAACGAGCCGCGTGATGGCCGTCACGACCGACTTCGATGACACGCTGTGGCTCTGCACCGCCCTCAAGGGCGTGATGTCGTGGAATGGAAAAGTGTTGACGCGCTTCGACGGAAAGTCCGAGCTCGCGGATCGCGCGTGTCAATCGATTCTCACGGACAAACAGGGGCGGGTATGGATCGGGCTCTTGTCGGGTGGCGTCACCCTCTATGAGAAGGGCGTCTTCCGAAGCTTCGGGGTGAACGAGGGGATCGCTCGAGGCACTGTCCTCGCCATCCTCGAAGACGCCAAAGGCGCGATCTGGTTCAGCACATCAGGGGGTGTGAGCCGCATCCAGAACGGGCGCGTTACGTCCATCACCCCGGACAATGCTCCGCTCAAGGATCTGGTTCCTGTACTGGTCGAAGACCTTCAGGGCGATATCTGGGTCGGCGTGAACTCGGGCGCGGCCGTCATCCGCTTTCATCCGAACGAAGTCGACAAGGTCGCGGGAAATCCGTCGTACCAAGTCGAATACTCGCTCTACGACGAATCGGACGGCATGCAGCTCGGTTCGCAGACGTGGCAGGCTGGCGTCGGCGGAGTCCGCGGCGGTGACGGCCGCCTCTGGGTTGCCACGGGTCTTGGCATGACCGTCATCGATCCGAGCAGTCTCCCACCATCGAGGCGTCCGCCGCCTCCGCAAATCGAGGCGATCGTGGCGGACGGACGTCGCATCTCGGCCGAACGCGGCCTGTCGTTGCCCGCTCGGACCTCGACCTTGCGAATCGAATACGGAAGCATCAGCCTGTCGTCGTCGTCGAAGCTGCGTTTCAGGTACATGCTCGAAGGACTCGACGACGAGTGGGTCTATGCCGGGAACGCGCGTGATGCGACCTATTCGAACGTGCCTTCCGGTCACTACCGCTTCAGAGTGAGTACGACGGCGAACGGAGAATGGACCGAAGCCGCGCGGTGGGAGTTTTCAGTAGCACCTCCGTTCTACCGCACCCGGGAGTTTGCGGCACTGTCCGTGCTCGGCCTGATGCTGGTCTTTGCCGCGGCCTGGTGGCTCAGGCTGCGTGCGGTGCGCAATCAGTTCGCGCTGGTGTTTGCCGAGCGGGCGCGCGTCAGTCGCGAGATTCACGACACCCTGCTTCAGAGCCTCGCGGCCATCGGTGTCGAGCTCGAAACGATCGCCACGCAGCTCGAGCCATCACAGGATCCTGCTCGAGATGGACTGCGTCGGCTTCGAAAACAGGTCGGCCATTGTCTTCGGGAAGCGCGTGAATCGATCCTCGAGCTGCGCAACAACTCGATGAAGCCGCGTGCCCTCGTGGACGTGTTGCGCGAGCTGGCCGAGCATACGACGAACTCCAAAGGCATTCGCACCGAGTTCTCGGTCACGGGCCGCCCGCGCGCGTGCTCCGGCGATGCCGACGTGCAGCTCCTGCGGATCGCGCAGGAGGCGGTTGCCAATGCCGTCAAACACGGACGCGCGACGCAGATTCACATCACCCTGCACTTCGAGAGGGACGGCGTGAAGCTCACGATTACCGACAACGGCTGCGGGTTCGTTCCGGAAGAGCGCGACCCGGCGCCGGCGTCGGGCGAGCACCTTGGCCTCCTCACCATGCGCGAGCGTGCGGCGCGGCTGCGCGGCCGCCTTGCGCTCGTCAGCAATCCCGGAGCCGGCACCACGATCGAGGCCGCCGTACCACTGGCTGCGGAGTAACGATGGGCACTCCAATTCGAGTCCTGTGTGTTGACGACCATCGTCTGATGCGCGAAGGCATCGCCCGCATTGTCGGCGTGCAGCCCGACATGACCGTTGTCGCTGAGGCGGCCGATGGAGAGAAGGCGGTCGAGCAGTTCCTCCGATTCCGGCCCGACGTCACGCTGATGGACCTCGAGATGCCGACGATGAACGGCGTCCAGGCCATCCAGGCGATCCGCAGCCGACAGCCGGACGCGAGAATCGTTGTTCTGACCATGTATCACGGTGACGAGGACATCTACCGGGCGGTCGCCGCCGGGGCGATGGGCTACCTGTTGAAGGACACACTGCCGGACGACCTCATCAGGGTCATCCGTGACGTACATGCCGGCCAGCGGGCCATTCCCCCGGAAATTGCTGCAGTGCTAGAGCAGCGCGCCAACCAGCCCTCCCTGACCTTCCGCGAGTCTCAGGTGCTCGAGCTGCTCGCGACCGGTAAGAGGAATAAGGAGATCGCAGCGGCCCTCGGGATCAGCGGTGACACCGCCAGCGCTCATATCAAGAGCATCTTCCTGAAATTCAATGTGCACGACCGGACGGCCGCCCTCGCTGAGGCGCTGCGACGAGGAATCATTCATATACCGTGAATCGGGACTCGGGGCTCGGGATTGAAAGTCGGATTGGAGGCTGAACTCTCGAGTCCCGAATCTCGGATTTGATTCCGAGCGCCGAGCCCCGAGCGGCGAATCCCGAATCCCGATCCCCGAGTCATCCCCCCCAAACTGGGGATATCGGGTAGAGTCCCGACAGCGGATGATAGGGCCCTCGAAATCAGAGATCTCGCCGCTTCTCCGTGGTTTGAGGGTGGTGGCACTGCAAACAATGACCGTTCGCTATGCACGAGCCGTGTCCATCGTGGGCGTCATCGTTCTGGCGCTGGTCTGGACAGTCCACGTCGTTTCCGGACAGGGCTCCCAGGGCGCTCGCTCACAATCCGCCGCAACCGTGGCGGGCAAGGCGGCTGCCAGCTTCGCCGGCCTGACCGCGGCCGACTACATCGAGATTCGGCAACTCGCGGCGCGCTACGCGTATGCCGTTGACACTGGCGCCGACAATGGCAACGTTTACGCGTCGCTCTTCGCCCCGGATGGCGCATTCGCGGATCGCATGGGTCGCGAGACGAAGGGACGCGAGGCGCTCGCGGCCCTCGCACGTCGCAACACCCGTGGCCCGCAGTCCGCGTTTCATTTCATCGTGAATCACGTGATCGAGCCGACGAGCGAGGGGGCCGTCGGCAAGGAATATCTGCTTCAGCTCCGGATCGGAGACGGCGATCGGCCGAACGACGTTTTCGGAGGCGGCCACTACGAGGACGCGTACGTGAAAACACCGGAAGGCTGGAGGTTCAAACGCCGGCAATTCATTCCGTCTGAAGGC
>JBKPNV010000408.1:0-2054 GCA_046732795.1 Acidobacteriota bacterium
GGACACGTGCACGAGCTCGGGCGTCCATTCGGCGACGTCACGATCGGTTTCCGTCGCGGCCTCGTCGTCATCGACATCACGATCTCGACGGCCTTCTCGCCACAGGCGTGTACCGAGCCGCAGCAGCCTGGCGTGTGGAGAGAGGTCGAGGCGCGACAGCTCGGGATGTGTGGCGCACAGCCGCTCGTAGCCGGCATCGAATGTTGCCGCATCCGGTCCCCACCGACCGAGAGCGGCGCGGTCCGCTCGCGTGAGTGCCTCGAATTGATCCAGCGTCTCGACTGAAATGAGCGGCCCAAGCGGACACGGCGGTGATGGGCGCGGACTGCGTTTACTGAGATCCGGCGACGCGAACCATATCGCGCGGTCATTGATGGTTAGGGCGAGATTGTACGGTGGACGGTGCCGCTTGATTTCGTCAGTCTCGAGGAGAGCGGCCTCGAGCGGGGTTGGTGTGATGTCAAACGAGATCGCGCGAGCCTGCGACAGCATTTCGAGCATGCGCTCGTCCACGCCGTGCTGCTTCCGAAAGTGGCTGTTGACCCGATCGTGGAGCGACGACGCCTTGCCGACGTACAAGACGTCGCCACTCGTGCGAAGCATGCGGTAGACACCGGGACTCTTCGGGAGTGACAAGCGTGTCTCACGCGGCATCGGCCACACGCGACGTGCACGCTTCCGCGAATCGGCCGGTGTGGCCAGCCAGTCGCGAAGCGCGCCCCATGTTGCGACACCCTCGCCCTCGAGCCGGCGCACCAGTTCGTGCCAAAGGAACGCGGTGGCCTCGACGTGGTCGGCGCTGCGACGCAGGGCGCCAACTCCGCGGCCAAGGTATCCGGCCAGGGCACGCAGGCTGCGGCGCGGCAGATCGGGAAAGAGCCGGCGAGCGATGTCGTGTGTGCAGATGATGTCGAGTGGTGGGTCGCCGCCGGCGAGGGTCCGGAGGAACGGCTGCTCGAATCGAGCGAAGTGGATGACTGTTGGCGCCGGCTGCGCCGTGAGCCTCGCGGCATCGTCTGCGAGCTCGCGCCAGGCGAACTCTGGATCGACGCCGTCCCGCATCATCGGCTCCGAGATGCCTGTGATTCGCGCAACCGCTGGTGGAATTTTCTCGTCTCTTGACAGCGCGATGAGGTGTGCGCGCGCGTGCGTGACCGTCAGCCGCGACCGTGCCCACGCAATCTCGAGGAGATGTCCGCGCGGAGCTGCAGCCGTGGCCTGGCAGTCAATCACCAGCACCTCGAGTTGCGAGAGCAGCTGCACGGACCGATCGCAGATCACCATTTCCAACGACTCGACGGATTGACGAGAGCGAATGCTGCAGCGAGGCGCGATTACGTCAAACAGCTGCTTCAACCTGCGCTTCTTCAGCGTCTCGTCACGGGTGATCGCGACGCCATCACACGAGCGTTGAAGCTGGCAGACGGTCAGGCGATGACGGGTGGCCGATCCCGAACTTGAATCTCGAACTCGGTTCCCGGCGCGATCGCATCCGCACACCGGCTGTTTCTCAGCGCCGAGACGCCAAGCGCTGCTGCCTCGTAGCCGATTCGGCTGTCATCTCGACCAAATGCCGAACACCGGGGCGCCCCGTGAAACTGGACAGTGCACGTCCGGAGCGCCACGGCCAGCCAGCGTATCGCAATGGCGGTTTTTTCGCGTACCTTCTCCGCTCGGGTGTGAGGCTGTCCTCATCGCCGTGCAGGATGACGAAAGCGGTTGCAGGGCTTCGGCTTGCGCGGCCGCCATCGTGGGTATCCCGCTTCCGCCCGCAATCGATCAACGGTGAATCTGCGCTTCGCGAGCGCGCACGCCGACCGCGATTCACCTCGGGGACGTGATTGTCCGGCGCGGCGCTGTTCGATTTCGGCGGCTCGAGCCGCCTGGTCGGCGTTTCGATCGATGCGATTGTCGGCAACGGGACCGTCGCAGGGCACTCGTTCACGCTCGCGTTGGGACCGCATCCGGTCTACCACTTCGGCGATGGCGACTTCGATCCCGCGGCACCCGAGAGGATGCTCGCATCAGGCTTCCTTTCGTGCGGCGTCAGACGC
>JBKPNV010000409.1:0-11671 GCA_046732795.1 Acidobacteriota bacterium
GGCGACACGAAAGAAAGCCTGGTCGAGCGTGCACAGGATGTCGCACGCAATACGGCGAACCAGGTACGCAAGGCCGCCGGCGACATCGCCGGTCAAGTAGCCAGCGACGTCGTCAGCGGGGAGAACAAGTCCGAGTAGCACGCGACGCGACGGGAAAGCCGGGTCCGAAGAAGAGGACCCGGCCTACCCGAGAAACTACCTCGGATTGTCGTGATGCGAGCCGTCCTTGATCAGGTCGAGGTCACGATCTTCGCAGCGCGGCGATTCCTCGATCTCGCGGTCGCTGAGCCACAGCGTCTGCGTCCGCTCCTTCCAAGGCTCGATCAGCACGGCAGGATCCTGTGCGACTGCGTCGTACTCAATCGTGTCGCCGACCCGGCGCAGACGCTCGATCACTTTGAGGTCCTTCGAGTGAAAGGCCCCGTTGTCGGTCAGCCATGTCTCCTCATTGAAGTTGACCGTCTCGACAACCAGCGTATCTCCGTCATACCGTCCGATGGAGTCGCCCAAGTAGCTTGCGGGAAGGCCTTTGCGATGGGGTCGCCCATCGGTAGGGATGATGCGGAAGAATGATCCGCTGATGTCGTCGTAGAGAAACACGACCTCGCGGGCGGTCTGGACGATCTTCGCGGGCGGCCCGATGCGCGGCACGCCGGGCGGCTGACATTGCAGTGCCGTGTCGACCTCGACCTGACGTTCGCTCAAGTCTTTGACCTTGGCGAGGAACTCCGGTTTGTACTTCGGGAAGTTCGCTGGCGGCGCCGCTGGTGGTGCCCCGCCTGCCCGGGCGCCCGCTCCACCTGCGCGTGGCGCTGGACCCGCAGGTGGACAGCCGACGACGCACACGGAACCACCCTCGAGCGACTGCGGTCTCACGAACTCGATCCCGCCGAGATGATCCCAGGTGCCGTTGAGATCCGATTTTCCATCGGCCAGCTTGGGCGTGGCTTTTTTGGCCATGGCTGCAAGGCGATCCGGAGTCATCCGTGGCGCCTGCGCAGCGATAGGCCAGGCGGCCGCAACCGCCACCAACGCAACGAGCGATACAGTCGAGAGTCGGTGTGTCATGACTAGTCGCGTCCCAGTTGCACGTGATGACCGTCTGCGTACGTGATCTTCGAGATCCACCCGAGCTTCTTGGTTTCGTCGCGCGCGGCGATTGCGGTAATCGTGACCACTTCGCCTGGCTGGCCCTGCAGCGACTCTTTCGTCATACCCGCGCGGCGCATCATCGCCGTCGGCAGCGTCGACAGGGTCCAGGTCGTGACGGCGCCGTCCTTCTCCTTCACGTCGAGATGCAAATAGATATGCGGATTGATCCAGTCGACCTTCGTGATCACGCCTGTCAACGTCAGCGGCTTGGAGGCGTCGTACTGACCCGACACGGAATGATGAGCGGATACGGACGCGGCCATCATCCCGAAAGCCGCTGCTACGAGAACGACGACGAATCGATGCCGCATCGAAGACCTCCGGCGTGAACGCTGCGGCAAGCGTATGCCTGCCGCCGCCGCCGGTCAAGCGAGGTCGCCGACATACGGGAAGAAAATGACGAACGTCGCGCCGCGGCCGGGTTCGCTCGCGACCTCGATGTGCCCGCCGCTTTGCAGAACGATTCCATGGACCACGGCCAGGCCGAGTCCGCTGCCCTTTCCGAATTCCTTCGTCGTGAAGAACGGTTCGAAAACGCGTGCCTTCACATCGGGCGTCATACCGCTGCCTGTGTCCTCGACAGACAGCCGCACATATCGCCCCGCAGGAAAAGGCGGGTGATTGTGGCCGGTGGCATCGCCATCGAAGTCGACAACGCTGGTGTGAAAGGTCAGCCGCCCGCCTTCCGGCATGGCCTGTTGCGCATTGATGGCCAAATTCAAAAGGACCTGCCTGAGCTGATCAGGATCCGCCTTCGTACGAGCGGGTCTCTGGTCGCTTGTCACCGAGATTTCAATTCGGGCGCCGAGCACGCGGGGCAGCGCCTGTACCGATTCCTCCACCACCGCTCCGACATCGACGATCGTGGGCTGCCGCATCTGGCGACGGCCGAAGGCGAGCAATTGGTTGGTCAGTGACGCCGCACGCTCTCCCGCGACGCGAACGGCTTCGAGATCCTGCCGCGTCGGATCCTCACTCGCGAATCGCGGCAGCATGAGATCGGTGTAGCCGTTGATGATCATCAACATGTTGTTGAAATCATGCGCCACGCCTCCGGCCAGCTGTCCGACCGCCTCCATCTTCCGCGCTTGCAACAGCTGCTCTTCCAGCAGTCGCTGTTCGGTGACATCGAGGGCGGACCCGATGTACCCGCGGAACGCGCCGTCGACTGTGCGGGGAACGCCTTCGTCCACGACCTGACGGAACTGGCCGTCGTAACGGCGCAGCCGGAACTCCGTGGCGAATGGCTCGCGCGCGTCGAACGCCTTGACGTAGGTATCGAGACAGCGTTGCCTGTCGTCTGGATGCACGCCGTCGAGCCACCCGTCGCCAAGCTCCTGCTCCATCCGCCGTCCCGTGAAGGCGAGCCAGGCGTCGTTGAACCAGTCACACTGTTTATCAGGGCCGGCACTCCAAATCAGCACCGGAACAGAGGCCACGGTGGAGAATTTCTTTTCGCTCTCCTGCAATCTCACCGTGCTCTCGCGAAGACCCTCACGTGCCAGCCACAGATCGTGAATGTCGGTCGTCGTCCCGATCCATTTCACCGCCTTCCCCGTTGCGTCCTTCACGGGAACGACACGTGTCAGGACCCTGCGGTACATGCCGTCGTGCCGGCGAAAGCGGACCTGGACTTCATGCGGCTCGCCTCGCTCGAGTGGTGCGCTGATCGTCGCGATCATCGCGGCACGATCGTCGGCATGGATCAGATCCCGCCAGCCGTCGCTTTCGAGCTGCGGAAGAGTTCGCCCGGTAAAAGCGACCCATGCGGAATTGACATAGTCGACAGTGTGATCGGCCCGCAGCGTGAACACCATGCCCGGCTGGGCCTCGGTGAGCAGCCGGTAAAGTTCTTCGCTCTCCTGCAGCTGCGCACGGCCGGTCAGAAGATCCTGCTCTTGCGCCTGAAGTCGAAGACGACGACCACGGCTGACTTCGCACAGCCAACTGGTGAGCACACCGAAGACGAAGAAGAGAGCGACGGCGATTCCGTCGCCGATATCGCGAAACACGAGCCCGGTTCGCTCGACGAAGAACACCGCTGTGACGGCAGTACAGAGGACTGTGGCCAGGAGGCCGGGCCCCCAGCCACCCAACCAGCCCGATAGCAGGACCGCCAGGAAGAATGGTCCCAGTGGGCCGCGGCCACTAAGATCGCCCACGAAATGACGGATCAACGCGGCCACCGCCGTTCCGCCGACGGCAACGACGTAGACGAGACTTGCCGGGAGACGTTTCGTCGTCGGTCGAAGCACGATCACTCAGCGGTCATGAGCCCGTTCTTCTTGAGGAACTGCAGGATGGTCGTGTAGATCATCGTGCGTTGTTCCGGCGTGAAATTACCGTGACCGCCGCCGGGGATCGTGATCAGCTGATTCACAACGCCGGCGTTGTTCAGCGCCTCGTGCAGGCGGACACCGTGCTGATACGGAACGACTCGATCCGCGTCGCCGTGGATGGAGAGGATCGGTGGCAGTCCCTTGCGCACGTATGTCAACGGTGAAACTCTCGTGGCGATCTCAGTGCGGTTCGGCAGACTTCCGAGCCACGTCATCGCCGCGTTGGCTCGATTGGGGCCGTCAATCACGTCGTTCACGTCAGTGATGCCGAACCAGTTGATTGCGGCGGCGACCGTCGGAACAGGCGTTGCTCCCGCGCACTGCCGATCGAGGCCTGCGCTCTCCGGGATCATCGCGCTGGTCAGCGCCAGGTGTCCTCCGGCCGACTCACCCATCGTCACGAGCCGGTTGACGTCGATGTTGTAGGTCTTCGCCTGCGCTGCGAGAAACCGCAGTGCGCACAGGCAGTCTTCAACCGCGGCGGGGGCTGGAGCGACACGCGCTAGTCGATACTCCACGTTCACCACGTTCCAGCCCATCTCCATCCACGGCACCAGTGACATCAGCGACCCTTCTTTCGTCCCGGCGGCCCAGAATCCTCCGTGGAAGTACACGAGCGTCGGCTGCGGTGTCGTGACGTCGCGCCGCGCGTAGATGTCCAACTTGGATTCGTAGTTGCTCGCCGTGAGGTAGGTCACGTCAGGCACGACGCGATACTGGTTCGATGCATGGGCGGCCCAATTCGCCGACGGCGACAACTGCGCGTGGCTCGTTTCCGGCAGCACGACCACGAACGCGATTGCCGCAGTAAAAAGTGCAGTTCTCATGCGGGGAGCATACACTTTCCCTGCCATGAAGATCATGCGGCTCGCGGTTCTGCTCGCGGCGGCATTGACGGTGGCGCGACCAGTGGCCGCCCAGCGTTACAGCGCCGTTCGCGACGGTGATGTCGTCAGGCTGACCGATCGCACGACGGACACGTTCGTCTCGATCCTGCCGTCGGTCGGCAACATCGCATTCGAGATGGTGGTCAAGGGGCACAACGTGCTTCGTTTCCCGCACGCGTCGCTCGCCGACTTCAAGGCGATGCCGAATGCAACCGGCATCCCGTTCATGGGCCCGTGGGCGAACCGCCTCGACGAACAGGCCTTCTACGCGAATGGGCGCCGATACGCGTTCGACATGAGCCTCGGCAATGTTCGCGGCGCGATTCCCATTCACGGTTTCGTGACCGCGACAGATCAGTGGCGTGTGAAAGAGTTTCGCGCCTCCGGCGAGGGTGCATGGCTCACGAGTCGGCTCGAGTTCGCGCGTCAACCGCTGTGGATGAAGCAGTGGCCGTTTGCACACACAATCGAGATGACCTATCGACTCTCCAACGGCGAGTTGGAGGTGGACACGGCGATCACCAATCTGAGCGCGGACGCGATGCCGGTCGCGATCGGTTTTCATCCGTACTTCCAGCTGACGGATTCGGCACGCGACGACTGGACGATCGCCGTCGGTGCGCGCACTCGGTGGGTCCTCGACGGAAACAAGGTGCCGACGGGTCAAACGGTTCCACTCGAGCAACTGTTCGCCAATCCATCGTCCGCGCGCCTGCGTGAGTACAACCTCGACGATGTGTTCAGTGATCTCGTGCGCGATTCAGACGGACGCGCAACGATGACGGTGATCGGCAAGAAGCAGCGCCTCGACGTCACCATGGGCGCGGGGTATCGATCGGTGGTCGTGTGGGCGCCGAGCCCTTCCGGCAAGGGCCGCGGCGGTCAGGGCGATTCGCCTCCGGCGGAGCGGAATTTCATCTGTTTCGAGCCGATGGCGGGCATCACCAACGCGCTCAACATGGCTCATCGTGGAACTTACCGGGAGCTGCAGACGATTGCGCCTGGCGGAACGTGGCGCGAGAGTTTCTGGATAAAGCCCTCCGGCTTCGAGCGACAACCGTAGTGTCCGGCTTCAGCCAGACAAATCTGGTATTTTTACGCACGTGAAAATTTCCAGTGACTCCCCGACGAGCGGCGTCACGACACCACACCCGCGGTTTTGAAAAGGAGGCCAGCGATGCTCGGAATCCTCAGCCTCGCGCTTCTCGGAGCGGCAGCAGCACCACCACACAGTTGTGACGGTCTGACGGCTCTCCGGCTCCCGCAGGCGACCGTCACCAGCGCCGTCGTCGTGCCGGCGGGTCCGTTCGTGCAGCCGGCCGCAGGCCGCGGTCGTCAAGGCGCGCCGCCGGAGGGCTCCGAGCCGATTCCCGAGCACTGTCGCGTGAAGATGGTGCTCAAGCCCACCCCGGACTCCAACATCAACGTCGAGCTCTGGATGCCGACGACGAATTGGAATGGACGATTCCTGGCGGTCGGAAACGGTGGGTTCGCCGGATCGATTCAAGGATACGGCGACATGCAGATCGCGCTGCGGCGTGGGTACGCGACGGCGGCCACCGATACCGGTCACTCGGATGCCGACGGGCCGGGCGGAATGTTTGGTCTCGGCCATCCCGAAAAGATCGTCGACTTCGCGTATCGCAGCGTACATGAGATGACGGTGAAATCGAAGCAGGTCATCGACGAGTTTTACGCGCGTGCGCCGCGCTTCTCCTATTTCAAGGGATGCTCCACCGGCGGCCGACAGGCCGCCATGGCGGCGCAGCGATTCCCCGATGATTTCGACGGCATCATCGGCGGCGCGCTCGCCAATCGGCATATCCAGATGCATACCGCCGGCGTGGCGCGCAGCATCGAGCTTGCGCGGCACCCGGAGCGCGCGATCCCGGAGGACAAAGCCAAGCTGGTCAACGCCACGGTGATGAATGCGTGCGACACGCTCAAGGAAGGCTTCCTCAACAACCCGCGTGAGTGCAAAGTGGACTTGTCGAAGCTGACGTGCAGCGGCGCCGACTCGCCGAGTTGCCTGACTCCAGCACAGATGAAGACGGTCGCGACCTTTTACGGTGGCCTCAAGAACAGCAAGGGCGAACTGATTTTCTCTGGCCAGGCGCTCGGCAATCCGATTCCGGCGTTGCGCGGGGCAACCGGCACGCCAGGCGGTGGTTACGACACGGTTCGCATCTGGGGCTTCCAGGATGCCAACTACGACTGGCATACCTTCGATCTCGATCGCGACATGCCGATCATCAACAAGAAAGTGGGCTTCGTGGACGCCGTCAGTCCGGACTTGCGGAAATTCAAGGCGCACGGCGGCAAGCTGCTGCTCTATGCGGGATGGCGCGATACGACGATCACGCCCGAAAACACGGTGCTCTATTACGAGAACCTCGTGACGGAGATGGGCGATCAGAAAGACTTCGCGCGGCTCTTCATGGTGCCGGGCATGGCCCACTGCCGCGGAGGCGACGGGCCGAATACCTTCGACACGCTGACCGCGATGGAGCAATGGCGCGAGCAGGGCGTGACACCCGCGCAGATGACCGGCTCGAACCCGCAATCCGGTCTGTCACGGCCGCTGTGCCCGTATCCGCAGTCCGCGAAATACAAGGGCTCCGGCGATCTCAAGGACGCTAAGAACTGGGCCTGCACGGCGCCATAAAGACATCGGGTGTAATTTCCCGATGATTCGCGTGGAAATTACCCCGATGACCTACACGGATCCACATGAGCGGTGAAACGTCTGAGAGCACGACGCGCGGTGCTGAATCCGCGCCGCCGGCTGTGATCGAGCGCAACGGCGTCAGAATCGTCGATACCTTCGCGGAAGCCTTCAGCATGCGCGGCGCGCGCGTCGTCATCACGGCGCAATCGCCGGCGTGGGCAAGAACGGCGGCGCTCGCGATGACCGGCTTTGCCACATCAGTGATCGGCTGCAAGGTCGAAGCGGGCATCGAAGCCGAGATCGTGCCGGACGATACGCCCGACGGACGGCCCGGCATCAGCGTGCTGCTCTTTGCCTTCGATGCCGAGGGGCTGGGACGACAACTCATCGACCGAATCGGTCAGACGATTCTCACCTGCCCGACGACGGCCTGCTTCGACGGCCTCCCGCAGTCAACGGAGCGCGTCACCGTGGGAGGCGCATTGCGCCACTTCGGGGACAAATACCAGTCGAGCAAGATGCTCAATGGCCAGCGCTACTGGCGCATTCCCGTCATGGAGGGCGAGTTCCTCGTTCAGGAGGCCTTCGGCATCCAAAAGGCGATCGGTGGAGGCAACTTTCTCATCCTCGCGAAAGATCAATCCGCAGCGCTCGGGGCGGCGGAGGCAGCGGTCGACGCGATGCGCCGGGTCCGCGGCGTGATTCTTCCCTTTCCAGGAGGGATCGTGCGAGCGGGCAGCAAGGTGGGCGCGAAGAAATACAAGAACATGATCGCGTCGACCAACGACGCGTACTGTCCAACCCTGCGCGGACGACCCGACGTGTCGAGCCAGGTACCCGCGGGCGCCAATTCAGTTCTGGAGATCGTGATTGACGGCCTCGACCGCGCCGCGATCGAAGATGCCATGCGCGCCGGTCTCGACGCCGCGTGCCGCCCCGGCGTCGTCGAGATCACGGCAGGCAACTATGGTGGGAAGCTAGGGAAGCATCACTTTCATCTGCATGCCCTGACGACGCCTTCCGATTGAATGATCTTTGATTCCGATTTTGATTCGTTGGCGATTGTTGATTCTCGATTGACGATTACGACCGGCATCCAATCAACAATCCCCACTCAATAATCACTAACCGATTCGACGATCAAAAATCACAAATCTTCACTGCGCCAACTCCCGATCTACTTGACGTTCTCTTTCAGAAAAGAGACCGCCTGCGGCCACACTTTCGCGGCGACTTCCGCATTGAATGTCCCAAGCGCGTTGTGGGGAGCCATGAAGGCATGGCCAGTACCGGGATGGACGGTCAAGGTGACGCTCTTACCCATGCCGCGCAACTTGGCCTCGAGCGCGTGTGCCGCGGACGGCGAGAAGAAGCTGTCATTTTCAGCCATGTGGCCGCTGACGGTCGCCGTCAGCTTCGACCAGTCCGGCTCGCTGGCTCCTTGCGGGAAGCCATAGAACGGCACCACCGCCTTCACTCGATCGGGACGATTGGCCGCGATGATGAACGCAAGCATCCCGCCCATACAGAAGCCGACGACGCCGATGCCTTGGCTCGTCACGGCCGGGTGGCTGGACAAGTAGTCGACGGCCCCGCTCATGTCGCGCCCCGCGCGATCGGGCGGCAGACTCTGCATCAGATGCGATGCCTTGTCCATCTCGTCGTGCGCGGCGAGCTCGCCGTGATACAGGTCGGGTGCCAGTGCGACGAAGCCGGCAATCGCAAGCCGATCCGCCATTTCCTTGATGCCGGAATCGAGGCCCCACCATTCCTGGATGACGAGCACTCCGGGTCCTGAGCCACTCGCAGGCGTTGCCAGGTACCCGGACGCCATATTTCCGTTGCTGCGAAACTCTACGGTCTGAGCCATGGCCGTAAGGATAATCTGATTGCCATGAAAAACGTGTTGCTGCCGCTACTGCTGCTGAGCCTGGCGACTCTTGTCAGCGCCATGAGCCAGTCGTCAGCTCAGCCGACCGATCACTTCCTCGACGTGAATGGTCTTCGCATGCATTACGTCGACTGGGGCGGTGACACCAAGCCTGCGATGGTCATGGTTCACGGGCTCGATCGCGTCGCGCGCACGTTCGATCATCTCGCCGTGCGATTCACCTCGAAGTATCGCGTGCTGGCGATCGACATGCGCGGCCACGGCGACTCGGGCTGGGATCCGCAGGGGCGTTACCTCGTCGAGGATCACGTCGGCGATCTCGAGGGTGTCGTTCAGCAGCTGTCGCTTCGAGACCTGGTGCTCTGGGGCAATTCAACCGGCGGCCGCGTCGTTCAGGTCTTCGCCGGCAAACATCCCGAGCTCGTGTCGCGCGTGATCTCCGAGGACGTCGGGCCCGAGCGGCCGCGGCAGATCGCGGACAACTACGCAAAGCGGGTTCAACAGGAGCAGGCTGGCTGGGCATCGCAGGATGAACTGCTGGCCCAGCTCCGCAAGTCGAATCCGCGGATGTCGCCAGCGGTCCTCGAACCCTACGTGCGCTATGGCACGAAGGCGCGCCCCGACGGCCGGATTGAATGGAAGCGCGACCCGCAACTCGTGAAGGGCTTCGTCGCGACCGAGCTCTGGCGGTTTGTGCGCAACATCACGTCGCCGATCCTGTACATCCTAGGCGGCCGAAGCAACATCGTGCCTCCCGAGACGCAGGACGAACTGCGCAAGACATTGCCGAACGCGCAGCTGATCACGGTTCCCGACGTCGGCCATTATCCCAGCGATGAGCAGACCGAAGAGGTCGTACGCATCGTGAATCGCTTCCTGGCGGGCGAGAGAGTCGGTAACTAGACGAGTTCAGCGTAGATGCGTTCGGCGCGCTCAACGAGCTTCGCATGGCAGGCCGCATCATCTGAGCCTTCTGCGAACACTGTGCATATCGGCTGGCCGGCCAGGATGCGCTCTCCAGGGTGCGGGACATCACGGACGGTCGGGTCGTCGAGCCATCTGCGCGTATCGGGCGCAACGACGTCCTGACGGGCAAAGACGATCGCCTTGCCGCGCGCCGAACCGGTGAGTGGCTGTTGAGTGAGGTCGAACTGCGGCAGCACCGCTCGCGCACACGCATCCGCGTGAATCGCAAATAGTGAAATGCCATACGCGCCTTCGACCAGTTCCATCGACGCGGACCAGCGTGGGTTGACCTCGATTGGACGAAGGTCGCGGTCCGTTCTGACGAAGTCGATGCAGCCCAGACCAGCGAGAGGAAATGTTTCACAGACGGCGTCCACCAGCGCGCGCAGAGCGTCGGCAGCGTGTTCGCTGACACGTGGGGTCACAATGTTTCCGCAAAAGCCGAAACCTGAAGCGCCAAAGACGCTCTCACCAACCAGCTGCCGCGACGTTGCGAGCGCGACGCCGGCGCCATTTGCTGCCACGAACACGACCGAGCCGACGATGCCATCGACGAATTCCTGAAGGTACTGACCACGCATCAGCGGCTCCTTCGCCGACCCCGGCCTGACGCCGTGACCACCGCCCGATGCGCGAGGTTTGATCAGCCACCGCTCCACGTCGTCGTGTTGTTCCACGTTCTGTCCGGAGGTGACCACTCGCGGCGCACGAATGCCGCGCGCCACGAAGGCTTGTGCAAGCACTTGCGGATCCCGGACGCGGCGCAGCACGTCTGACGCATTCCCCCACAGCATGCGGCCGCTGGACAGTGCATCCACCATCTTCGGATGGTTCTCGAGGTTCGACAGGTAGACGATCGCATCGCCCGACAACCTGGAAGCAACGGCGGCAATCGTCTCCGCCGAGAATGCCTTGCCAAAGTCCCTCGGCAACGACAGTGCGCGGACGGACGGATGTTGGTCGAGATCTGCATACCCGTCGAGCGCGATCACATCGAAGCCAGCACGCGCTGCAGACTCCGCCGCTGCACGCGTAGACACGCCGACGATAAGCACGCGGCGTGTCGGTTCCCGGTTCCGCGTTCCATGTTCCGGGTTCGTGTTCACGTTCTGGTTGAAGGTTCGTGGTGCTTGGTTCTGCGTTGCGAGGGCCACTCCTTCGCGGAACTGCGAACCATGCACTTCGAACTCTGAACCGGAACTCAGCACAGCGTGGAACCCGGAACCTGGAACCCGGAACTGACCCATTCTTAGATGCCAAGCCGCCGGCGTGCGGCGTCCGGGGAAATCACGTAGAGGTGGTCGAGCACTGTACCCGTGGCCTCGCGAATGCCGAGTGCGTCGACGAGCGCTGCGGCGCTTCCACCAGCGAGGCCGTCGGCCAGAAGGGCGGCGCCCTGCGCGGCATGCTTCGCGACAGCGGCAAAGCCTGACAGCACTTCGACAGTTCCTCCCTGCACCACGCGCGACAGTCGGCTGATCAGCCCGCCGCGGATCGCGGCGACACGCGCGAGCCTTCCGGACAACACCACCGCGCGCGCCGACGGCGCCGAGACCGTCAGGCTCGCGACCGACTTCACCAGGCTCTCGAGATACGCTTCGAGCGCCCGCTGGCGCGCGGGCGTCGTCACTTCCGCCAGCGTTTCGGCGGGCGCGCCGGGAGCGCCCGCAACGCTCAGCGCCCCGCCTGAGAACATCATCTGCTTCGTGACCTGCCCTGCCAGGAACGCCACCTCGCCGTCGAGCGCTCCGCTCGCAGTCGCGCCAAG
>JBKPNV010000410.1:0-8373 GCA_046732795.1 Acidobacteriota bacterium
GAAGGACTTCGATGAAGGGCGGATGGGCGGCGCCATCACGCCCGATCGATTCGTCAGCCTCGTTTACACCGATCTGTCTCGGAGATTGAAGTAGCAATCATGATGATCCTTGATCGATATTCGTCATTTCTTGTCGTACGGCGCCCCTGTGCCCGACGAGCCGAGGAATAACGTCTGCCCATTGGGCAGCGTGAGGTCACGTCCGTTCGCGCGGTGTGACCCGTCCTTCGACTGATACCCGTCGACGATGATCTCGGTGCCTTTCGGCAGCGACTCCTTCGTCAGGCCGCGCCTGATGAGCGTGTTGGGAGTTCCGGTTTCGATCATCCACTCCTCGACAGTGCCATCGTCCTTCTTCACGTCCACATAGATCCAGGCGTGAGGATTCACCCACAGCATCTTGGTGACGGTTCCCTTGAACTTGATCGGCTTATTCGCGTCGAACTCGGCATTGAATGCGTGGTGTGAGAAGGCTGGCGCGGCGACCAGCAGGATCAGCAGCGAGGCGGCGGCGGACGATCGATAGCTGCGCATTGGATCTACCTTTCTTCGGCCGCACGCGCCGGCCGCTGGCCAACGGTCTCGCCGTTCTTCTCCCTCAGTCTCGCTCCCGTGAGGAAGTGCACGATGTCGAAGTTGTCTTCGTGACAGGCGTACTCGAACATCTGCTCATCGGGATCGACCTTGTTCCATGGGATGAGCGCCGTCCACGGCTTCGACCACGTCGTCGGATCGGACACGGTGAACTCATAGTTGATCGAGTCGGCGGCGACGCGCGTGAACCGTTCGGTGATCGCGAACGTGGCGGGATTCGCCCCCTGAAACAGCACGCCCTCCTCCGCTTTGAAGTTCGTCGTTTCGACGACGAGTGTCGAACCTTCCCAGTGGCCGCGCGTATCGCCGAGCCACTGCCGCAGGTTCTTGTTGAGATGCGGGCGGCCGTCGACCGGAATGATGCGGGCGCTGTGAATCATCTCCGGCGCGATCGTCACGTAGCCGGGACTCTGGAAAATCTGGAAATTGTTGTTGTAGATCGTCGGCAGGTAGGGCGGAACGTCCGTGCGAACGACGCAGCGGACGGGCCACGACATGTCGGTGTAATCAGCGGGCAGCCCGGCCGCGAAGCGCGCGGCTGCTTCAGCACGCACGGTACGCACGCGCTGACGCTCGGGGGGCGGTGTGGCCAGCGTCGGAATCCGCCCGTCGACCGGATCGACGATCAGCGATGTGCGCCGATCAGCCGTGATCTTCAACCGCCGCGCGTCCATCCAATGCTCGTTGTAGGCGCGGTTCACGTCGGCGGCGCTGCCGCCGTCGCGCCGATCGCGCGTGAGGTCGAAGGCGAGTTCTTTCTGGAACTCCTCGGCCTCCTCGTCGCTGAGGATGTTCTTCTCGCCGACGTTGGTCGGCCGCTGCAGCGGCGTGCTGGTGGCGTCGTTCCACACACCCTGCAGATCGGGATCGCCCCACGGCGTCTTCGGCGCGTTGTACTTCTTCGGCGCCTGTCCGGACGCCGGAGCGACGAGACTCACCGCGACCATCGCGGCGAGCACGGCAGTGATTGCACGGTATCGAGTGCGCATGGCAGTCATCTCGCGGCCTGTTTGCCGAATTTACCGAACAGGAGCTCCTCGGTGAACGGAACGCACTTGAATTCGAGCAGCTGGACGTTCTTCTCCATCCGGCGGTAGAGCGGGAAACTGATTTTCCACGGACGCGTGAACACGTTCGCGTCTTCGATAGTCGCTTCGTACAGCATGTGATACGGGCTCATCGGCGTGTACCGCTCGACGACGTGCAGCGCGTCGCTGTGGAAGTCACCGGCGCGATCGAGCCATGTCTCTTCACGTTGTCCTGTGACATCGACAACCAGCGTGTCGCCTTCCCATCGTCCACGCGACCACCCCATCCACGAGTCGGTGGGCGCCGCCTGTTCCCAGTTCATCCGGACGATGCGGGTCGCGCTCGCGAACTCGTACGCCATCAGGATCGAGGGCCCGGTCCCCTGCACGATTTGAAACGGGAACGGCATGTAGGTCGCGCGCGGCACGCCCGGCATGTAGCACTTCATTTCCGGATCGCCGAGCTCGTGCCACGTCTTGTCGCTGCTGACGTCGACCTTCAGCCGATTCTCGAAGTTGGATTTCTTCTTTGCGAGCGCTTCCGGCTTGTAGGGAATCTCTCCGCCTTCGATGATGCTCTGGCCCGCAGGCCCGGCGGCGTAGGCGCCACTGAGTTCGGGATGCGGACCCGCCTGGGCCTCGTGATCCTGCAGATCCCAGTTCGCCGTGACGAAGGCTTGCCAGATGCCGTTCAGGTCGGGGTGGCCGTCAGCCAGGCGTGGCGCGCGGTACGCCGCTGGAAACGGCTGGCCCGCCTGCCGCTGCTGTCCGAAAAGTGGAGGAACGCCCAACGAGAGAAGAACAGTGACGCCCGCGATGCCGAGGAACACCATGATGCGCCGAAGCTGCATACGGGGCCTCCCGAGGTTCCGCGCTAACGAAGTGTGGTGGTACCACGATGGGTGGCCGCGGTCAAGGGGAAGTAGGCGCGCGAGCAGGTAACGCCGGTATAACAGTGATATGAGGTTTACGGAAGCCCCTGGCTCACCTCTTTACTCATCTCTGCGCGCCTCGCGCCGTAGAATTTTGCCGGATGGTCAACGTCCGATACTCTTCTGGAGCCATGTCCTCACCCGCTACCGAACGACCCGTGTCGAGAATCCTCGACCTCGAAGTCAAGGATGCCCGCATCCTCTTCACGCCAATCTGGGACAGCCTGGTGGAAGAGATTTCCCGCGAGAATCTTCGTTTTCCGAAGGAAATCATCCTGCTCGGCGGAGCTCCCGGCTCGGGCAAGGGAACGCAGACGCAATTTATTTGCGATGCGCGTGGGCTGACCTGCCCCCCGATCGTGATGAGCGAGCTGTTGACGACGCCCGAGATGGAAAAGATAAAGGCCCAGGGGGGCATGGTCGGCGACAAGGAGGTGCTGGCCGTCCTCCTTCGGAAGCTGCTGGAGCCGATCTATCGGGATGGCGTCGTGCTCGACGGCTTTCCGCGCACGCCGGTCCAGGTCGAATTCCTGAAGCTGCTCGTCGATAACATCAACGAACTGCACAACCAGTTCGCGGACACCCCGCTCGCGATCTATTTCCGGCGGCCGACGATTCACGCGATGGTGCTGTTTGTCAGCGAGAGCACGAGTATCGCGCGGCAGCTCGGCCGTGGCCGCGAGATCGCCGATCACAACAGGAAAGTGGCTGAGACCGGCATCGGCACGACCATCGAGCTGCGCGCGACGGATTTGTCCGAGGAGCTCGTCCGGCGGCGGTACCAGGTCTTCAAGGAACAGACGTGGGCGGCGCTCACCTCGCTGCGGCAGCTCTATCACTACCATTTCGTCAACGCCGAAGGGCCGGTTGCCGAAGTGCAGGCGAACATCCTCCAGGAGCTCAAGTATCAGAGCTCACTGGAGCTGGATCCGCGCACGTTCGCACGGGTACGCGCACTGCCTCTTGCGGAGGAACTCGTCGTGCACGGGCGACAGGAGCTGGTCAAGCGGCTCGACAGCTACGAGTTCGAGCACACACAGCTGCTGACGCAGATCGTGGCGCTCGTCGCGACCAAGTTCATGCCGATTATCGAGAGACATGCGTTGTCAGGCCGGGCGCACGTGAACTCGGAAGATCCGATCTTCAATGAACCGCTGGCGATCCCGATGTTGATTGATCTGTTTTCCGAGCGCGGCTATCACGCGGTGGTCGACAAGACGATTCAGACCATTCCCGAGCGAATCGACCTCGTCACCGGGGAGATCAAGGTACGCACCAAGGCGGTCTACCGGATACAGATTCACTTCGAGGCGTCGAAAATCCGGCGCGGGTAGAGGCGGGTCTTGAGACCCGCCCGGCCGATATCTCACGGCGTCGTTGACGCCCCTGAAGCCCTGCTCACCTTGGGTGAGTCGACAAACGGGGTGATCCCGAACTTCGGATACACCTCGCTCGGAAAGTAGACGATTCCGTCTTTGACCACCATGCGAATCGTCTTGATGGCCTTCAAGTCCTTCGTCGGGTCGCCCGGCACGAGAAAGAAGTCGGCGAGCTTCCCCTTTTCGATCGAGCCGAGCTGCTGGTCCTGCCCCATGTATCGCGCCACGTCGAGGGTGGCGCGGGTCAGGATTTCAGGCGCCGTCATGCCCGCACGCTGATACAGCTCCAGTTCACGGTGGAACGTGAACGAGCCGCCGGTGTCGGTGCCCATCACGATGAACACGCCACGATCGTGGAGCGCCTTCACCGTCGCCAGGATTTTCTCGAATGCGTCACGATAGGCTTTGTCGTCGCCGGCAGCGGACGTATCGGTCATCGCTTTCTTCGCGGAGCGCTGATAGCCGATCGGCATGTGATCGAGATAATCCGCTGCCCCTGGCGGCGTTTCGCCGTCGCGGTTCTGCGTCAGCGCCTCGTGGATGTTCAGCGTCGGATCGATGGCGACCTTCCTGGTGACCATGAGACGAAGTGTGCGCTGCACGTCAGCCACATCCAGATCGAGATCCTGCAGCCTCCGCAGCGCCGTGAGCCGCAGCAGCGTGCGCGTGTCCTCGCCCGGCTTGAGGACCCATCCCAGCATGAATTGATTGATGTGCGTGATCTCGTCATAGCCGGCTTCGATCATCGCGTCGGCATTCGAAAACGCAGGCACATGTCCGGCGACACGCATCCCCAGCCTGTGCGCTTCCTTGACGATCGCCGGCACCCACGCCGGGTTCATGCTGTTGTAGATCTTGATCTGCCAGTAGCCGCGAGCCCCGTACCAGCGCACCGCGTCTATCGCCGCCTCCTCGCTGTCTACCACGATGCCGCTGTTGGAGTTGAAGGGGCTCTTGCCTTCCACGAAGCCGCTGCGGGTGACGCGCGGCCCGCCGATCATGCCGCTGTCGATGCGCGCGATCAGTTCGTCGAGCACCGCGTTGTCGTTCCCCATGTCGCGCAGCGATGTGACGCCCGCGGCCACGTTGAGCAGCGCATCGTCCTGTGACAGATGGCCGTGCATCTCGTACATACCGGGCACGAGCGTCCCGCCGGTGCCGTCGATCGTGATCTCACCAGGGGTTCCGGGACTCTCGAGTGGCTCGACGGCGGCAATTCGCTTTCCACTGACGACAACGGCTCTGGGCTCGGTCAACGTGCCGGTCGATGGGTCGAAGAGGCGAACGTTTCGCACGCGCACGGGCACGTCGTACTTGTGCGCGACCTCTTTCTCGATTCGCACGTAGTTGTCGGTCGACATCTTCGCGGCGCGTGCCCGCAGCCGCTTCTCCTCGCCCTCGTATCCCTGGCGGACGATGACGAAATCGGCGGTCATGAATGCGAACAGATCGCTCTGCGCGTCGAGAAGGATATAGTCCGGCGTGAGATTCATTCCCGTCAGTGCGTAGGGCGTTACTGTGATTTGCCCCTGAGCACCGGATACGGTCAGCGCGTCGCCTTGTTGTTCGATTCGCAGGCTGCCGCTCGGCAGTGTCGGCATGTGCCGGTCGGCGTCGTTGAGGAGGGCTCGCGCGTAGAGACCGAGCGCCCAGGGACTCGCGCCCTGCGCCACGTAGATGCTGGGCTCCTTGAGCGTCGTGCTTCCACTACCGGTCGGATCGGTCCACGTCGCTGCGTTGCCGGTCAGCGCAAAGCGCTCGTTCACCTTGCTGCCGAACGTCGTCGCGCCGGTGATCGTCCAGGCCGTCGGCAGGCCTGACGCATCGGTCGTGATCGTCTCGGCGAGCGTTGGGCCGCGGCCGTTGTCTTTGAAGTCGAACTCAATGACAGCTCGCGTGCCCTGCACGTCTGCGTTCAGATGGCCGACGTTCTTCTCGCCGATGATGACGACAAAGCTCTGCGTGGCAGCCGTGGCCGGGCACGGCTGCAATGTGATTGCGCACAAGGCGCTCGCGAGCAGTGGTCTCCTCATTGCGATGATTCCAATCGAGTCAACGCTTGTCGACGACGACCTTTCCTTCCTTCAGCACGACCTTCGTTTTCAGCATCTCGTAGATGTTCAGCGTCGGGTTGCCGTCGATCAGAATGATGTCGGCAAGCTTACCCGTCTCGAGCGTTCCGATTTGATCGGCCATGCCGACGTACCGGGCCGCGTTCGGCCCGATGATTCTGTGAATGTCGGCCATCGAGAACACGATGCTGTAGGACTTCAGTTCGTGTTCGAGCACGACCAGATCGGCGGCATTCTGATCGGTCGAGTACGACATGGTCTGATGGTTGGGATCGGCATCCCAGATACGGCGGGCGTTGACAATCGTGTAGCCGGCTTCCGTGCCGGTCGCACGCCCTTTCGGATCGCGGTTCGCGCCGGCGATCGCCTCAGGCCAGGGCTTTCCGTCCCGGAAGCGCACGGTGTTGTCCTTCGGCCATTGCACGGCCGCGGGCGCGGCCGATAACGTGTCGACGTTCGGCGCGCCGAACGCGATCAGGCCGGCGACGATGGAGCCGGTCTGCGCGACTTTCTCCGCCTGCTCGTACGTCGTGAAGTCCTTGTTCGGCAAGTGCACCAGGCGAGTGACGCCGGCGTCGATGGCGGCGACCATCGCCGGACTGCTGACGGCGTGCACGTTGACCTGGATTCCGGCCTTCTTCGCCTCGTCGACGATGGCCTTGAGCACTTCGATCTCGGACTGCGGCGGCGCGGGCTCAGGCGTCAGCCCGATCTCGCCAGTGTGCTTAATCCCCTGCGCGGCCAGCGCCTGAACCGCCGCGCGCGCCTCGGCCGGAGTCTGACGCAGATTGATCTGCCCCGAGGCGATGAGGCGCGGGCCGACGATTTCGCCCTTCTCGATGCGGTCGCGCAGCGCGATATTCGCCTCGGCGGGCCCGCCGCCCGCGAGCACGGTCGTATAACCCGCCTCGAGCACCGACTTCATCTGCGCCGCGTCGTAGTTGTTGACGTGCTTGTGACCGTCGATGAAGCCTGGCATGGCGCTCATGCCTTTGGCGTCGATGACGCGCAGGCCTTGCGTGGGCGCCGCGCCGGTTGTGACCGACACGATTTTGCCGCCGCGCACGACGATGGTGCCCGACTCGATCACCTGGCCGCTTCCGACAATCACACGGGCGTTGGTGATGGCCACATCCTGCGCCGAGACGAGGCTCGGTGCAATCAATCCAGTCCCGGCTACGCACGCCACGGCAAGCATTCTGTTCATCTCTTCTCGCCCTCGTACCTGTGCCTTTGTACCGTTGACCTGGCTTTTGAGCTTTGCCTGTTGACCTATCGTGGCTCGAGTCGCTGCACGAGCGCGCGTGCGCGCGCGAGCACGCTGTTGCGCTCGAGCAGGGCCTGTCGATCGGCTTCTGACATGCGCAGGTTCTGCGCCGTCACGTTGACGAACTCCGCATCGTCGAGGCCGGGGTCCGGCGGTTCGGCGTCGAGCGGAAGAACGGTGATCAGCAACTGCGCGAGGCGCTCGCGCACGGTGCTGAGAGGCCCGAGCTCCTCGTTCGTCAGCAACTCGGGCACGGCCTGCACCTTCGCCAGTCGATAGGGCTTGCGCTGATCTTCGCTGAGGACACGAAAGGTCGTCAGGCCGCGAAGCAGGATGACGTATTGCCCGTCGGGCAGCTCCTGGTACTCCTCGATTGTGCCGGCGCACCCGACGTCGCGGATCGGCGGCCGTCCTTCATAGTCCTTCTCGTACCCGGGCTGCAGCATCACCATGCCGATGATGCGATCGCCTTTCAGGGCATCGGCGACCATCTCACGGTAGCGCGGCTCGAAGATCAGAAACGGACGTCTCACGCCCGGAAACAGCGAGACCTCGGGCAAAGGAAAGAGCGGGATTTCAGACGGAAGGGCGGCGGCGGTTGCCGAACCAGGCGCGTCTTGCCGCGCGTCGGGCTGTTGAACGAGGAGCAAGGCCAGGGTGAGCGCGAGCAGCACGCCCTGCAGTGTACGGCAAGTTCAAAGTTTGAAGTTCAAAGTTGGGAAGTACGTGCAAAGTGCATGGCGGCCGCTCGGCCGGCCGGCTTCCCCGAACGTCCTTGGCCGTGATTCTGACCGACTTGATCCGGGTGGCTCCAGGCGGAACCTGGCACCGCCGGCCCGGGAAAACAGGTCGTAGGGCACATCACGTCGCCCCGGATTCCAAGCGCGGCAGCTCCCGCCGATACGGAGCCAGCACTCCCGACGGAACGAGCTCGATCAAGGCCTTCGGCAAGCACGTTGCCCGAACGGTTTTCAAGCTCAATACGGATCCACACAATGTGTTCCGGATGAACCAGAACGTCAGGCCGGCGGTGTAACTTTCAGATCTCGAGCTTCCCCGTGCTGTCTCCGAAGCTCTCTTGATGCACGTCGAGCTTGTCGA
>JBKPNV010000411.1:0-15869 GCA_046732795.1 Acidobacteriota bacterium
GAAGGCCCGTGAGCGAGGCACCCAGTGTCTCGTGCATCGTTCCGGCCATTTGAACAACCAACGCCGCGAGTTCCCGCACCTCATCGTCCGACAACGTGAACGTGTTGAACTCGAGGGCCGCAAGAATATCGGGCGATGCTCACGCTGTCTGGCACGTGGCTGAGACTTGAGAGAACTGCCGCCGCAGAACCAGTTAGCGCAAGTGCAACGACCTCACCGGAGCCCGGCGGTCTGGGCCAGGATCAGCGAGCTGTCTCAGTGTCAGTGCCCGCACCGCGGCTGGCACTTACGAATCGGATACGTTTCTGACGCATTCGGTAACTGAACGTTCGCCTGGACGTCGAGGCGTTCTCGCGCCTCCCGGCGGCAGTTATTGTCAGTCTGCCATTAGCCGGACGTTCCGAGTAGCTAAGTTAGAATCGTACTTTCCCGAATGTCTGAATCGCCTTCGACTGTCGAACCGACTCGTCCGCAAGACTTCATTCGCGAGATCGTCGCCGACGATCTGAAAGAAGGCCGGCACGGCCGTCGAGTCAACACACGGTTCCCGCCGGAGCCGAATGGGTATCTGCACATCGGTCACGCCAAGTCGATCTGCCTCAACTTTGGAGTCGCCGAGGAATTCGGCGGCCTCTGCAACCTGCGTTTCGACGATACCAACCCGACGAAAGAAGACGTCGAGTACGTCGATTCGATCCAGGAGGATGTCCGCTGGCTCGGCTTCGACTGGGGCGATCGGATGTTCTATGCATCCGACTACTTCGAACACATGTATCGCTATGCGGAGCAGCTCATCACCGA
The DNA here is from genome assembly GCA_046732795.1 of Acidobacteriota bacterium. Classification (GTDB taxonomy): domain Bacteria; phylum Acidobacteriota; class Vicinamibacteria; order Vicinamibacterales; family UBA2999; genus Gp6-AA40. The sequence goes on from JBKPNV010000411.1 coordinate 802, forward strand.
TGGCAAGGCGTACGTCGACAGCCTGACGGCCGATCAGATTCGGGAATATCGCGGATCGCTGACGTCACCGGGACGAAACAGTCCGTTTCGCGAGCGTTCAGTGGAGGAAAACCTCGAGTTGTTCCGTCGGATGCGGGCGGCGGAATTTCCAGACGGCACGCATGTGCTCCGCGCGAAGATCGACATGGGGTCGCCCAACATCAACATGCGCGACCCGACCCTTTACCGGATTCGGCACGCGACACATCACCGCACGCACGACGTCTGGTGCATTTACCCGACCTACGACTACGCGCACCCGATTTCGGACGCCATCGAGGGGATCACGCATTCGCTCTGCACGTTGGAGTTCGAAGATCATCGGCCGCTTTACGACTGGGTCGTGGACAATCTGGGGCACGATGGCGGATTCCGTTCCCGGCCACAGCAAATCGAGTTCGCGAGGCTGAACCTGAACTACACCGTCATGAGCAAGCGAAAGTTGCTGGCGCTCGTCGAACAAGGGCTCGTGCGCGGCTGGAACGATCCGCGGATGCCGACTATCGCCGGACTGCGCCGCCGCGGCTTCACACCGGAGGCTGTTCGGGATTTTTGCACCCGGATCGGCGTTGCGAAAAAGGAGAACGTCGTCGACGTGGCGTTGCTCGAGCACACGGTGCGCGAGGATCTCAATCGCCGGGCGCAACGGGGCCTGGCCGTCCTTCATCCGCTGCGAGTCGAAATCGAGAACTACCCGGAAGGCCGGGTCGAGGACGTCGCTGCTGTCAACAACCCCGAAGACCCGGGAGCCGGCGTTCGGAAGATTCCGTTCTCGCGAGTGCTCTACATCGAAGCGGATGACTTCATGAAGGATCCACCCAAGAAGTTCTTCCGGCTGTCACCGGGCAGCGAGGTCCGTCTTCGATACGCATACATCCTGAGATGCGAGCGCGTGGTCACCGATCTCTCTGGCACTCCGATTGAACTGAAGTGCACGATTGACACAGAGTCGCTGAACGGCGCCACTGCGGCGCGTCGTGTGAAGGGCACGATTCACTGGGTCTCGGCTGCCCACGCGGTCGATGCCGAAGTGAGGTTGTACGATCGGTTGTTCCGTTCGGAGGATCCCGGCGACAACGGGCGCGATCCCTTGACCGACCTCAATGCCGAATCGCTTACCCTTCTTACCGGCTGCAAGGTCGAGTCGATGCTTGCAAACGCGGCGCCGGGCGCCAGGTTTCAGTTCGAGCGTCAAGGCTACTTCTGCGTCGACACCGACTCACAGCCCGGCGCCCCGGTCTACAACCGGACCGTCACGCTCAAGGATACGTGGGCAAAAATCAGCGGGAAGATGGGGAAGTAGAACGTGTGCGGCTTAGCGTCGGTAATTCGCCGACCACATTCTCAATTGTTGGGCAACCGCTATCGCTTCAGGTTCTCTCGATATCCGATCGCTGGGCCACGGCAGGCGCCACGTCCAGTTCTGGTCGCCAACAGTCGCCGGCTGATTTATGCGGTCGCTCCATCCGAATTCATCCTGGATTGGGAGGACGAGAAGATTGGCACCAGAAGCATACAGCACCTCCAGCAAAGCCAGCCGCACTGTCGATGACAACGACGAGGAGGTCAGCGCGCGCGTGCGCTCCTCCTCACTCAAGCGACTGTGGACCGACGGCGTTTCCAGTACAGCCCTTCGCTCCCCCAACGGAGCCTGCTCCCACCACACCGCCATCGGCTCCGTGTCATGTGTCCCGGACGTGGCAACGGCTGCGGCCGGGTACTCCGGGGGGTCCCGGAATGGCTGGCCGGGCGTGTGCCAATGACGCTCCCACCGAAATACCTTGTAGCCCGGGACGACCACACGCGCCAGCGATTCGCGAACGAAGTCCGGCACGGTGCCGAGGTCCTCTGCAACGATCGCGACGCCTGTCGATCGGAAGACGTTCAACACCTGCTCACCGAGGGCAACCTGTGAAGGTTGGTCAGCGGGCGTGAACACGCCCTGTCCACCGCCCCTCGGCCGAACGAATGTGCGATAGAACCCAACGACGTGATCGATTCGATAGCCGTCGAAGAGTTGCGCCATTCGCCGGGCGCGCAGGCGCAGCCATTCGAAATCGCGCTCCCGCACCACGTCCCAGAGGTACGATGGCAAGCCCCAGTCCTGCCCAGTCGCGCTGAACGCATCGGGCGGGACTCCGACTGAGCCGTCCTGATCGAACTCATCTTGCCGTGACCACACGTCCGCGCTATCGCCGTTCACCATGAAGGGTAAGTCGCCGAAGAGCGCGACCCCATTGGTGCGCCGGCGCGCGGTGCGCCACTGATCATCGGCAATCCATTGCACGTACGTGCGGAACAGAATCTCGTCGTGAAGGGCGCGCCGCTCGCGTTCGATCGATTGTGGTTCGCGCCGGCGAAGCTGTTCCGGCCAGTCGGTCCAGGCACGCTCCTGGTAACGCGCATGCAGCGCGCGAAAGAGCGCGTAGTCATCCAGCCACCATGCGTTATCCGCCGCAAAGGCCCGCAGGGCCATCGCCCGCGCAGAATCGCTCGCCCACTCGGTCTTCATGAAGTGGTCGAAAGCGCGGCGCAGCGAGACATGCTTCAACGTGCGCACCGTGCGGTAGTCGATCGCAGGCATCGAGCGCACCCGATCGAGGGCCGCCCGCAGTGGATCCTCGAGGTGCTCCTCGCCGCCAATTGCCGAGAAATCGTCCACGTCGGCCAGCGAGATGTATTGCGGGTCGATCGCCATCGCACTGAGCGCGCCATATGGAGAGGGGTCATCCGGCGATGTCTCGGTGATCGGCAGAAGCTGGAGCAGCCGCTGCCCGGCACTCGCCAGCCATGCCGTCATCCGCTCGAGATCGCCGATTTCACCGATACCCCAACTGCGCGTCGACGGCATCGAGAACAACGGCACGAGCGCGCCTGCGCGGCGATCATTAGACACGAGCGTCATGATGGGACTTATTCCGGCAAAATAGATCCGATTATCCCCTGTGCTCGCGCAACTACGAAGTCTCCGACGCGGCGAATCGCAGTGCGCGAGCAAACGCGTCCGCGAACTGATCCGCAGGCGGGATCAGGCTGACGACGATGAACGCTTCGTGAGGAAAATCGAAGAAGTACCCAGGATGCACGAGCACGCGCTCTCGCTCGAGCAATTCAACGGCAAGCGCCTCTTCAGAACGCAGCGCCGGCACTCGGGCAACAAGGGACCAACCACCTTCGACCGGCCGCAGCGTGGACGACGGGAATTGACGGATCACGTGTCGAGCGCAAGCCAGATTGGACGCGATGCGCTGACGAATCTGGTTCCGGATGGCATCGCCGCGGGCCAGCAACGATGGCGCAGCGCCCTGGACTGACGTTCCGACGGACAAGAATGTATCGGCAATGATCTCGAGCGCCGCGATGGCGCGATCACGCTGCTGGCGCGGTCCGCCGACAACCATCCAGCCGAGCTTGATCTGCGGCAGGCCGAGCGACTTCGACGCACCTCCCAGCGTGAAGGAGAGCACGTCGAGATCCATCGCAATCTCGGTGGAAGCGGCGGCTGCGTCGAGCGGATAGTCGGCGAACACCTCGTCGGCGACGATGGCCCATCTGCGCGCCCGACAGATTTCGGCCAGCCTGTGCGCCTCGTCTCGACTGACAAACGAGCCGGTTGGGTTATTCGGTGACACGAGGAGAATCGCGCGCACATGCGCCGGCGCCTCTATCACGGTTGCGAAATCGATCTCCCATCGTCCGTGATAGCGCAGTTGGTACGGAATCGGATGCACCGATTCGAGACGAGTGAGATGTTCGAAGAGTGGATAGCTCGGTTGCGGGACCAGCACACCGTCGCCCGGGCTGCAAAGCAGTTTGAACAGCCAGCTGTACGCCTCACTGGAACTCGCTGACAGGACAACGTGATTCGGGTCGACTCGAGCGCCGCGTCGCGCGTAGTCAGCGGCAACGGCCTCGCGTGCCGAGCGAAGGCCAAGCGGCTGCGGATCGTACCGCTTGACATGATCCGCGATGAGCGCATCGAAGAGATCGCCGGGATACGTGAATCCCACAGAGGTGGGATTGGACTCGGTGAGGTCGATGATTGGAGTGCCTGCCTGGCTGAGCGCCACTACGGCGCGCGTCAGCCGGTTCGTCTCGACGTGGGGCGGTAGACGATTCGAGAACATCGCACCACGCCGAAGACTCAGGCCGTCACAGGGCCGGAGTCGTGGCCATCCATTCGCGTAAAGGCCGAGTACTCGAGCATCTGCGCCTCGAGATCACAGGGATACGAGATGTCGACGTCGACGATCGCTCCCGCGGCATCGCGTCGAGCGGCGAGCCGCGGCATGACGAAACCGGTGTACGACGGCAAGTGCAGCCGATCGACGCGAGCAACGATCTCGTCCCGCAGGGCCGGATCGAAGTGCACACCGTACTCCTCGAACAAGTTCCGCGCCGCCGTCGCATCCCCTTCACCCTTGATGCGCTGGACCTCGGTCAGCAGGCGGCCAACGCCGTCGCGAAAAGCGGCTGCATCGACCATCACGAAATACGTGTGGCCATCACGTTTGCGTATTTCGATTGCCCTCGTATGCGCGCGCAACCAGCTCACGATCATGTGGCGATTGCGCATGTGATCTTCTTCGATCTGAGTGCCTTCACGGACCCGTCTCAGTTGAACCAGCGCGTTCCTGACGTAATGTTCGTATTCAGTAGCGACAATGTCATCGTGGTCTTCCGCGGGGACGATTCCCAGCTCGACGAGCTTCGCGTCAGGAATGAAGTACAACGCAACCAGGTCGGCACGGGCTTCTTCGATGGCGGAATACTGCTCGCCCAGAAGCTTGTGCGGCGGCTCCGTCACCTCGAGCGACATCCGGCCTGAGCCATGGCCGATGACTTCATGCATCGCGGTCGTGAGCTCCTGCGCAAAGCCTCCCCATTTGATGGCGCGCTGGGCTTCCTCCGTGCTCCAGGAGAATTCGACGCGCATCGCTTCCGGAGTGGAGCGCTCGTATGCGTCGCTCACATTGGTCAGCGTCACGGACTTGCTGCCGTATCGTTCACGAATCGTCTGATCGTTCGGCAAGTTGATTCCGACTGCGGTGAGCGGCCCGGAATCGCCTGTTTCCACGACGACCTCAATCGCGCGGGCGGTGACACCCGCGACGTCGGGCTTCCGAAAGCGCTGATCCCACGGCATCCGGTCTTCGAACCATTGCGCATGCGCCGCGAGTGTATGAATGGCCCGCGTCTTCGCTTCGTGAACGTAGCTGACGATTCCCTCCCACGCCCCCTTGACGCCTCGCGGATCGAGGTAGACCTCGACGAAGCCGTTGATGGTGTCGACAGGTGAATCCTGATCGCGGACCCACGCGACGTCGTACGCGATCCGGTCGGCCTCTTCCCCGGTCTCGTAAAAGCGGATGAGCGCCGCGAGCGCAGCACCCATCGACGGCGTTGCGAAGGGGATCGCATCGCGAAGATGGCCGATGATGCGCCGTATCTCGCGATCGTACCGGCCGTTGAGTCGATACACCTCTTCCACCAGCTGTCCGTTCCTCTGGGTGAGGCGGGAGTTCAACGCATAACGTTCGGTGAACTGTTCTAGCTGGGACAGGGTGACGCCTTCGTAAAGATTGTTGGAGCTTGCAGCCAGGATGTCCCGGCCGGGGCCCGGAGTCTTGTTGGTCACCATCGGATCGACTGAGGGATCCAGGAACATGGGCGTCAGCCGGTCGACGAGCGTCTCGACCGATTCGCCGGCTTTGGTCGGCAGGACGGCACCGGCTTTCGCGGCGATCATGGCAGCCTCGAGCAATTCTCCCTGCGAGAGGCGGAGCACGAACTTGCGGGCCGTTACGTTGTTGTATGGACCGCTATTGATCCAGAAGAGCTTCGTGTACCGCCTGATCTCCTGGAGAACGGCGGGCGCGACGCCCCCTCCGTGGGTCAGCATCGCCTCGACTACACCGCGCATCTCGAGACTTTGCGAATGACGCTGGTCGTAATAGATATCGCGTCCCGCAAGCGCTGCGAGGTACAAGTGCCAGATTAAGGCCTTCTCGCGAAGCCCGAGATCGGCAAAGCCGTCCGCGTACAACTGCACCACTGCCACGTCGTCGACGCGTTCGAGCAGATACCGCCGTTCAGAGTTCAATCGTTTCTCCATGCCCAGGTGTATGCGGTGTCCACGAGAATCGGGCGTGGATCAGCGCCTTCAAGGCGTCCATGGGCGCTGGCTCTCCATGCACCAGGCACAGGCGGCGCGGAGCCGACCCCAGAGTACCGAGCCATTTGAGGATCTCGCCGCGGTCGGCGTGCGCCGACATCGAATCAATCTTCGCGATGGTGGCGTTGACCGGGATGCTTCGCCCGTGAATGCGAACTTCGCGCGCGCCGTCGACGAGTTGCCGTCCGCGAGTGCCTGCGGCCTGATAGCCGACAAAAAGTACCGTGTTTCTCTGATCCGGAAGCGCCGCGGCAAGGTGGTGCAGGACGCGGCCGCCCGTCGCCATGCCGCTCGATGAGATCACGATAGCCGGGCGGCGACTCGCTGTGAGCTCCTTGGACTGCTGCGTGGACGCGACCGTCTGGAAACGCGTAGTGGCGAACGCGTACACCTGGCCCGAAACGGGCCGCAATTCCGGATCGAGTTCAGCGACACGAGCCGAGTAGTACCGGAGTGCCTCCGTCGCCATCGGGCTGTCCACATAGACAGGCAGCACTGGAATCCGATGCTCAGCCTCCAGTCGGCGCAACCAGTAGAGCACCTCCTCGACGCGTCCGATCGCGAAGGCCGGGATCACCAGCTTGCCGCCGCGAGCGGTCGTGCTCTTGATTGCCGCCGCCAGTTGCGTGCCCGACTCATCGGCCCCGTGATCACGATCACCGTAAGTCGATTCCACGAGCACAACGTCGGCGGCAATCGCGTTCGACGGATCGGGAAGAATCGGCCGATCGTAACGACCGAGATCCCCACCAAAGAGAATGGTGGGACCACTGCCAAGCCGCACGATGACGAAGGCCGATCCGAGTAGATGACCGGCAGGGTGAAACTCGACCGTGGTCCCTGGAGAGACCTCGATAGGTCGTTCGAATCCGAGTGGCTGCAGGTAGGTAAGCGCTCGTAACGCATCGCTTTCCCCAAAGAGCGGAAGCGCGGGATCATGTTTCGAGTAGCCATGCTTGTTTGCCTGCCGGGCATCCTCTTCCTGAATGCGGCCGGCGTCCGGCAATACCAGTTGACACAGATCCTTTGTTCCCGGCGTGCAGAAGATGCGCCCCTTATAGCCTTGAGCGGTCAGCCGTGGGAGATAGCCGACGTGATCCAGGTGAGCGTGCGTGAGCACGACTGCATCGAGACTCGATGGAACTACTGGAAATTCATCCCAGTTGCGGAGCCGAAGCTCTTTCAGCCCCTGGAATAGCCCGCAGTCGAACAGAACCCGTCGTCCATTGTGCTCGAGGAGGTACTTGGAACCCGTAACCGTGCGGGCCGCCCCGAGAAACGTCAGTTTCGCCACGTAGTGACGACGATATCAGGGTTTTTCGCGAACTGTCGCGGCACCGCAGTGTAGGCTCGGGGTCCGGTTGCGGTGCTACTCTGTCAATCATGGGGAAGCGCACTCTCATCCTGGCGATTTCATTAAGCGTTCTGGCGGCTCTGCCGACAGTCGACGCGCAAGTCGGTTCTTCGCGCCGGCTGACGATCGACGACCTCTACAACCCGACGCGCAGAATCGACTTCAGCGGCACGCCAGACACCAACATCACGTGGCTCGATCCCGCAACTTATCTCAGTCGACGGCGAGACGCAGGCGGTGTCGAGTGGCTCAAGGTTGACGCGGCTTCCGGTCGCACGTCGCCATTGTTTGACGCCGGAGCCATGGAAACGTCGCTCGCCTCGCTCCCCGGTGTCACCCGCGATGAGGCTCGACAGATTTCGCACTCAAACGACCTCACGTTGAACCCTGCTCATACGGGAGCGCTGGTCACGATCGCCGAGGACTTGTATTTCTATTCCTTTCCGTCGGCAAAAGCAGAACGCCTGACCTCGGCCCTCGGAGAGGAGGAACTCGCGACGTTCAGTCCCGATGGGCGTATCGTTGCGTTCGTCCGCCAGAATAACTTGTTCGTCGTGGATATCGCTTCTAAACGCGAGCAGCCACTCACCACGGACGGAAGTCGCGAAAGGCTCAACGGAAAGCTCGACTGGCTGTACCAGGAAGAGATTTACGGCCGCGGGCAGTTCAGGAGCTACTGGTGGAGCCCTGATTCTTCTCGCGTCGCTTTCTTGCAACTGGACGAGCGGCCGGTTCCCGAGTACACCGTGGTCGATCACATTCCATATCGCCCCACGCTCGAAGTCACCGACTATCCGAAGGCCGGAGATCCCAATCCTACAGTGAAGCTCGGGATCGCGAACGTCTCCGGCGGCAGTCCTTCCTGGGTTGACCTGAGTGAGTACTCGGCGCTCGAGTGTCTCATCGTCAACGTCAGCTGGACGCCCGACTCGCGCGACGTGGTCCACCAAGTGCAGGACCGGGAGCAAACGTGGCTCGATTTGCGGCTGGCCGATGCGTCAGACGGCAGGGCCAGGCGACTGCTTCGCGAGACGACGCCGGCCTGGGTGAATGAAAACGGTAATCCGATCTGGTTGAAAGACGGGTCCTTTCTGTGGTTCAGCGAGCGCAGCGGCTTCAAGCACCTGTATCGCTACAGCGCTGCCGGCGACATGATGAAGCAGATCACGACCGGCAAATGGGAAGTGCGCACGTTCTATGGCGTTGACGAAACCAACCGTGCGGTTTATTTCTCGTCGCCCGAGCGGAGTGCGGTCGGCACCGACATCTATCGGATACAACTCGATGGAACCGGTATGACGCGGCTCTCGCAGGCCGGCGGCACAAATCGCGCGATATTCAATCCGGACTTCACCCGGTACGTGGGCATCTGGAGCAACATCACCACGCCGACGCAGGTGCGGCTGCATCGGGCGGACGGCTCCGAGGTTCGGGTCGTTGACGCCAATCCCGTTCCCGCGCTTGCCGAATTCAAACCAACCCCCCCCGAGTTCGTGCAGGTCAAAACGCGCGACGGCTTCCTCATGGACGGAATGCTGATCAAGCCGCCTGACTTCAATCCTTCCCGCCAGTACCCCATTTACCAGTTCACTTACGCGGGACCAGGCGCCGCGCAGGTTCGCGATCGATGGGATGGAACGGACTACATGTTCTACCAGCTGCTTGCGCAGCACGGCATCGTCGTCTGGGTTCTCGACAATAGAAGCGCCAGCGGCAAAGGCGCCGAGTCACAGTGGCCAGTGTATGGCCGTCTGGGCGAACTCGAATTGCAGGATCTCGAAGACGGCATCAGTTGGCTGAAGCAGCAGACATGGGTCGACCCCAGCCGCATCGTCCTGAGCGGCTGGAGCTACGGCGGGTTCATGACGGCATACGCGCTGACACACAGCACGAGCTGGTCGGCGGGCATCGTCGGCGCACCGGTCACCGATTGGCGCGATTACGACACCGTGTACACCGAGCGCCTGATGAAGATGCCACAACACAACGAGGACGGCTATCGCCGCACTGCTCCACGTTTTGCCGCCGACCGGTTGAATGCGCGGATGCTGCTCATCCACGGATCGATGGACGACAACGTTCACATGCAGAACTCTGTTCAGTTCGCCTACGAACTGCAGAAACTTGGCAAACCGTTCGAAATGATGGTCTACGCGAAGTCGCGGCACGGGTTCAGCGATCCACGATTGATCGCGCATCTTCAGCAGACGATGTTCGATTTCGTGTTGCGCGTGACTCAGCCAACAGCTCCGGCGCCGCGCTCGTCGCGCGAATAGATGCTGACCGATGCGCTTGGCGGCGACGCCGCCGTCGTCGCTGTGGAGCTCCGGCCGCCGCGGGCCGAATTGGGTTCGTCGGAGGGTATGGACGCCTGGATAGACAGCTATCATGAGATCCGGCGACTTGGCCGCCATGGCATCCCGGCCTTTCTCACCGATAGCGCCGTGGGCACTCCGGAGGAGAACAACCTCCGACATCTCAGCGCGAACCTCGGACGCGAATTACCACGCGATCTCGTCACACCATTTCTGACGAGCAAGCACCCGCTCGATTTCTGTCTGTCATACGCTGAGCAGGCATGGCAGCAAGGGTTTTCGTCGCTGGTCGTCCTGGGGGGCGACACCTCTGTGGGAAGGCCGCGATGCGTCGAGCACGCGTGGGACCTGCGGTGTCTGATTCGCGAGCGCGAGCCGCGCCTCTCTCTCGGAGGCTGGGCGAATCCACATGCCTCCGCCGTGCAACAGGTCGGCTTCCTTCTGGACGAACGCTTCTGCGCCGAGTTCTATCTGACGCAGGTCGTCAGTCACCTGAACCTGGAGCCGGTTCAGCGTTTCCTCGACGAGGTCAATCGCCGGCGGGTGCCGATTCCAGGGATGTTCAACGTTTTCTACTATCGAAGCGCAAGCGCGAAGACACTCACGACGCTGAGCCGCTTCATGCCAGTTCCGGCGAAAGAGCTGATAGAGGAGTTTGGCGCCGGCCTGCCGGCCGTCGAGGTCTGTGCGCGAACGATTCGGGCGATGCGTTCGCTTGGTGTGCGCCACTTCTGCATCTGCAATCTGCCGATGCAGGATGCCTGGTCCACGCTCTCAGCGATTCTCGCGCAGGCACGTTAATCACTTCAGATGCCGACCGCCGTCGACTCGAATGATCTCGCCTGTCACGAAGTCGCTATCGATGAGGGCCAGCACCATTTTCGCCACTTCGCCCTCGCCGCCCCATCGTCCGAGCGGCGTCGCGCGTTCCACGGCTGCGAAGGTTTCGTTCGATGTGTCCTCGGGCGCAACGATCGGCCCGGGCGCAATGGCAGTCACGAGGATCTGGTCCTTGGCCAGTTCGAGCGCCATCGCTTCAGTCAGTGCGGCGACTCCGGCCTTCGCGACGTAATACGTAAGATAGCCGTCGTATCGCGGTCGTCCGCTTCGAGCCAACCAGTCACCGAAGTTGATGATGCGCCCACCCCGCAGGCGGCGCATGTGAGGTGCCGCCGCTCGCGCGCACAACCAGGCGGCGCGGAGATCCACATTGATTTGGGTCTCCCAGATGTCGACGGTGATGTCGTCGAAAGGAACCGATCTGTACACCGAAGCCATGTTGACGAGCACGTCGAGTCGTCCAAAGCGATCGACGGTGCTATCGACGATCTGCTGGCAATCGGCCGGTTCACGCAGATCTGCATGAAGGATGATTGCGCGTTGTCCGACAGCTTCGATTGCGCGCGCCGTCTCCTCTGCTTCAGACTTCGACCGGTTGTAGACCAACGCGACGTCGGCCCCCCCGCGTGCCAGCTCCGTTGCCACGACGGCGCCGATTCGACGCCCACCGGTAATCAAGGCCACGCGACCGTCGAGATTCATGGCTGAATACTATCGCTGGCGGACGTCCGCCGCTCACGCCTGCGGCTCTGCTACGATTCCGGCATGAAGTGGCGCGCCGCCGCAGCAATCACCTGCATGGCTTGTGGAGTTGTCTCAGTCGACGCCGTCCAGCTCACGCTCGACCGTCGAGCCATCGAGGAAGCCATCTACATCGGACAATCGCGCATCGAGTCCGAGCGCACGCGATTTCATGTGCCCTATCGGGTGCGAGTCGCGCAGCCGCCGATTGACTGGATCGACGTGATCACCCCATTCCATCGTGTCGAGCTCGCCGCAGAAATGAATGCTCGCAGCGGCCGCGCCCAGTTTGGTCAGCGGGAGGCATCGGACACGCTTCGAGACATGCCCAAGCAGATCGACCTGCTGGTCGAGATGACGTTTCATCCGCTCAACACGTTCGTAGCAGTGCCGTCGTATCAAGTCGAGGTGATCCTGTCCGGAGGCCGCCGTCTGGTACCGCAGCGAATCGACCGACACCCTCGTTTCGGGCCCAGACCGGAATCACCCGGGCCCGCGTTGCCGACTCCCAACCCGAGCGCCTTTGGTGGCGGACAGCCGGTGGTGGGTGGAACGATAACGGCCGCACTCGATGGATCGGCACTAGATGCGAATCAGCGCGTTGAGGTGGCCGTACTGGATGGGAAAACCGAGTTAGGGCACGTGACGGTTGATCTGGGGAGTATGCGGTAGAGCGGATCCGCGGAGGATCCGCTCTGCCCGCGGTGAAACCTACGAGCTCGCTCGGCGCGAGTCTTACGAGAGGACCTTGACGACGACGCGGCGGTTCTGCGCGCGACCGTCACGGGTGTTGTTCGGCGCAACTGGCTTCTCTTCACCATAGGAGATCACGTTGATCTTGTGAAGGGGAACCTGGTGCTGCTCGTAGAGATAACGCTTCACGGCTTCCGCGCGCTCGAGACCGATCTTCTCGTTGACTTCAGGTGTTCCACGATTGTCCGTGTGGCCCTCGATTTCAATGTAGACACCCTTCGGGTCGGCCTTGAGGTCTGCGACCATCTTGTCCAGCCGTGCTTTCGCTTCGGGAGGCAATTCGGTCTTGTTGAACGCGAAGTTGCCCTGATCCTCACTGAGCGTCACTTCGTAGATCAGCCTCCGCGACGCAGCCTCGACGGCGTTGACGCGGTTGTTCACAGTCGCCACCTTGGTGTCGGCGTCTTTCGCGAACTCTTTCGCGGCGGTCGCGGCAGCATCGGCGGCCGCTCGTGCCTCGGTCGCGGACTTACCTGCCGCTTCTGCCTTCTGGTCCACCGCGCCGATCCGTTCCTCGTTGCGGCGGGTGCGCTCCTGTGTTTCCTCGACAGTACCGGTCAGCGTGTCAACCTTGCCGTTGACGTTACCGACTTCGGTTCGCACGAACTTCTTCGTTGCGCACGCCGGCGCAACAGCCACGGTCAATGCCATTAACGATGCTGCCAACAGACTCTTCCGCATGATTTCCTCTCCTGTGACGACTAACTTCCGGTGCGCGACGGGCCAGACATGTAGCCCCCCCGCGCATGGACGACTAGACCCTTCTTCCGTGTACGAATCTCAAGGGGATGCCACCCGGGACGAATTCGTGGCTCAAAGCTGATCAAATATTGATGACGAAGTTCAGTGAACAGATCCTGAACGGCCATAGAGATGTGTGCCGGCGTACTGGCGATACGCATGTCTCCGCCAGTCCAGCGGGCGAGATCATCGAGGGTTGCGGTCTGCGCAGACCGACCATCGCTCGTGACCTCGAACTCAGTGCCGGGATGATCGAGCGGCGTCACGACGGTCAGAAGGTAAACGGGCACGTCAATCGAGCTGGCTATCGCAGAGACTTGGGCGGCGGTGAATCTGCTCCCTGTGTCGACTCCATCAGTGATGACGAGCAACGCGCGATGACGGTTTGCGCGTTCACTGACGCTTGTCGCGGTGTCCCCGATCGCGTCATAGAGAGAGGTCTTGCCCCACGGTGTGCCTTTGAGGCTGACACGACGGACGTGGTCGAGATCCTGTGTGAACCCCACGACCTGCTGAAGCTCCGAATCGAAGGTAAACAGTGCGGCCTCGTCTTCGCCACCGCGCAGGTTCATCGTCGCCACGTTCACGGCTTCACGAGCCCGGTCCATGTTGCCGCCCACCGCCATGCTGCCGCTGATGTCGAGCAGGATTGCGAGACTGATCGGCGAATCGCCAACATAGAAATCAACGATCTTGGTAGACCGCCCGGAATCGAGCACGGTGAAATCCTCGCTCTGAAGATCCCGGACGACGCGGCCCTTGTCAGTGCGAACCGCGACGCTGAGTGTGACGAGATCGACCCCTGACTTGAATGTGGCTTGAGACTGGTCCGTTGAGCTGCGGGGTGCAGCGGTCTGGGCCGATAGCGAGCTGGCCCCGACCAGGACGCTAGCCACGAAAGCCGCCAGTCTCCGCATGCGCTTGAGATCTTATCAATGCTCTTGCCAGCGGCCCTGATCCTTACGTATGAATGACTTACAGTGAATGCCCGAATCCCTCGGCCCTGAAACGCCGGTCTAAAGATGTAAATCTTACTTTGATCAAACCTCGAGTATTGCGGAGGATGCAGCGTTTTTCACAACGCTGCTCGTCGAGCTTGATGACTTTGGCCTATATTCTTGAAGTTTTCAGAATTTGTAGGGCCCCGTGCATGAGCGTAAGAATTGCGCGATCCTCTCTCCAAAAATCCGGACACCGCTACGTGTCTGGGCAATTAGTTGCAGAAACGGGAGTTATTGCGATCCGTCTGTGACTGACAGCCGAGCTGTCGGCTTGGGCTCGCCGGAATTCGCCGCAACCCTTAAGATGAGCAGATGCCCACAAGAAACTCCCGTCCCGTACCGGTTGCCGGCCGCGTCAACCGCTTCTCTTACGCGATACGCAACATCGTCGCGGAAGCGAAAGCCGTTGAGGCTCAGGGAAGACGGGTCCGGTATCTGAATATCGGAGACCCTGTGGCATTCGGGTTCGAGACGCCTGCGCACCTGGTCGAAGCGGCGACGCGGGCGATGCGCGACAACCAGAACGGCTATGTACCCTCGGCGGGAATCGAGTCCGCGCGCGCGGCGGTTGCGGCCGACTACGCCGCGCGCGGTGTGCCTGTATCGCCCGAACGGGTACTCATCACGACCGGCACCTCTGAGGGGATCGAACTCGCATTGAATGCGCTCGTCGATGAGGGTGATGAAGTGCTGGTGCCGTCCCCGACGTACCCGTTATATACGGCAATCCTCGCGAAAATAGCCGCGCAGCCCCGTTACTACCGCACGGATCCCGATCGCGGCTGGCTTCCTGATCTCGATCACTTGCGCAGCCTGGTGAGTACGCGCACTCGTGTGCTCGTCGTGATCGATCCCAACAATCCGACAGGGGCAGTGTATCCGCCTGCGGTGCGGCGCGCGCTCATTGAATTCGCGGATCGACACGATCTGACGATCCTCGCCGACGAAGTGTACGGGGACTTGGGATTCGCGGGGCCGCTACCGCTGCTGGGTAGCTTCGACGTCGATGCCCCGGTGATCTCGTTTTCAAGCGTCTCGAAGGCATACCTCGCGCCTGGTTGGCGTGCCGGGTGGATGGTGGTGGGCGCGACGCCGCGCCTGGATGACGC
>JBKPNV010000412.1:0-7549 GCA_046732795.1 Acidobacteriota bacterium
CCCGAGCAGTTCACTGGCGTACGCGACCTCCCAGGTCCCCCACTCGTGCAGACGATTCACCTGCGCCAGCAACGGACGCAACACGACGCTCGAATCGAGATAGACGATCACCGATCGCGACGCTGCTCGCGCAGCAGGCGATCGATGTCAACGGCCCCTCGTGGGCGCACGCCAGCGATTTTCTTGAGCGACGCGGGAGGCACTGATTCGGGAACGATGACGAGGTCGTCGGCGCCTTCGTCCACTGGCACGAGGCGGGCGATCGGCGTCGTGCGATCGCACACCAGCACCTCACCTCCGGCGCGGACATCGGCCAGGTACGCGCTCAAGCGCGCTTTGAGCTCGGACACTTTGGCCCTTGTCATGACCTCATCATGACTAGATAAGGACCTGATGTCAACTTCGCCTCGGTCAGACCGTCATGCCCGCGTGAAACGACCGTCACCCGCGACGGCCAGGTCCTTCGTCCGCAATATCACCGACCTCGTCTGGATCGAGACTCTCAGAGTGGCCCAGTGCCTCTTCGTCGACGTCGCGAACAAAACCGCGTTCGCGCGAATCGGCCGTCTGCGGCCCCGCCTCATCCTTCTCACCCCAGCCGAACTCAGGCTCCAACAGTGAGAGACGCATGCCTCCACATGCTTGCAAGTTGCCGGTCGCCGCGCAAGCTAGACCGTTGCCCACATTTCGGGTCCGGCCAAAGCCGGACACCACGTGCGCGCGTTTCGAGTCCGGCTGAAGCCGGACACTACTTGCTCATGGCGGCGGCAAGGGCGGACACAACTCACCGAGCAATCCGCCACCGCCGCAGTACTTCACATCCTGAAGCTGGATCGCCAGGGCGTCGGGGTCTGTGAAATACAACTCCGGTGTTCCTCCTTCAGCGCCGCCGCGATTCGGCATGCGCAGCGAGATATAGGTCACGAGCGGTGAACGCCCTTGCCCTTCTTGCTGCTTGAGGCCGTAGCTGACGAGGAGTTTCGTGACGGCCGCCGAATCGAAGTTATCCATGGCCATACACGCGTGATCGATCCCTGCCGCACGCGCGGGTCCGCCCGCCGCCGGACCACGACCCCCATCGGCCGCGCCGCGCCCGGTTACTGCACCACCGGCGCGACCTCCTGCGGGCGGAGCGCCCGCACCTCCCGCGCGCTGCGGACCGCCACCTCCGATGAACATGAGGAAATGGACCCCGGTCCCGACCTGCCACGCGGGCGTCGCCGCCTGATAGACCATCGGCTTGAAGCCGAAGAGATCGAGGTACATGTCTACAGTCGTCGGGTCGCTCGCCGCGATCGTGAAGTGACTCGTGTCCTTCACCGCGATGAGGCCGGGTTGTGGCGAGGGCTGCGGGGCGGGACACATGTTGCCCAGCGGGCCGCTCCCGCCGCAGTAGCTGACGTCGTGAAGCTGGAAGACGAGGCCGCTCGGATCGGCGACGAACAAATCGCGCGTGCTGCCGTCCGCGGATCCACCCTCGTTCTGACGGCGTGTGCGCACGAGCGCCTGCTTCGGTCCCGGCTTCTCCGCAGCTGACGGGGCGGCGGCGATGCCATGAGCGGCGAGCGTCTTCATCGCGCGATCGATGGAGAAGTCCTGCACACCGAATCCAAGGGCACTGATGCTTGGACGTTCGCCGCCAGCCGCCTGACGCAGCGCGAGAAATCTCGGTCCGTTGCCGATGCGGAGCAACACGGTCGAACCTTGCCGCGCCTGCACCGGCATCCCGAACAGCCCCTGATAGAACTCCAGCGATCGCGCGACATCGGACACGGTGAGCGTGATCTGGCTGAGCCCGTTGACGCGAAACGCGGGGTCTGTCGACGACTGCGCGAGGAGCCGAGGCGACATCGCCAGTGCGGGAAGCGCGGCAAGAAAGTGACGGCGATCGATCGATGCATACATACTTGACCTTCAGCGCGATAGCGGCGCGAGGCGTTTCAGCTCCTCGGGCCAGTTGACGACGACCGCGATCTGCTCGCGAACGGGGCGTGGGTTGTCGGGCTCCGTGACCATGATGAACCGCCGACCATTCCGCTCGATGTCGTAGGCCGCCGCATTGCCTGACGTGCGAAACCGACCCTGCACCCTGAATAGTTCCTGGGCGCGACCGGCCCGCGCGCCATTTCGCATCGGTACGGCGACCAGATCGCCGGCCATGTTCCGATAGAAGAGCTCTGTACCGTCCGGTGACCAGAGCGGGGCCGTACCTCCGTCTTCCGAGATCGTTCGCGCGGTGGCAGCACTCGACGGATACATCCGAACGTAGATCTCGCTGCGGCCAGTTTCGTTCGAAGCGTATGCGATCCAGTTGCCGTCGGGAGAAAACACCGGCATGTGCTCGAGGTGCGGCGTGTCGAGAAATGGCACCGCCTGAGATCCTGTGATCGGCATCGTCCAGATCGAGCGACGTCCGGTCTGCTCACCGGCAGCGAACACCAGGATGCCATCGCGCGACACATCACCCGGCATCAGATCTTCGGTCGCGCCGTACAAGAGTCGCGGCGCCGCGCTTCCGTCAGCCGGCGCCTGATAGATTCCATAATCGTCCGAACGGTCCTGACGAAAGAGGACGGACTTCCCGTCGGGCGTCCAGGCAGAGAACACGCTGCGCAGGCCATCAACCTCCAGCGGCGAGGCGTCGCCGTCAGCCAGATTGACAGTCCAGACGTGTTCGCCGCGGTCGTCAGCAACCTCGACCGCGACTCGCGTCCCGTCTGGAGACACACGCGGGCGCCAGTAATCACGCCGCTCGGCGACCAGTGGCTCCGCGACTCCCTTCCGGTCAACCGCGACCAGCTGTCTCGGTGTGGGTGGCTGCGGCTCGCCACGAACATAAGCTAACACCCCGGAGGCGCTGACGTCATAGTTCGCAGAGCCTGTCATCCCTGGAAACAAAGTGGCGAGGCGAATGCCCTCGACAACGGGGATCGGGGCGCCGAGCGATTCAAGGCCCGCAGCGTCGAACCCGATCGCGAACAGCGTCGCACCCATGGCGTAAACGATGTGGCCGGTGGGCAGGTAGCGGGCATCACGTCCTGCGCGAATGACTTTCCTTTCACCCGTCCGCAGCGATTGCACGACTATCTGGGACTCGTCCCACAGACTCGAACCGACACCAGACCGCAGCGTGAATAACACCGACTCGCCACCCGGCAGGAACTGTGGATGATGAGGGCGCGCGCCTCCCTCCATTCGAACGAGCTGCTCGGGTGCGCCGCCGATCGCGGAAATCTTCCAAATGCCAGTGTCCGCGCCGTACAGAATCGTGTCGTCGGCCTCCCAGCTCGCGCCAAACACGTTGGTCACTTTCACGAGCCCGACCGGAGTACCTCCCCCGATCGAAATTCGCCGAAGCTCACCAGCGACGAAATCGAAATATCCGATGAATCGCCCGTCCGGCGAGAAGAAAGGTGTCGATGGTGAACCATCGGTGCCCGTGATGGGTACCGCCTCGAGGCGATCCTGCAGTCGCAGAAAGATTCGGCGATCCGCTACGTACGCGATCGAGGAGCCATCAGGAGAAATCGCGACAAGCGGATGACCTGCGTTCGTGAACGCCCGACCCTGCGGCAGGACGTCGGTGAAACGCCGAACCGTCAGGTCACGCGGCGTTCGCTGACTCCATATCAAGATTCCTGCAACCGCGCTGAGGACGGCGAAGGCAGCGACCCAGTACCACGGGACGGAATACGGCGCGTGAGCGCGTCGAACGGTTGTGGCGGTACCCTGTGGATCGGCGATCGCGCGTTGCAGATCGACGCGCGCGTCGGCAATGGCATGGTAGCGACTGGCCTTGTCCTTCTCGAGACAGCGTTCGAGCAGCAGTCGCACACGCGGATGAAGCTGCGGCGGCAACAGGCTCCAATCAGGCTCACCACGAATGATGGCGGCAATGATGTCGGATACGGAGCGCCCCTCGAACACCGGTCGGCCGGTCAACGCCTCGAACAGGACGCATCCGAAGGACCAGATATCAGCCTGTTCATCCACCATCTCGCCGCGCGCCTGCTCCGGCGACATGTAAGCCGCCGTTCCAAGAACGACCCCGTATCTGGTGCCCGCCGGGGTTGTCATCGTCGGCGAGTTGGACAAGCGGCCCTGCGGCTCGGCGACATCCATGGCCTTGGCCAGGCCGAAATCGAGCACCTTTACGCGGGAGTTCTGGACCTTGATGTTGGCAGGCTTGAGATCGCGGTGAACGACGCCAGCGGCATGAGCAGCTTCGACGGCCTCCGCCACCTGCTCGGCGATTGCCAGCGCCTGTCCCAGCGGCAGCGCACCATGAGCGAGGAGTTCCGCCAGCGTTGAGCCGTCGACCAGCTCGAGAACCAGCGCCTTGACGTGGCCGGACTCTTCGACACCGTGAAGCGTCGCGATGTTGGGATGGTTCAGCGCGGCAAGGACCCGCGCCTCGCGCTCGAAGCGGAGGAGCCGATCGGGATCGCCGGCGAACGCGTCAGGCAGGATCTTCAGCGCCACCTCGCGACCGAGGCGTGTATCACGGGCACGATAGACCTCGCCCATGCCACCGGCGCCGATGAAGGTGATGACCTCGTAGTGTCCGAGCGCCGTCCCCGCGGATAGCGTCATGAATGAACGTTAGTTTATTGCGCTTCGGCTTCCTGAACCGTCGTCTGGGGCAAGCTGTGGGTGGGCTCGAGCTGCGCGAAGATCGCAGCCGACGTAATCGTGACCAGGCCCACGCACACGAAACTCCAACGGAAGGCGGTGAGCGTATCAAGATCGGCACTCGCGCCGCCGAAGGCTCCCAGCAGGCCGCCGGCCACGGCAACGCCAAGGCTCATCGACAGCATCATCACCATCGAGAGAAGGCTGTTGCCGCCGCTGGCGAGCTCGCCGTCGAGGTCGCGGAGCGCCAGTGTGTTCATGGCCGTGAATTGTAACGAGTTGACGGCGCCGAAAAACGCAAACTGCACGGCATGCACCCACAACGGCAGGCCGGGGCGCACGAGCGCGAAGCTCGCCATCGCCGACCCGACGCACACCGTGTTCCCGACCAGCACGCGACGATAGCCGAGCCGGTGCACCAGCGGCACGACCATCCGCTTGGAGAACATCCCGGCGAGCGCGGCCGGAACCATCATCATCCCGGCGTGCATCGGCGAGTATCCCATCGGCACCTGCATCAGCAGCGGAATCAGATAGGGCATCCCTCCGCTGCCGACCCGTGAGAACAGATTGCCGAGGATGCCGACGCTGAACGTATGCACTTTGAACAGCGCCAGCGGGAAGAGCGGCTGCTGCGTGCGTGCGGCATGCAACCAGTACGCGACCATCGTGGCAAGACCGGACACAACCAGGATCACCACGGCGGCGTGTCGCGGCTGATCCGCAGACAGGGCATTGAGCGCCACTGACACCGCCACCATCGCGTACGCGAGCAGCACGTAGCCGAGGGCGTCGAAGCGGCTGACCGGCCGCCGCAGGTCTGGCATCACTTTCAGTGCCGCAATGCCACCAGCGACGCCGAGTGGAATGTTGATGAGGAAGATCCAATGCCAGGATGCGACCTGCACGAGCCAGCCACCCAGCGTCGGCCCGACCAGCGGTCCGATCAAGCCAGGGATCGTCACGAAGCTCATTGCCGCAAGAAACTCTTCGCGCGGGACGACGCGCAACACGACTAGACGGCCGACCGGAAGCAGCATCGCGCCGCCGACGCCCTGCAGGACCCGTGCCGCAACGAGCTGGGTCAGCCCTCGTGACACGGCACACGCAATCGAGCCAAGCGAGAACAGCACGACAGCTGCGACGAAGACGCCGCGCGTCCCGAATCGATCCGCCAGCCAGCCCGACGCCGGGATCACCATCGCCACGGCAAGCGCATACGATGCGGCAACGGCCTGCATCCGCAGCGGCGATTCACCGAGGCTGCTCGCCATCGCCGGCAGCGCGGTGTTGACGATGGTGGTGTCGAGCATCTGCATGAACGCCGCGGTCGCCACGAGCCAGAGCATCGAGCGTGATGTCCCGCTTGCCCGCTCTGCCCGCCACACTTCACCGCCAGTTTCCACGTCTCATTATCGGTCGTCGTGAATCTCCTGCTGCACGTGGCATTGAAATCCAGGCGGGTTTGAGACCCCCTCTACCACCGATTACGGAAACGGGCGCGTCTGCAGGTTCTGACCAGGCACTGACTTGAGGATCGGGTGCGTACCGCCCGCCTCGAGCGCCTCATCGAGCACATTCCACGTCGTCAACCCATCGTCGCTCTCGGGCTCGAGCAGATAGAACACGAGGCGACCAAGTGGCTGGTTCGTGCGGATGACGAGCGAACCGGCTGCCATCTGCACGGTGGCGCGGTCGAACCGTCCGATCAGCGACGTGTCGCGATGTCCCTGCAACGCGCGCTCGGCATGATTCACGCGCTCGATCACGAATCGATCGACTGTCACGCCACCGGCAGCGGCGAGTTCCTCGACTTTGATGCCGTGCGCCTTCAGCAGCCGCGCGGTCCTCAGGTGCAGATCGCTGGCTGACGGTTGCATCAGATATTCGCGCGGTACGGGCCGCGTTGCCGTCGTCGCAAATCCATCGAACACCGTCATGCTCGTCGGCACCGCGCTCTCCTCCATCGTCTTCATCGCCTTGCCCGACCGCGGGTTGGTTTTGGTGCCGATGCCACCTACGAGAATGTCCACAGGGTTGGGCAAGGGTTTGAGGGCAAAGGCAATACCACCTTCCATCAACGCGGATCCGCTGACCACATCGGAATCAACTCGGGCCGTCAACGATCGGATTTCGTCGGCGTTGGCGGTCACGAACTTCATGATCTCCTCGACGAACGCCTCCGTGACTTTGACGCGCCTCTCGAAATCAAGATAGCTGTATGCCTCCGAGAGGATCGCAATCCGGTTGCGCAAGCCCGCGTAGCTGCCACCGAATCTGGGTCGCGCGTCGTAGGTCCGCCAGACCTTCTGACGCGTGTCGCCGGGCGCAAATCCTTCGAGCTCTTCCTCGATCGCTTCCCTGGTTGCGAAGTTGCCGTAGTCGTAGGTGCGCCAGCCGTGCAAGGCCTGCATCGCCGCACGAACGGCTGGCAACAGACGTTCGCGCTCGAACGCGCTGATCCGAGCGTCGGTGTTCGGATTGAGTGGCGGCGCGTAGGTCAGGTGATAGCCGTGATACGAGCCGTTGGTCGTGTGCAGATCCACGATGACGTCCGGATCCCAGCGCGTCAACAGGGTAACAAGCGATCGCGCTTCTGACGACTCGAGCTTCATGAAGTCGCGATTCAGATCGAGACCATTCGCGTTCTCACGCGTGCCTACGCCACCGATCGGGCCGTTCTGCTCGATCCTGTTGTCGAAACTGATGCGTTCATTGCCGTCGGCGTTGTAGATGGGAGCAAGCAGCCACACCGCCGATTTCAGAAATCCCTGCAGATCTCCAGTGGTCATCCGGCGCGCCAGGTGCAGCACGGCCTCTTTGCCCTCGACCTCGCCGGCGTGGATGTTGGCCATCACGAAGACGACAGGCACAGAGTGCGGCGAGGGAACGGGCGCAGCGGCAGGCGGGTCGCCGA
>JBKPNV010000413.1:0-18930 GCA_046732795.1 Acidobacteriota bacterium
CAGGAAATATGCGACGTCGATGTGCCAGCCGGCGAAGCCCGTGGAGTTGGGCCAGGCACCCAGCGCGGCGCGGCGCTTCCACCGGCCCGTGTAGAGCAGGATGACGTCGCCAGGCGCGACCTTCACGCGCTGCATCCGTTCGAGCGTCTCGAGATCCGCAGCGTGGATCGCAGTTCCTGGTTCGAGCCACCCTTGCGCGGTCGCCTTGCCGGGCAGTCGCGTGGCGTCGAACAGGATGGCGCGTGTGACCACCCCATCTTTCAAGGCGTTGATGCTGCCGCGCGGGCAGCCGCCTGCCGCTTTGATCTCCTCCACTGACACGCCGTTGTAGCCTTTTCCGTCCACCATGATGTGACAGTCCACCGCGTCGAGGTGGCTGTGAACGACACCATGGTAGGTGCCCGTGTACTGGTAGCGATCGAGCGAAACGTTCGGCGCAACGGTCACGAGCGCACGATCCAGAAACGTCGGAGTGTCCGCCGCTTTTTCCTGCGGGACATCGTGCGAGAGCGAGACCGTCCGCCCTTCTCGCGCGAGCGCCAGGGCCTGTTTGCGTTTCGCGGGGGTGATCAGGTTGGCAGCGCCCAATTCATCCATTTCACCCCAGCGGCCCCAGTTCGAGAGTTCCTTCATCGCTCGACGAAAGTCGTCTTCGGTCGCAATCGTGGGACGGGCATTCTGCCCCCGCACGAGTGGACTCGCCGCGACACTGACCACGATCACCATAACGATACCGATCAGCAGACGGAAAGCGATTCTCATGAGGTCACATCCTCTCGGTCAAGATCTTCGAGCCCTCGGAGCTAACATCGTCGTCGGCGAGGGCGGGACCCAGGGGAACATGATAAGCCGCTCCCTGAGGCCACGAACTCCATCGACGCATGCCGCTGACTCTCATTTCGGGTCGGCGGCAGTAAGCGTCATAAGCCAGATGTCTCCTTCCGTGACGCGACGCGAGTAGTACGCTTCGCGCCCGTCTCGCGTCAACTGCGGAGGCCCGATGACGTCGCCTTGAACCGAGAAGATTTTCTCCACCTTCCGGGATTTCGTGTCCACAACATAGAAATCGTGCCCGCCCGCGACGAACATGACATGACGGCTGTCGGGCAGCCACACGGGGTATCCGCCGAAGTCCGTCAGTTGTTCGAAGGTGCGCGATTGCAGCGAGTACGTGATGATGCCGTGCGCTCCGAGCCCGGCCTGACCCGCCAGGTGCGATCCGTCTGGCGACCACGCGTTCACGACGAACTCATATGGGCTGTCAGCGGGCGGTGGGATGACGATCGGTGTTTGATCGGTCCACGGTCGGGTCGAATCGAAAATGTAGACGTTGTTCTCGGGATGGCCGATGCCGGCCGCCATCAGGACCGCGATCCGTGATCCGTCAGGCGACCACGCCGGATAAATTGCGTCGGCGAGCGGGCTGAGCTGCTGCCGGTCGCTCCCGTCCGGGCGAATCTTCCAGAGGAACTGATTCTTGCCACGAATTGAATGGAACGCGATCCAGTGGCCATCAGGCGACCATCGCGGCATCCGGTCGATCGGCTCTGCTCCGCTCGTGAGCTGCCGCAGGCCGGTACCGTCGGTGCGGACGATATACAGGTCGCCCTCAGGTTGAACACTCGTGTAGAACACGACCGATTTGCCGTCGGGAGATGGATCGGGGTTGGCCCACAGTCGTGACCCGCTTGTCATCCAGGTCGGTTCACCGCGTGGCGTGCCGGTGGCCGGATCAATCCGGAGCTTCTGGAGGTTGCGGCTGCGTGCGATAGAACTGTAGGCGATTCGCGTGCCGTCCGCCGCGATCGTGATATGAGCGACGAACGGCGAGGGCGTGGTCACGGCTTCGGGCGGGCCAGTCGTCGTCCCCGACACTTCGTCGATAGCAACACGCCAGACGTTGATGGGGCCGCCGCGACCGCTCGCGAAATACACATGTTTGCCGTCGGGCGCCCATGCCGGATTCCAGTTCGGTGCACCGTCCGTCGTGACGGCGACGGGATTCGCGCCGGACCGATCGACCGTCCAGATATCTAATCGTGTGCTGCCGGCGATCGCGCCTCTCGTCGTATACGCAATTCGATGCCCGTGCGGCGACCAGCTCGGTAGCACCGCGTCGACCGTTCCAAGCTGCCGTTCCGCGCCGGATGCGACGTCGACGACCCACAACGAGCTCAGCCCGAGCGTGTTCTGTGGATCGAGGTCGGCGTTCTCGGTCGTGAACGCGATTTCCGCGCCATCGGCCGACCATGTCGGTTTGAAACCACGACGCGTCAGGCGCCGTACAGCTTCACCGGTGCGGCCCATGACGAAGAGTCCACCGCCGTCGCGGCTCGATCGAAAGGCGATGCGCTCGCCGTCCGGTGAGAACGCGGGCTGATCGTCATCGTCCGGGGAGTCTGCCGTGAGATTGATAGGCGTCTGACCGGTTGTGCTCTGCAGAAAGACGTCCCGGTTGCCTTCGATGTCACCGCCGTACACCACCCATTTGCCATCAGGCGACAGACTCGGGAACCACTCGAGTCCCGATTGAGACGTGATCTGAGTGAAGGTCGGCTGCAAGAGCTCGCGAGTGTCCGGACGTGCGTCCAACGTGCGCCACAACAGGACGACCGCAAGTGCAATTCCCAGTACGACGATAGATGCCACCGTGATCCATCGGGCCGTCGGACCGAACTCGAAGATGCTTACCGCAAACGAGCGGCTCCCGGATCGACCGATGGCGTCCTCGAGTTCGAGACACACATCAGCGAGGTCGCGAAGACGTTTGCTGACGTCCTTTTCGAGGCACCGCTGCAGCAAGCGGCGGATGGTTGTTGGCGTCGCCGGTGGAAGGCGTCTCCAATTCGGCTCACGCTCGAGGATTGCCGCCATGGTGTCGGCAGCGGTGTCCCGATCGAACGCCTTCCGCCCGGTGAGCATTTCGTACAGGACGCAGCCAAACGCCCAGACATCGCCGCGCTTGTCGACAGATCGGCCGCGCGCCTGCTCGGGGCTCATGTAGGCGGCGGTGCCGAGAATGATGCCGTCTCCGCTCCGGCTCACCGTGATCGTGGGGGAATCAGCAAGCTCCGGCGTTACTCCCTCGCCATCTGCTTTGGCCAGGCCGAAGTCGAGCACCTTGACGACGCCGGCGGGCGTGACCTTGACATTCGCCGGCTTCAGATCGCGATGAATGATGCCCTTGTCGTGTGCCGCTGAGAGCGCATCGGCAATCTGGCGTGCGATCGTGAGCGCTTCCTCCGTTCGGAGACGGCCCGCGGTGATACGGTCGGCCAGCGTGGGTCCTTCGACCAGTTCCAGCACCAGAGCGGGACTTGTGCCCGTTTCTTCAATCCCATAGATGCCGGCAATATGCGGATGGTTGAGCGCCGCCAGCACACGCGCTTCGCGTTCGAACCGCGCGAGGCGGTCCGGTTTCGTGGTGAACGCCTGGGGCAGGATTTTGATTGCGACATCCCGTCCGAGGCGCGCATCGCGAGCGCGATATACCTCGCCCATTCCTCCGGCGCCGAGCGGCGCTATCACGTCATAATTTCCGACGCGACTGCCCGCGGTCAGCCCGACCGACGACGGCCTTCCGAAAGGCCAGGTGTTGGACGCGATTCGCAAATCGTCCAGCAAAGAGTTGGACGCCGCCGGCCACAGTTCCGAGACCGGCGCGCCGACACCGTCGGCTGCCAGCAACTCTTCGACGTCCCGGCGCAGCGCGTCATCACCGCCGACCGCGGCCAACACGAACGCCGTCCGTTCAGATGGCGGCCGTTCGAGAGCCGCTTCAAACAGCCGCTTCACCCGCAGCCATCGATCATCGGTCATACCGCACGCGGTGAAATCCTGCGCTCATCCTGCCTCCCGTCACACACCTGTTCCGAGCCCGAGCTCGCGTGTGAGCCAGGCCCGCGCGGTTCGCCACTCTCGCTTTGCCGTCGACGGGGACACTTTGAGCACGTGCGCCGCTTCGTCGATCGTCAACCCCGCGAACGCACGCAACTCGATGATCTGCGCGAGCCCTCGATCGACCTCCTCCAACCGCGACAACGCACGATCCAGCGCAAGAACTGGAATCACGGTCGCGACGGTCATCTCGTGAATATCTTCCAAGGGTACGCGCTGCGCACCCTCACCGCGTTTGCTGGCTCCCAGTCGTCGCGCATGGTCCACGAGGATTCGACGCATCACCTGTGCCGCGACGCCGAAGAAATGCGCGCGGTTCCGCCAGTCGACGTCGCGCTGATCGATCAGGCGCAGGTACGCTTCGTGCACGAGCGCGGTCGGCTGCAGGGTGTGCCCCGCCCGCTCGTGGCGAAGTTGGCGGGCGGCGATGCTTCGTAACTCGGTGTACACGAGCGGGAGCAGGCGATCGAGAGCCCCCCGATCGCCGCGGCTCCAGTCATCGAGCAGCCCGGTGAAGTCGTGACCTGCAGGCATCAGCAAGACCTGAAGAGCTGAAGGACCAACAGCATAGGCGCTCTACTCACCGGTCGCAAGCGCGCGGCGTTGGCGTCGTGACCCACTTGCACCCGTTTTTGCGCGATCTATATCGGCCGCTCCATCTTTCACGGATGCGGCTACCGACCCATGACGGCAGCGCCCAACCGGAGATGCCTTCGTGTGGAAGTGATGCACGTATGGAAAACGCCGCGTACTCAACGAGGCAGGAGTGAAAACATGCGAAAGAAGGCGCTCTTTGTGTTGCTGTCGGGAACGTTGATGGTGATGGCCCTTCCGCTCTTCGCCGAGCAATACACCTTCGTGGCGATCGATGTGTTTTGCCCCACCACGGCGGTCGTCGCCGCGTGTCCTGCCGGTCTCGCCCCCGGTCAAGTTGCGGCGCAAACCAGCGCGCGAGGCATCAACCCTCGCGGCGACATCGTGGGCGTCTATGTGGCTGGTGGCACACAACATGGATTCCTGTTCAGGGATGGCCACTATACGAGTCTCGATTTTCCCGTTCGCGGCGTGCGTGCAACGATCGCCAACGGCATCAATCCGCGTGGAGAGATCGTGGGGCAGTACACGGCTGCGGTCCACGATGCCAACAACCCGCCGGCGGAGGACTCGCCGCTCTATTGCCCGAGCGCTGCCGATCCCGCCTGTATCAAGGGCTTCCATTACTGGCGCGGCGAGTTCTCAACGCTGATGTTTCCCACGACCGTTGACGAAAACGGGCAGCAGCACAAGCATCCGGGGGCTATCGCCCAGCGCATTACTCCCGATGGCGATATCTACGGCTGCGTCCACGATCATGACCTCGGTCCGTCCATGCACGGCGGCGCGTGGACCTCGTCTGGCACACTGAGTTTGTTGTCTAACGGCGGTCAATTGTCAGGCCCGATGGCAGTGCCTATGTCCATGAACAATGGCGCGACTCCCGGCAACTATAAGACCGTCGTGGGCTTTTATACGGACATGTTGAATCAACAGCATGGTTACCTCGTACGCGGTGGAATGCTCGAACCGTACGACCCGACTCCGACCACTGCGGTCACGGCCATCTGGGACATCAACCCGAGCGAGCACTTCGTTGGCACGTTCCGTGACACAAGCGAGCTTCCCACGAAACGTCACGCCTTCGTGCAGCCGCTCAATGGCTCCGCCATTACTTTCGATTTCGTCTGCCAGGAACCAGGAGGTTGTGGCAGCATGCCTTTCGGTACGACAGCCTTCGCGACTGTGGCGTTCGGGATCAACCCTGGCGGGTTTGTCGTCGGCCAATATGTCGTTGTCAATGGTGGCGCGCTACACGCCTTTGTCGCGATACCACCAGCCGCGGACTGAGCAGGCCGGTTCGGCGCGTCTATTACGGCAGGGCGAACACGTGCAGTGATTCGTTGCCGCCCTGCCCGTTCGTCGCGGCCACGACGGCAACGTATTGTTTGCCCTTGCGGCCCATGTAGGTAATGGGAATAGCGGTCACGTTGTAATCGAAATGCGTGGACCACAGTTCCTTGCCGCTCCGCGAATCGAAGGCGCGGAAGCGCCGGTCGCGCGTCGCACCAATGAATACCAGTCCACCGGCTGTGACGATCGGGCCGCCATACCCGGGAGACCCGACGTTCTCCTTCCCTTCGGGCATGTGGTCGTTCACACCGAGCGGTACGCGCCACGCGAACTCACCGGTCGCGGCATTCACTGCCATCAAGCTCGCCCAAGGCGGACGGAAACAGGGAAGGTTGCCGAGCGATCCCCCGTCCGCGGCGCGCGCCTCGGCGCTGAGCGTGCCGCCGCTCTGATGCACGTAAGGAAACTCGGTGTCTTTCGTCTTCTCGTTGTAACGCGGATTCGGCGCGATCCAGCCGGAGGAGGGCTCGTCTTTCGAGTTGACGAAGATGTATCCGAGCTCGGGATCGGTAGCCGTGCCGCCCCAGTTCACGCCGCCGGTCATGCCGGGAAACGCGAGCGACGGCGGTTCACCGCTGGGCCGATAGTTCCACGGCGTGTACGGTCCATCGTTGCGGAACTGCATCTTGTCCCATAACGCACGACAGGCTTCCGCGTGCGCAGGCGTGGTGTCTTCAGCGGTGACGAGATCGTTCCGCGTCATGCTTACTCGCGCGAGCGGCCCCGGCTTCTTCGGGATCGGCTGCGTCGCGGGATACCACTCACCCGGCACGTTGGCCTTGGCTTGTGGACGTTCATCGACGCCGTGAATCGGCGCGCCGTTCTCGCGGTTCAGGATGAACATGAAGCCGGACTTGCCGACTTGCGCGAGCGCGGGAATCGTCTCGCCATCTTTCCTGATGTCGATGAGGCCCGGCGCGGGCGGGAGGTTGTAGTCCCAGATCTCGTGACGGATGTTCTGGAAGTACCACTTCAGGTTGCCCGTCAACGCGTCGAGTGCGATCGTCGAGTTGCTGAACAGGTTGTCACCAGGGCGGTCGCCACCGTAGTAATTCATGCCCGGACCGCTGACCGGCATGTAAACGATGCCGCGCTGCTCGTCCACGGTCAGCGTGAACGACCAGACGTTGTTGCCAGTGCGATTCTTCCAGCTGTCGTTGAGCCACGTGTTGTTTCCGGCTTCGCCCGGCAGCGGAATGGTGTGAAAGTCCCACGCCCTCTTCCCTGTGCGCGCGTCGTAGGCGTGCACATCGCCCTTCTCGCCGCGGCTCGTCGTCAAATGCGGTCCGATGTGCCGTTCACCGGGCCCGAAGAAATTCGAGCCCATGAGGATGATGTTGCGATAGAGCACCGGCACGCCGCTGTACGGAATCTCGAGATCGAGCTCGCCGCCATCGCCGAACGTCCTGTCGAGCGCGCCGGTGTCAGCGCGGAGCGCGATCAGTTTTCTCAGACTCGTGAAGAAGATGCGCGCAGGCAGCTTGCCTGCCCCGACCGCAGTCGAGGGGCCGTCTCCGGGCCAGTACGCAACGCCGCGGAACGAGGCGAGTCCTTCGGGCAACTCGTAACGCCAGATCTCCTTCCCGGTGTCCGCCTCGAGGGCGACGACGCGATTGCCCGATGGCAGATACATCACGCCGTTCACCACGATCGGCGTGACTTCCTGGAAGATTTCGAAGGAGCTCGCCGGCTTGTCGATCGCCGGGACGGACGTGCCCGGCTCGGGACGCAGCCTGTACGACCATGCCTCGACGAGTGTCGAAACGTTCTTCGTGTTGATTTGTGTCAGAGGAGAGTAGCGAGTGCCGGCGAGATCGCGATTGTAGGACGGCCAATCCGACGCCGGGTTGCGTTCCGCCTCCTGTCTCTGCGCGCTGACGACGTGCGCCGCGAGGGCGCTGAGAACGATGAGCACGCCGGCGGCGACGCCTCGTTTCATGCGCAAACATCATAGCGGCTTCGCGCTTCCGGCTGCCGTCGGATCATCGCGACCGGACCGCGGCTCCCATTCCCACCCCAACGCGCAGAGTACGCGCGCTGGGCGCCCCGGTTTCGCAGCGTGGTAAATCGGAGCCTCTGGCGCTTGTGCTTACGGTCACGCCGTCGCTTATTGTGATCCGTACGAGGGTGAGGAATCGTGTCGATAACCAGCTATTGGGGGCATCGATGGCGAATCGGCGGCGACGGCGATGCGATCGCCTGCGGGCCCGATTTAGTGAGCCGGATCACGCTGCTCACAGGTCGCTCGCGTCCCGGTTCGCCCGCTGATGCTCTCTGCGCGTGACCGCAACGACGGCATGCTGGTGCGAGCGACTGTGAGCACCGTGATCAGCCGCAGGAGGTAAAACAGCCTCGCAGGCATACCGACTGCGGCGGTAGCGATTCGCCAGCGCCGCACGGATCAGCTCGTCACCGACTCGATTGCTGACCCACGTACGGATTGCCCCGGCCGCCGCAGGCAACGTGAGGACGGTGCCGGAGAGGCTGTTTTTCGACGGTGCGAACCGGAGCGAGCGGCCAGCGATGCCCGTCGTTGCAGGTGGAGGGATGTCCTCTCGGTTACGTTGAAGCTGCTCGAAGACAATTGCTGACAATTCCAGATTTTCAATACTTCGCTCCTCGGCTATGCTCGGGACCAGGAGACAGCCTATGCCTCGACGAACCGCGATGTGCTGTTTGATGAGCATCGCTCTTTTGGGCACGGCCGTACTCGGCCAGTCCACCTCCGCTAAATGGTCGGTGCCGCGGATGCCCGACGGTCATCCCGACTTTCAGGGTGTCTGGGCCAACAACGGCATGACGCCACTTGAGCGTCCGAAGCAGTTCGGTCTGCGCGCGACGATGACGGACGCCGAGCTCGCGGATGTGAAGAAAAAAGCGGCCGCCATGATGGACGGCGGCGACGCCTTTTTCGCCGATGAGCTGTTCACCGCGGCGATCGAGGGCAAGACAAAGTTCAGCTCCACGGATACGCAGGTCGGCAATTACGACCAGACGTGGTTGTCCGATCGCGTGTGGGACAACCGCACGTCGCTCATCATCGATCCGCCCGACGGCAGAATTCCTCCCCTCGCACCTGGCGCGGCCGAACGGGCCCGCGCGCAGGCTGCGGCCCAGCAGGCAAGAGGTCCGGCAGACAAGGCTGGCGATCTGTCTCTCGGCACTCGTTGCGTCAGCTATGGCACGCCGAACATTCGCGCCGGCTATCAGAGCTACTTCGAGATCACGCAAGGCCCGAGTGTCGTTGCGCTGCGCAGTGAGATGATCCATGACGTTCGCATCTTTTCAACCGACAAGACCTCGCACGTCTCGCCGGTGATCAGGCAATACCACGGTGACTCGCACGCCCGGTGGGAGGGCGACACATTGGTCGTGGACACGACCAACTACATGGCCAACGCGACTCGCGTGGGCGCCACCGACAAGCTGCATACCATCGAGAAGTTCAGGCGCGTCGCCGATGACACGCTGGAGTACTACGTCACCTTCGATGATCCGGCCGTGTGGTCGCGTCCGTGGACGCTGATGATTCCGCTCAAGCAGACAGGTGAGGGAATGTTCGAGTACGCCTGCCACGAAGGGAACTATGGTCTGCCGGCCATCCTCCGCGGTGCGCGCGAGCAGGAAAAGCTGGGAACGCGATAACGCGAATAGTGAGCGCCGCCTTGCGTCCTGCGCACTACACGGGCAGCCGCTTCGAATCGACGTAGATCGTATTGACCGTTGATCCGCCGCGCACGACGTAGGCGTGTGCGACCAGATACTTCGTGATGTCCGAGTTGACGCCAGCAGCGCTCATTGCCACGGTCTCTGCGCAGATGGCGCCCGGGCGGAAACGCGATAGATCGAGCGAGCGAATGATGGCGTAATCGAGTCCTTCGATATCGGTTGAGAGCACGTCTGGAGCCTTGCCCAGTTGCTCGGTGATCAGCCGGTTGATGTTGATCAGCGGCATCTTCCGCACTCGCTCCACCACGCTCTCGCTCTTTCCCTGCTGCAGCATCTTCACCTGATCGACCGAGAACGTGTTGAGCATCGGGTTGCCTTTGATCTCGTAATAGTCGGCGTCTGTTGCATCGGTCACGCCGATGCCTGCCTCCACCACGGTATCGCCCGGCCGGTAATCGCGCAGCTTCTTGGTCAATGCGGGATTCGGCTCGACGAGCACGCCGCGGTGGCCGACGCCCCACAAGAGGTACGTGTTGTTGCTCAACACAGGGTCGGCGGCGCCGACGTCGATGTAGGTGGCGCGATCGACGCGCAGGAGATCCTGGATGACGTGAAAAAGGACGATGTCCTCGCCCTGCTGCGAGAATGTCATGCGCGCGTTTTGCGGGAGCAGGTGACGCTCGAG
Organism: Acidobacteriota bacterium; assembly: GCA_046732795.1. Taxonomy (GTDB): domain Bacteria; phylum Acidobacteriota; class Vicinamibacteria; order Vicinamibacterales; family UBA2999; genus Gp6-AA40. The sequence continues at coordinate 10,199 of JBKPNV010000413.1, forward strand.
CTCTTGACTTCGGGTCTGCTCCTGCTCGAGCAGTGGAGCCCACCGCCGGTCCGAGCTCCACTTCCCGGCCCCGAGGCCGGCGGCTCCGGCGAATGCGGCCGTTACGAAGTCGCGTCTCTGCATGATCCGTACTATAAGACTGGTTGCTCGCCCGCTGGGCGCGTGGACCAACCATCGGATGTTCGAACACGCGGTACGAGTGAGCCCGCGCGCTCGCCCGTGGTCAGCAGCCCGTGACGCCTCCTGGCCGCTCTGCGATCAATTTCCGCCTGTGTTGCTGGATTACGGTCGTGTCGCCAGAATTGGGGTCTTCGATCGCTTAGGCGTCAGCGACGGTTGGAAAACTCTCAAACGGGCTTCAGCGAGTCGCGAATTCCCGCCATCCCGCGAGCAGCTCTTCGACGATCGTTGAGGTTTCCCTCCGCATCCGACCTTCAAGTCTCATGACCGCCGATACTGCCTGATTCCGTGCGGAGACGTCGGTTGGAGCGCCCGCACCCAATTGCACGCCAGAGTCGTAAACGATGTCGCCGAGATCCTCGACTGACCGAACATCCTCGATGCGAACCTCACGATACGATGCTTCCCAGTTGGAAACCCACCAGTTCCGCCAGTGTTCAGCACGATCGGCGGCAGCAGGAATCAACAGTGTGGGCCCGATTGCCAGGATATCGTGCTTCAGCCTACCGAGTTGCCGCGTTGCGTCAACGACACGTAGCGCCGGTGCCGCCGTTGACTCGGCGAGGCAAGAGACGCCGTCCAGATTCGCGACCTCTTTTGCCTCCACCAGCTCGTCATCGTCATCCTCGTTGGTTGGGCCTTGCACGCGGACCAAGACTTTCCTGATCGCGGTGCTGCCGACACCCATGCGCAGCCATCCCGCACGCTTGACCGCGAAGTACCCGCTCCCGAGATCAGAGCGTTCGAGTCGTATGAAGCGCTCGAAGGCCTCCATGCCTTCGACAACAGACTTCGACGCCGCCGCCGGCATCGGTTCCATCTGACTTTCTCCCCATGACAGGAAGGCCGCGCGATTCCGCTGCTCCTGCCCGCGAAGCACTCGGACGATGTCTGGCTCGGGAGGCCGATACGCAGGATCCGTGAGACCGGCGCGGTATCCGGCAAAGAAACGGTCCCACAATGCGTCACGATCCCGTGTCCAGTCGCGCTGACGAGTGGCGAGATCGATTGAGCCGAGGAACCGAACGATGTCGATGAATTCAGGGCCCCGAGCCGAGTCGTCGAAGTCGGTGAGGCCCCATTCGTTGTCGGTGAGTGCGTATTGCTCCACGTGCGCGTCGCCATGGAGTCGTACGATCGGCAGGTCGGAGACGTCACGAAAGGCATCACATACGCGCGCGGCCCACGATCGATTGACGAACCGGAAATAAGTGAACGCATCGGCTCGGAGCCGATCGACGAGCTCGGCCGGTGCGCTGGCCACGGCTGTTGGCGACGGCCGCAACTGACCTCTGGCGGATGACTGCAGGACGAGGACGACGCAGATCGCCAAAACACAGACGAGCAGGGAGGGGAACAGATATCCACGTCGCTTGGTTTCCATGCCGGAGTCCGGCGGGATGATACGTCAATCGCTGTTGGGATAATCGGCAACTTCTATAATGCAAGTAGGCGCTGAACCTCATCAGCGGGCGCGCAGATGTTTCGCAAAACCCGCCTTGTCCTCGTCGCTGCCTCAGGAGCCGCTCTGCTTGCGCTTCTCGCCGCGCACGCGCCACCGGCGCGTGCGCTGGTGCTTCGTCGTGTCGTTGAAGCCGCCCGCAGTTCATTTGGAATCGAGCTGCACGCTGAATCGGTCGCATATAACCTGCTGACACTTTCGACAGAGCTTCGGGGTATTCAACTCGCGACCTCGAAGACGCCGGACGCCCCGTTCGCGGCCGCCGATGCGCTCACCATCTCATTCGGCGCGCGAACGCTCATTCGTTACGTAGTGTCCGGCTTCAGCCGGACCGATATCAGCGTGACCCGGCTGTCGATCGCATCTCCCCGCATTCATATCCAGCGCGACGCCGACGGCAGCGACAACCTGCCGCGTGTCAGCAACGGCGCATCGGGCGCAGGTTTCGAGCTGCCGCCGATCAGCGTGGATGGTCTCGACGTGTCGTTTCAACAGCCGGCAACATCCGCGGCGATGCGCGGCGCGGCGGTGCAGCTCACGAGTCCAGCGCCCGGGCGCCTTGCGGCCACGATCACAGCGCCGCACGGTGTAACCATGACCGCCGGCAGCCAAACCGTCGACTTCGATGCGTTCGCGGCGACTCTCGATGTCGATGACAACCAGCTGGACTTGCGCGAGCTGACGGCGTCTCGTCGCGATGCGGAACTGCACGCACATGGCGCGGTTGCGTTTGACGGCGATACGAGCACTGTCGACATCACGGTGAACGGAACGTCTGAGCTTGCCGCGTGGTGGAATCAGCAGCCTGCGGCCAATCCCGCATCTCGACCAGTCGGACGCGTGGATGCCACAGCCCGCATCATGGGTTTGCTTTCCGACCCTACCGTGACTGTCGAGACCAACAGCGGCTCCGTGGCATGGTCGGGCATGCAGGTCAGCGACATCCAGGCGCGGGCCAGATACCGGCGGGGCCAGCTTTCGCTGACTACGGCCACGCTCGACTTCGCCGGCGGGACCGTCGAAGCTCGTGGCGAGATCGTTCTCGACGACACCGGCGGCGCGAGCCGCATTGAAGCGCGGTGGACGGACCTCGACGCACGGCAGATTGCGGGCGCCACAGCGCTCGCTGGACTCCTTGCGAAGAACGGCACCGCCGTGGTCGAATGGCGCGCCGATGACAGCGCGGCGGTCCCGCGCTTCGACATCCACGCAACCACTGGTTTGATAGCGCCAACCGGGGCGATTCCGTTGGTCGTGGAGGGATCCGGGCGCGGGAAACGCTGGCGCGTGAAGGCATCCGCGCGCGATGCGCATCCAGTTGACCTGCACGCGACTGCTGACATCGACGTCGACTCGCAACGCTGGCAGGCTTCACTAATCGCCGGCCGCGTCGTGCTTAGAACCACCGACCTTCCGGCAGCAATCCGTCAGGCGCAGGGATTCGGCGCACCCGTCAATTTCGACTCGGCGACCGCAGCTGGCGCGATCGATATCGACGCGGCGATCGAGGGCACGCTCGGGGCGATGCGTTCGACCGGCCGGATAATCGGCCGCACCGTGGTTGTCGCCGGCCTGCCAGAGTTCGATCTGGACGCCTCGTTCGACGCGGATGCCGCCGCGAAGACGTCGACTGGAACGTTACGGCTGCAGGCGTCCCGACTGGAGTCGGCGACGTTCGTCAGAGGAAACGACCTCACGCTTGGCGGATCGGTCTTGGCCCTCGCAACCTGGTCCGGACCGGTCAGTGACCCGGTTGTCGATGCCGTTGTCTCTGGAAGAGACCTCTCCGCCGGCCGCGCCGGTTCGCCAGCGATCGGCGCCACGAACGGAGCCTTCGACGGTTTCGTCAAAGGCCCGTTCACGAATCTCGTCGGCGACGGCAAGCTCACAATCGGATCGATGGCGATCGGTGGCCGCGGGGCCGGCGCGGTCAGCGCCGATCTCATTCTTTCCGAGGGAACGATTCGCGTGGCGGCACGCGCGCTGAGTGTCAATACGACGCTCGATGTCTCGGTCGGCCTCGAGAGCCCATATTCGTTCGACGGTCACGGAACACTCGTTGATTCCGAAATCGTCAGGCTGCTCGAAATCGCGGGGCTCGCGGAAACCGATCCTGGCGCGATTCGCGGGCGCATCTCGAGTTCGATCTCTTTCAACGGAGACGTGGACACGTGGTCGTCGACGAACGTCACGCTGGACGTCGCGCCATTCGACGCAACCGTGCTCGATGTGCCACTCGCGATGAGCCGCGGACTGCGTGCCCGGCTGACGAGCGGTCGCCTGGAGTTCGAAGACGTCGCGATGATGATCGGTGACGTCGCGGTTCGGGCCGGCGGCACACTCGACACGAGCTCGGGATCCGGGGCTCGGGACTCGGGACTCGGGACTGGGGGGGCTGAAAGGACTCGGCTGGGCGGGCGACTCGTGCTCGACATGGCCGGGGACCTCGGCCCGCTCACGCCCTGGCTGATGCATCTGAGCGGGAGCCATGACGTTACCGCTGTTGGCCGCATCACGGGTCACATCGAGACCGAGGCAGTGCCGGCCGGACTCGCGACGACGGGCACCGTCAACATGACCCTGTCAGAGCTGTCGCAGGGTGAGCGCGTCCTGGCAAAGGATACGAGCGCCTCGATCGTCCTCACCGGTCACCGCGCGGAGGTGCGGGACGCAAAGGGATCGGTACTGGGAGGTCAGCTCCAGATCGCTGCAGACGCGCCACTGCTCTGGTTGAATCAGTGGCTCCCAGCCGGATTCCAAATCGCGCAATCAACCGTCGATCGACCGGGCACGCTCGAGGGCACCGCGTCTTTCGACGTCCCCGCGCTGTTCGAGCTCCTGGGACGCGCGCCGATCGACGGAGTTGGCGGTCGCTTCGAGCTGTCCGCCCACCTGGTCGCATCGAAACCGGATCCGGCCGCCGTTGCCGGTGACCTCAGGCTCGAGCGCGGCGAGGTGATCGCGAACGAAGTGCGCTACGCACAATCGGACGTCACCCGGTTTCGACTCGCGAACGGCGCCCTCAGTGTCGAAAGCCTCGACTGGAATGGCCCTGGTTCCACGGTGACTGGGCGCGGCAGGGTTGGGCTCGTGAAGGGCATCGAGACCGACTTCCGACTTGCAGTCGATACGGACGTGGCCATCCTCGGAAAGCTCCTGTCGGGTCGCGCCACAGGTCGACTCAAGGGCGACATCGAGCTTCATGGTCAATCCGGCGCGTTGCGGGTTACGTCCGATGCGACACTCAGCGACGGCTCCTGGCTGATTCCGGGGCAGCGCATCTTCTTAGCTGGCTGGTCCGGCCACGTTCGATTAGAGGACCAGGCGCTGTCGGTCTCGAACATGGGAGGGACGGTCAACGGCGGCAGCCTCCGCGTGGACGGCCGTCTGCCCTTCGAGGCTGACACCATCGGCGGCGCTCTGACGATCGTGGCAAGTGACGTCCTGATTGACGTGCCGCGCGGCCTGCACAGTCAGCTCAGCGCGGATCTGATCTGGCGGCTCGCGGAGCGTGGCGCACAGCTGCAGGGCAGCGTCGAGGTCACTGCCAACCAGTACACCGAGCCGGTGACGCGCATCCTGGAACTGGTGAACTCACTGTCGCAGGCGACCCGCGGGGCCGGCGAGGCCGCGCTGCCGTCGTGGCTGGCGGACACGGCTCTCGATATCAGCGTTGACGTCACCGATCCGATCTTGATCGACAACAGCATTGGCGCGGTGGAACTGCTGCCGGAGCTTCGCCTCGGGGGAACCATCGACGCACCCGCACTGTCGGGGCGCGTGGATGTGGTGGACAATGGCCGCCTCACGATAGGAGGCCGTTTGTATCGCCTCCGCGACAGCCAATTGCGCTTCGCTCCCGGTAACGGGCTCGTCCCGACATTTGACGCGACTGGAGACACCCGGATTGGCAATTACGACGTCACCATCCGCATCACCGGCACCCCGGATCGCATCGAGACCTCGTTCAGTTCGGTGCCACCCCTTGGCGAGCGAGATCTTCAGTCGCTCATCGTCACCGGGCAGGCAAGTGAGCAGTCGACGGGGAATCGGCAGTCGGACGACAACTTCGCGGCCGCAGCCGCGGCAACCGACATCCTGGGCTTCGCCGGAAAGTTCGTCGGCCTCGATTCAGTTCGCATAGGCGCCGCGGATCTGGAGCTCGTGTCGAAGGACGTCAGCACGGCCCAGCATCTCACGGTGTTGAAGTCGCTCGGGTCATCGTTCGACCTGATCTTTTCCGACAACCTCGAAGATGGTTCGGTGACGTGGGTCCTCGTGTGGAAACCGACTCCGGTCAACGAGATCCGCGCTTCCTCCGTTGAGGACGGCACGCGGTCGCTGGAATTTCGCCGTACGGTTCTCTTCGGGCCCGGCTCACCCGCGCGGACGAGCGCCGCTCGGGGGGAGACAGCGGCGCAGTCACGGACCATCGTCGACGCAGTACGAATCACCGGAGCACCTGGATTCACCGAGGAGGAGGTCGCGCAGAAGCTCGAGCTCGAGACGGGTGATCGTTTCAACGTTCGCCGGTGGATCGAGGATCGACATCGGCTCGAGAGGTTCTACCGGGAGCGCGGCTATCGGCGCGTCCGCATCGCGTCGACTCGCAGCCTGACTGCCGATCGTTCTCGCGTCTCGCTGACGTACGACATCGAGCGTGGCCCGAGAACGATTATCGAGGTCAAGGGAGATCAGCTCCCCGATGAGGTTCTCGAGGCGATGTACGACGCCTGGCAGGGCTTGCCCATTGCCGACGTGGTGCGTACTGAGTTCGAGCGGATCGGACGCCAGGGACTTGCGCGTCGTGGCTATTACCAAGCGACGTTGCAGCTCGAGTTCTCAGCCGAGACGTCCGATCTGGCGCGCGTCACAATGCATGTTTCGCGCGGCTCGCAGACCAAGCGCCTCATGATCGCGTGGAGCGGTAATCGCGAGGTGTCGAATACCGAGCTCGATGCATTGGCCGCGCCGCATCTCGCTGCCTCGGCGGTCTGGTTGGATTCGCAGGCGCTCGCCTGGCAGGTCCGGCAGCTCTACGCGAGCCGCGGGCACCTCCAGGCCGTGGTGACGGTCGGGGATCCTGCTGTGCATGCGTCCGATGCCACATTGCCGATTGCCATCGAAGAAGGAGTGCTGTCACGCCTGGTCGCCAAGCGACTCGACGGCGTCGACCCAGCGCGGACAGCCGGAGCCGAGGCCGCGCTCGGACTCTCAATCGGCGAGCCCCTGGCGGCGGCGGCCCCCGACGAGGCGACTCGCCGCCTGAAGTCGTTCTATGGCGGGCTCGGATATCGAAATGCCGTCGTCACGCACACGCTCACCTCCGCAAAAGATGGATCCATTTCGATCGCCTGGACCGTGAAGGAAGGTCCGCTCTACGTCGTCAAGGACGTCAACGTCGTCGGCGCGGAAACAACGAGCGGCGGGCTTGTGCGAAAAGCCATCTCCATGGAACCTGGCGACGCGATGAGCCAGAGCGCCATCGATACCACGCGTCGCAATCTGTACGACATCGGATCTTTCCGGCGGGTCGATTTCGACTTCGGCGACGCGGCGATTCAAGGGGAGAACGGCGACGAGGTATTGCGGACGTTGACCATTCGCGCCGAGGAGCAGCAGCGGTTTCAGTTGAAATACGGCGTGCAGTTCAGTTTCGATCGATCGACGGACAGAGGCGGCGGGAACGCCTTGGGCGGCTCAGTGGAGCTGCGGGATCGCAACTTCATCGGCCGGGCCGTGCAGGCGAGTGTCGGCGCGCATTGGGACCCTGACTTGCAGACCATTGGGCTGCTTCTTTCCTCGCCGCGCATCTTCGGCAAACACGTGCGCACGAACGTGTACGCCCGCGATCGCCGTGAGCAGGACGTCGTCGAGAGTACCGTCTCGTTCGAGGGCGCGACGCTGGACGACCGCCGCCGTGAACTGACACTCGAGCAGCGTTGGCGGCCGGTGTCCGCGTTCGAACTTGTCTGGGGTTATAACTTTTCCTCGCGTCGGTTTCTCCTGGATCAAGTTGACCAGCGCAGCGATGCCGGCGGGCTGCTGGCCGGTCCGGCGCTGTCCGTCATTCTCGATACACGCGACAGTCCATTCGACGCGACGCGAGGACTGTTCCACAGCTCCAGCTTTCAGTTTGGTGTTGAGTCGCTTGGCTCTGAGTTGAGTTACGTTCGCTATCTCCTGCGGCAGTCGTACTATCGACCGCTCGGCAAGCTCACCCTGGCAGGCAGCGTTCGATACGGCACAATGCACCGTTACGCGGGCAGCACGCCGCTCAGCGTCATCGATCTATTCTTCAATGCCGGCGGAACGAACTCCGTGCGTGGATATCCGGAGGACTCGCTGTCGGCCATCAACATCGCGGGCTTCGCGCTCGGCGGTACTGACCTGCTGGTTCTCAATAGTGAGCTGCGTTTTCCGGTCACGAGGCGGGTGGGCGCCGCGGCATTCGTCGATGCTGGGAATACGTTCGGCGCCTTCAGCGAAATCACACTCAACCGGTTGGCGTTGGGCGCCGGCGTGGGCGTGCGCGTTCGCACGCCGCTAGCACCGCTGCGCCTCGACGTCGCGTACCCGTTCAGCAACGAGTATGGACGGGAAGGTGTGCGCGTGCACTTTTCGATTGGACAGATGTTCTAGTAACCAGCCAGTCGGGGCGACAGCCTCAGCGGACCCGAGGTCCCGGCATGACACCCGCCACCTTCATGCGGATGCGATAGACATGATCGCAAGCCGTTACGTACAGGCTCTTTCCGTCGACATCGCCGAAGGCGACGTTAGTCGCGCAGACCTGCCGCTTGGGTTCGCCGCCGACGATCGGCAAATTGAGGTAACCGAGAAGCGTCCCGTTCGGTGAAGTAATGCGGACGATGCCCGGGCCGGCGCCACTCGTCGAATAGACATTGCCGAGCGTGTCCACCTTCATGCCGTCGCCGATGCCAGGCCCCTGCGTGAACAGGCTGCCGGACCCGAGTGAACCATCGGCCTTCACTTCGTAACGCATCATCCTCTGTCCGGCATTGGCGTAGAGATACTTCTCGTCCGGCGACAGCACGATGCCGTTCGGGATGCCGCCAAGCACCATGGC
>JBKPNV010000414.1:0-8839 GCA_046732795.1 Acidobacteriota bacterium
CACGCTGTTCCATGTCAACGCCTGCATCGACAGGTGAGGCGGTCCGAAACGCGCCACCGATCCGGCGAGATTCAGTGCAGTCACGGCGAGCGCGACGGCCATCCCGCGCCCGGCGTGCCGGCGCAACTTTAAATATCCGAGCGGCTCGATTCGATCCACCTGCCGCAGGTAAAAAACGACAGGCACGACCCACACCTGGAGCCGCAAGCTGATGTTCACGAGGGCGTACGCAAGAGTTGCGTCGCCAAGAGCTATGACCCTCGGGTAAACGATAAATGGCCATGCAATCCAGCAGAGATGAAACACCACAACGTACGCCAGAAAGGGCGCAAATGCGGGGGCGCGCGTGCGGCCAGCCATGCGTTCAGTGTGGCCATCGACATGCGATCTCAACCACCGACAGCGGCAGGACAAAGGTCGGACAACGCTCGTACAGGCGAAGTCAGACGATTGAGTTGTGGCAGTAAGATAAAGAGTCTTGAAGACTGGCGCTCCGGGATCATTTGGTGCGCAACTGAAGGCGCTACGCGAGACGGCGGGATTCACGCAGGAAGAACTGGCGACGATTGCCGGCCTCTCCGTCCATGCGGTCAGTGCTCTCGAGCGCGGCCATCGCCGACGACCGCATCCTGAGACCGTGCGCGCGTTGGCTGCCGCTCTCGACCTGAATGGAGCGGCACGCGATGCCCTCCTCGAAAGCGCGCGCGCTCCCGCGATTGACGCCGCTGTCGACGAATTGAGCGGGACTCCGCTGCCGCTGGCTCCGACGGTGCTGATCGGCCGCGACACCGATCTCAAGACCCTACGACGCTGGCTCATGGAGCCGTCCACGAGGCTCGTCACGCTGACCGGCCCTGGCGGAGCCGGGAAGACTCGGCTGGCTCTCGAGCTCGCGCGCTGGATCGCGGGCGAGGGCATGACCCGCGTCGTGCTCGTACCGCTGGCCGCTGTTCGCGACCCAGCGTTCGTCGCCCTCGGAATCGCCGAGGCCATCGGTCTGTCGGATGTGACCGCGCTCGATCTGCCCACGCGCGCTCGCGTGGCATGCGGCGATCGCGCAACCTTGCTGGTGCTCGATAATTTCGAGCACGTGCTCGAGGCGGCCGCACTGGCGGCGGATCTGCTGGCCTCGATCCCGACGCTCAAAATGGTGGTCACCAGCCGCGCGCCGTTGCGCGTGCGCGGCGAACGCGAATACGCGCTCGGTCCGCTCGCATTGGAAATGGATTCGAATGCGAGCGAGCAGCCGCCCGCCGATCTGGCGCGCGTTCCAGCGGTACGGCTGTTCCTCGAACGCGTTCGCGACGTACAATCCGACTTCCGGCTCACGCCGGAAAATGGCGCGATCGTCACCGCGATCTGCCGGCGGCTCGACGCCCTGCCACTCGCGCTGGAACTTGCCGCGCCCTGGATTAAAGTGCTCACGGTCGAAGGCCTGCTCCGGCGGCTCGAACGCGATGTGCTGCTCTCCCCCGTTGGGACGCGCGATCTCCCCGAGCGCCAGCAGACGATGAGCGCGACGGTCGCGTGGAGCTATCAGCTCCTTGCCGCCGATGAACAACGCACGTTCCGGCGGCTCGGCGCGCTGCCCGGCCGTTTTCCGATCGAAGCGGCCGCTGCCGTGCTCGCTGGCCGCGATCCCGCGTCATCGACCAGCGCCGACGCGCTCGCCATCATCGCCGGCCTGATCGACAAGAGCTTGTTGCTGCGTGCGGACACGTCGGTAGTGACTCGACCGCTTTATCACATGCTCGAAACCGTACGCGCGTATGCGGTAGTCGAACTGACAGCCGCGGGTGAACGTGACGACGCGCTCGAGGGATTGGTGAGGTATTGCACCGCCGAAGCGTCAAGCGCCGGAGCGGGATTGATCGGGCGGGCACAGGCTGAATGGCTGGACCGCGTCCGGGACGATCTGGAGAACTATCGCACCGTTCTGGGATGGCTGATCGAGCGTCAGCGTGCGGCCGAAGCCGCGGCCATCGCCTGGAGTCTCTTGTTCTTCTGGCTCATTCAGGGACGAGGGACGGAAGCGCTTCAGTGGTTCCAGCAGATGGCGAAGGTGCCGGGAATTCGGCCGGCCATCGAAACCAAGGCGCTCGTCGGCGCGTCCGTAATGTGGTACACGCAGGGGCAACTGCGACACGCGAGAGACGGGCTCACGCGCGCGTTGGCGGTCGGACGCGACTCGGCAGACGCCGATGTCCTCGCGATGGCGGAGATCCTCTTCGGCCATGTCGAGCAGGCCGGTGGCAATCTGGACGGCTCGCGCGAACGATTCGCTCGCGGCATCCAACGGGCGCGGACCATTTCGAGCGCATGGGGCATCGGCAATGCGTTGCTCGGTATGGCTGGTATTTCCCTGGCGACGGGCGACATCGATGCCGCCGAGCGCGTGCTCGATCAAGCGACGCTCGTCTTTCGCGACGCCGGCCCGTGGTTCCTCAATCTCCCCCTTTACATCCGCGCCAACCTCGCGTTGCGCCGCGGAAAAGCCGACGAGGCGATTGGCTTGATCCGCGAGAGCCTCTGCTGCAGCCGCGAGATCCACGATAAGTTCGCGTTCGTCTTCGCACTTACACCATTGGCGGCGGCTGCCGCGTTGAAGGGCGACGATGCGTGGGCCGCGCGAGTGCTGGGCACGTGGGACGCGGTGACGGAACGCACGGGGGCGTCCGCGGTCGACAAGACGGTTCGCGATCTGCGAGAACGGACCGAACAGGGAGTCCGCGATCGTCTGGGCCCTACCCGCTGGACTCGAGCTTACGCCGCCGGCCGCACGGCGTCGATCGACTCGCTCTTGACGGACATCGACAACGCCCGCGCCCCGGAGGTCATGGGTACGTAGGCCCGCTTCCCCACTGGCTCTCTCCCCAAAATTCCCAACTTCCAACTTCCAACTCCCAAGGCGAGGATCCAGAGGCCACCATCAGCATTGGCAATTGGGAGTTGGAATTGACGGTGGCGGTTGGATTGATCGCGAAATGTCTGGATAAATCGGACCAAACCGGCTCACAGCGGCGGTATGGCAGTGCAGACGTAACGGTGTTGTACGGGTGCTGTCAGGGTCCTGTCGCTGTTCCCGCTGGGGGCTCGCATCCACACTGACTGTGTGAATGCCTTAGCGCGAGCGACCGTGTTCGTCACTGAAGCTGACAGCTTCCTGGGCACCGAACTGATCAAAGTGCTGCTGACGCATGGCCACGAGGTATGTGGCCTGGCGCGCTCGCTCGAGGCCGTCGAGCGCGTGCGTCACGCCGGCGCGACTCCGGTGATTGGCGATCTGACCACACCTGGTCCGTGGCAGGACGAAGCGCAGGCCGAGTGGGTGTTTCACCTCTCGACCTATCCGTTTGACGCTAGCCGCATGACGTCGCAGCGCGCTGGCTTCCTCATGCAGCGTCAAGTCCAAATGGATGCGCATCTGCTGGATGCTCTCGCGGCAGCTGCAACGCGGCGGATCGTTTACGTCTCGGACGCGAGCTACTACGGCGCGACGGGGCCGCGACCGATCACCGAGGACGCCCCGCCGCGGCCGTCGGCGTGGGGCCGCTATCTCGCTCCAGCTCTCGATCGAGTCGAAGGCTACACCCTCGCCGGACTGCCAATCGTTACCGCATTCCCGGGATGGATTTACGGCAACGGCTCCTGGTTTCGCCGGCGCGTCATCGAGCCGGTGATGTCCGGCCGTCGCGTGCTCCACTTCGGCAGCACCGGCCCGTGGGTCTCGCCGATTCACGTCGAGGATTGCGCGCGCGGGCTTCTGCATCTCGCCGAGCGTGGCGAGGTCGGCGGCCGGTATTTCGTCGTCAACAGCGACCCGATCCGTCTGCACGACTTCGGGACGACGTTCGCCCGTCTCGCCGATCGCACGCTGCGCCGCTGGTCTTTTCCGGAAGCCGCAGCGCGAATCCTCGCCGGAGAAATCCTGGGCGGCCAGATCCTCGCCGATGCGGTGTTCTCGAACATCCGCCTGCGCGGCATCGGCTTCCGCTTCAACTACCCCACGCTCGAACGCGGACTCCAGCAAATCCTTGGAGCGCTCGATGAATACTGCAGATGAGTGCAAGTCGACGGCACCCTGGATCGGCACCAGGTCGATCAGGTCGTTGTCCCTCATCTCCAGGGCGCGTATCGCTGGCGCGCTGGATCATGCGGAACGATCACGATGCCGAGGATGCGCTGCGAAACGCGCGCGCCTGGTTCCGGCGAATCGTGCGCAATACCTGTCGTGGCTGGCAGATCGCCGGCCTCTCGTCCCCCGACTCGCTTGATGAAGAGCGGCACAGCCGCATCCAGCGGGCATTGGATCCGAGATGCTGCTCGTATGGACAAACGACATCATATTGATCGAGCGGACGATGCGGCATGTGCAAGATCGATTTCGCGAACTGCTCGTGCTCCCGAGCTCGAAGGACTCTCCAATCGGGAGGTTGCCGGCGTCACGGGCATCCCGATGGGCATCGTCATGTCGAGACTGTCGCGTGCGCGGCAGGCGTTCCGTGGTGCGTCGGACGCCCGAATCAGAAACCGCCGGCCGCACGGATCCATGCCAGAACACGTCGAGCGCAGGTTTCAGGCGGCGGACGTCGTCGTTAGGGCGCCCCGCGCAGAATTAGCCGGGAAACATCTCAATTTTCACCAGATCCGTCCGCTACCGTCCACCCGTGCAGCCAGCTCACCTTTTGACCGATAGAAAGAGCGCACACCGTCTCGCCACTGCTTAGGAGTGCATGAAGGTCCTCTACATCGGCAACGAACGGAGGGACGCACAGACTGTCGCCGCAGCTTTACGCGGTGCCGATCACGGTGTCAACGTGTCCTGGGCGCCTCGCGTCGAGCAAGCCGTCCGGTGGCTGCGCGACAACCAGGATCTCCAGGCCGTCATCGTCGAAACCCAGACGAGCGCGGAGAGCTGGCCATCGATCCTCGAGCCGGTGCTGAGCAGTTCGCCGCGGCCGGCGGTCGTCGTGATCGTGCCGGAAGGTCAAGGCCCGGTATCCGACTCGCTTCATCCCGCGGCTGACGACTACGTCGTCCGGAACGACTCCCTGCCGCGCGATCTGCCCAGCGTCGTGACGCGCGCGGTCGCGCGCACGCACGAGCACGCCCAACCAGCCGCTGGCAGCTCACAGGCGGAGGTGCTTCTCAATCTCGAACGGATTGCGCGCGCCGATCTCGAGCAGAAGCTCGCCGTTACGACCACTGCCCTGCACGAGGCAGAGCGCCGGCATCAAGCGGCAATCACCGCTGCCGAACAACGGCTCGCCGAACGCCAGGCCCAGTACGAGATCGGCATGGCGAGAGCCACGGCGAACTGGGAGATGGTTGACGAGCAGCTGCGGGCGGCCGCGCTGGAAGTGGAGCGCGCGCGGCAACAGCAGGCCGCCGCCGCGGCTGCCGCCGATCGGCTCGCGCAACGGGAAACCGAGCTCACGTCGCAGTTGGCCGACGCCGCCGCCGCGCAACGCGCGCTGGAGCGTCAGCTCGCCGACTCAGAAACCGCGGTCGAAGCAGCGCGTTCACGCATCGAGCGGGAACGGCTTGCCGCCGCTGAGGAATTGGCCGAACAGCGGCGGGAGTTCCAGGTACTTTTCGAGCAGGAACACGAGAGGCGTTGCGGCATCCAGAGCTCGCTGGCGCAAGCGGTCAGTGCCCTGGAGCACGCACAGACGCAACACGCCGAGGCAATCGCGAACGCGGAGAGGCGGCACGTCGAGGCGATCGCCAATGCCGAGAAGGAACACGCCGAGGCGATCGCGAACGCGGAGATGCAGGCTCGCCAGTTGGAAGCGAACCTGCGCCTGACGCGTCTGGAGGTTGAATCGAAGCTCGCCGATATCGCGCGCCTCACAGAGCGCGAGAACGAACTTTCGCTGGCACTCGCCGAGCTTACCGGGAGTCGCGCCGATGTGGAACGTCGCCTCGCCGCCACGGAGGCGGCGTTCGACGACGCGACGACGCGCGCCATGCGCGATCGCCTGGCGGTCAGCAAAAGAGCGGCTGACCGCGAAGCCGAGCTCGACGGACAGGTGCAACAGGAACGGGTCGCCCGTGCGTCGCTCCAGCAAGCCATTGCCGACGCGGAGGTCGCGCGGCGCGAGACCCAGCAGCGGCATGAGACGGCATTGGCCCAGGCCGCCAGCGATCTGGCAGAGCGCCGTGCACAATTTGAACAAGAGCTCTCCTATGCGACGTCCGATCGCAACGGCCTTGCGCAGCGGCTGAACGAAACGGAAAACACCGTCACACAGCTTCGACGGGACCGCGAGTCGCTTGCCACGATCGTCGAACAACTCACCGCGCGCGAGGCAGATCTCAATTCTCGGCTCGCCGCGCTACAGGCTGCTCGCGATGGCCTCGACCACCAACTGGCAGACGCGACACGTGCGATTGAGCAGGGGCTGGCGCGCCAGAGCGAACTCGATGGGCAGCTTCTACGCGAGCGTCAGGCGCGCGCCGCCCTGGAGCAGGCTGTCGCGGACGCGGAGATCGTGCGACGCGAGGCGCAACAGCGCCACGATGACGCGCTGAGCGCGGCACGGGACGAACTCGCCGAGCGACAAGCGCGGTTCGATGCTGAGTTGTCAGCGACGGCAGTCGAACGCGATCGGCGCGGACACCGCTTGACGGAAACCGAAATCGCTCTCGACCATCTCCGTCGTGAGCATCAGTCGAGCACCGCGGATGTCGAGCGACTGACGCAACGCGAAACCGAACTGAGTTCCCTCCTGGCCGGCCTCGAGGCTGCGCGCGACTCACTCGGTCTTCAGCTGGCCCAGGCCAGCAGCACGATCGCAAACGCGAACGCCGCCCTGCGCGACGCGGAGCAGCGGCACGACGCCGAGCGATCGACGGCGGCTGCCGAGCTCGCCGAACATCGAGCCGAATCGGACCGGGCTTTATCGCAGCTCACGGCCGATCGCGATCGCCTGTCCGAGTGCTTGAGCGATACCGCTCAGCACCTGACTGAGACCGCTCAGCGATCGAGGGATGCCGAAAACGCTCTCGAGCAGCTCCGTCGCGAACATGCGTCTGCAACGGCCACGATCGAGCGTCTCACCCAGCGCGAAGCGTACGTCGGCTCGCAACTCGCCGACGTCCAGACCGCTCGCGACACTCTCGAGCAGCAACTGGCCGAGGCCACGGACACGCTTACGAAGACGGAAGCCGCCCTGCGTGATGCCAGGGAACGGCACGACACCGAGCTGTCGAGGGCGGCCGCCGAGCTCGCCCAGCATCGGATCGAGTTCGATCGCGTGTTGTCCGAGACAGCTGCCGATCGCGACCAGCTTGCGCAGCGCGTGAGCGAAACCAAGAGCACACTCGAGCAGCGTGAGCGCGATCATGACGCGGCGAATGCCCGCATTCAGAGTCTGACGCAACGCGAAGCCGAGCTGATCGCACAACTCACCCAGCTCGGCGTCGCGCGCGATACGCTCACCACAGAGTTGACCGATGCGCGCGCAGCGGCGCTCGACCGCGAAGGTTCCCTGCGGGCGGAGGTTGACGCCCTCCGCACCAGAGGACTCGAACAAGCGGCGCAGTTCGAAGTGGTCCTCGCCCAGGAACAACTCGAGCACGAGAGTCGCCTCGCCGATATGCAGGAATGCGCACGCACGCTCGGAGTCGAGCGCGACGGCCTGCAGCAATCGCTCACGATCGCTCAGGGGCAATCGCAACAGCTTCAGCACACGCTGACCGCAACAGCCACGCGGCTCGACGCCGCGACCCGCCGCGCCGAGACACTGCAGAAGGAAGCCGATCAACTGCCGCGACTGCTCACACAACTCGACGAGGTGCGGGCGGAGAACAACCGCTTGTTCGAGCATGGGGGGCTGGCGATGTTCCGGTGCACGTCGGTAGGCACGCTGATCCACGCCAATCGAGCGTGCGCGACCCTCGTCGGCCGGCGGGTGCTCGAGCAGCCGGCGGCGCACTTCGCCTCTGCTGTCTTTGAGGCGCCCGACGCGCTGTTGTGGCTGATCGAGCGCTGCCTGAGCACGCGCGCCAAGGAGTCGATCGAGACGACGTGGCGGCGCAACGAGGGGGGGCGCCTGCACGTTCGCCTGCTGGCACGGCTGTTGCCCTCCGACACGATCGAGGTCGTCGTGGAAGACCTTACGCGTCTCCGCGTCCTGGAGGAGCGACTCGATCAGGCTCACCGGATGGAGGCCGTCGGCCGGTTCGCTTCAGAGGTGGCAGTGACCTGTACCAACCTCCTGAACGACATTCATCAGAACAGCCAGCAGTGGCTCGCGGCAGGCGACCACGCGGAGTTCCGGCAACGGGGTGAGCTCGTCATCGACGAAGTCAGGCGGGCAGCCGATCTTCTGCAGCAACTGGCGACGTTTGGCGACGAACAGGCGCGCACGCCGATGCTCGTCGACCTGAACACGCTGATAGGCGATCTCGAACCGGTTCTGAAACGTCTGGCAGGAGACCAGGTCGACGTCCAGATCGGACACTCGTCGTCGCCGCTGAACGTCGAAGCGCAGATCGAACGCGTCGAGCGACTGCTCGTGAATCTGGCCAGCTACGGACGCGAACGCATGCCATCCGGCGGCCGTTTGCGGGTCGATGTGGGCACGGAAGTCGTGGATCGACATTTCACGGCCAGGCACCGCAATGTGCGCCTGGGTCTCCACGCGCTGATCACGGTCACAGGCACCAGAGCGCCGGCACGCACGGACAAAGGCCCGCATGCTCGCGACGACGCTTCGACCCGCTCACACGGCCGGACGGCAGCCCGACCCGGTGTAAACGTCGGGACGCTGCAGCGCCTGGTCAGTGAATGCGGCGGCCACCTCTGGATGAAGATCGAACCTGACGGAGACCT
>JBKPNV010000415.1:0-2265 GCA_046732795.1 Acidobacteriota bacterium
CGGTTCTGACGGAATCGACCTCGTCTACTGCGACCTGATGATGAAGGGAATGAGCGGGATGGATCTGGCCGATGCACTCGCCACACGCGCTCCCTCGCAGCTCGATCGGGTCGTGTTCATGACCGGCGGCGCCTTCACCGCGCGCGCCCGCGACTTTCGCGACGTTCGGGCGGCGCGCTGTGTGGACAAGCCCTTTGACGTCGTGACCGAAACGGCACACCGGCTCGACCGGCGTCGTCCGGACTGAGCCGAGATGCGCCGTTCGGTTCGGCCGGGGGCCTGAGATGCCGCGATCGTCGCGCCGGTCGCGTGGGGCAACTCGCGTGAGTGAATGCACAAGTACCCGGCCGCAGGGCGTGCGGTGATGCCGTCGGGTCCACTGCACGGCTCAGTACTCGAACGCCCGTGCCGAGGTGTTGCATCAGACGAGGCACAGCGTGAGCGGCAGATGCGGTCGGCCGCCCAGCTCCAACGCTTCGCCGGTTCACGGCGTCGTGCAGAATTTCTTCCGCGTCGGTCGGCATCGACTGCGGTCGGCTCACCACCGCCTGCTCGGCGCGCGGGCGTTCGTCGAATGGGACGCGGTGACGTGCCGCCTGCTGAACGAGCGAGAGGCGCCGACCTCGAGGTAGAGGAGTGCGCACTTCGCACCAAGTTGACAATGCCCCGATACGGGCTTTTGCACCTGACGGTCCATGGAGACTTCATGACTCATTCAGACCTGTTGGTTGTTGATGACGATGAGGCAACAAGAACTGGGTTGAGGCAGCTTCTCGCCGATGCCGGTTTTACAGTCGATGTCGCACGGGATGGTGCAGAGGCAATGGAGAAGATCAGCAGTCACGATTTCCGCGTCGTGCTGTTGGACGTTCGATTACCCAAGATCGGCGGGTTGGATATCCTGGCTCGCTGTAGCGCCAAACGATGGCCTCCGAAGGTCATAGTCATGACTGGCGCGGACACGACGGACGTGGTGCTCGATGCTCTCCGCCGACACGCTTACGATTTTCTTGCCAAGCCAATCGAACCTTCACGGCTTGTCGAGGTCGTCACGCGCGCGTTCTCGGCGGGCTCAGGTGTGACAACCATCGAGGTGATATCAGCACGAGCAGACTGGGTAGAGTTGCTGGTGCCGTGCACTCGTGACGCCGCCGACCGGATACAGAGTTTCGTCCAACAGCTCGAGACGGATCTTCCTGCTGAAACGCGCGATTCAGTCGGTGTCGCCTTTCGTGAGTTGCTGCTGAATGGCATCGAGTGGGGGGGACAGCTCAATTCAGCGCAGCGGGTGCGCGTTGCGTGTCTCCGAACCCGCCGGATGTTGTTGTATCGAATCGCCGATCCTGGCCTGGGCTTCAATTTCGACGACCTGTCCCATGCAGCCGTTCATAGCGCACCCGGTGTCATCGCTCACGACGATGTTCGGCGCGAGAAGGGACTCCGCCCTGGAGGGTTCGGGCTCGTGCTGATTCGCGCCATCGCCGACGAGCTGCTCTACAACGAGCAACAGAACGAAGTGGTGTTTGTCAAATACCTTGACTAAACCTTGCCGGGTTCCAATCGCCAGCAACCAGATCGCCGCAGGCATCCCACGACCACGCGGTGTCAGCCTTTTGATTGTCGTCCAAGCGAGTGACGGACTCTTTGACGCGGGCGAGGTTGAAGGGTGCACAAATTCAGATCCGGTTGGTTTGGTCGGAACCGCAAGCAAACACGAGCCGATACGTAGAATGGCTACGGCAGGAGGCTTCGTGCTTGTTTCATCATGTTACCTGGTGCTGCGTCGGCTTCTTCAACTCGCGGCCGTGCGGGCGCGGGCGAACGACTTCAAGGAGCTGGAAATCGTCGTGCTTCGCCACGAGCTCGCCATTCTCCGCCGACAACGCAAGCGGCCCGTGTTGACGGCGGTCGACCGGCTCTTCCTCGCGCGGCCAGTCGGTGCCTCGCGCGGGACCGCTGGCGGGGGTTCCTGATCACGCCCGCAACACTGCTTTGATGGCCGGCGCTTGGTCGCGAAACGATAAACCTTCACGCGTCAGGGTCGACCACCGATGCGACGCGAGTTCGGGACCTCGTGCTCCGTCTCGCGAGAGACAATCCGCGGTGGGCTATCAACGGATTGTTAATGAGTTGAAGGGTCTGGGCATACCCGTCTCAGCGACCACGATGCGGATCTGGCTGAGGGCTGGCGGCCTCGGACCGTCCGGCACGCGTCATGGGACCACTTGGCGCGAGTTCGTGCGCACACACCGGCACGTGTTTCGG
>JBKPNV010000416.1:0-7086 GCA_046732795.1 Acidobacteriota bacterium
ACGGCTACCGACTTGAAACGGTTCTCCGGATACTCCTGCTCGAGACGCGCAGCGATGGCGCGCATGTCGGCCCGCGCCTCGTCGACGCCAACCCCCGGATTGAGCTTTCCCACCACGAAATAGTTGTGGCCGCCGCGATTCGGGTTGATGGGGATCAACGCGCTCGACATCCACACGTCGGTGGATGCCGGATAGGTGAAGCCCGGGGACGCGACCCCGACGATCTCCGCCGATTGTCCGACGGCCTCGATTCTCTGTCCGATCGCGGACGCGGCTTCACCAAACTGGCTGCTGGCCCACGCATGACTCACAACGGCGAGCGGCAGTGTCTCCTCGGCTTCTGTCCACAGTCGTCCTCCGAATGGCCGAACTCCGAAGACGTTGAAGAAATCCGGAGTCACGAGCTGAACGGTCGCGAAGATCGGCGTCCCATTCGCGACCACTCTCACCTCTCGGCCGGCGTGGAAGGCCATGTACTCGAAGACGTGATTCTGCTCGCGCCAGTCGCGGAAGTCTGGCGCCGACGATACGGTGTTCGTCTGACCTGTGTTCGTCCACAAGGGCTCGACGGTCATGATTCGTTCCGGTGAGTCGTAGGGCAGCGGTGAGAGAAGCACGCTGTTGACGAGGGAGAAAATTGCGGTGTTGGCGCCGATGCCGAGCGCGAACGTGACGATCACCGCAGCGCTCGCGACCTTCGTATGCAGGATCGTGCGAATCGCGTATCTGACGTCTTGAACGATGTGATCCAGCCACGGGAACGTGCGTTGATCGCGCAGGTTCTCCCGCAATTGCTGGACACCACCTAACTCGAGGCGCGCGCGGCGCTCCGCCTCTTCCGGGCTCATGCCCCTTGCGACGTTGGCCTGGATCTCCATCGCAACGTGAAATAACAGCTCGTCGTTCAGTTCGCGATCGGAGCGCTCGGGGCCGACCAGCGCTCGCAGTCGCGCACGTAGAGCGGATATCCAGCGGCGCACCATGGCTCACACCTCCTTCAGCCGGAGAACGCGCGTAATCGCAGACGACACGCGCTGCCAATGCTCGGTTTCGTGCTCGAGGCGCCGTCGGCCGGAGCGAGTCAACGTGTAGAACTTGGCGCGGCGGCCCAACTCGCCAACTTTCCATTCGGCGGTGATCCAGCCCGCCAATTCCAGCTTGTGAAGCGCGGGATACAGCGACCCATCACTCACCTGCAGCTCCTCACCTGAGACCTGCTTCAATCGCTGGCTGATCGCCCAGCCGTGCTGGGGCGCGAGCGCGATGATCTTCAGCAGAAGGAGGTCGAGCGTCCCCTGCATGAGGTCGGGCGGTTTGCTCACGACTGCTGTCCTCGGTTACCGAGAGTAGCTGAAACGCCCTGTTGGACGGAGGTGACCTTGAAAAGGTTGGCGGGTTAGCGAATCAGCACCAGTTCGTGGTCTGGACCGGCGCGCGGGCGATTGACTGCCGCACAGCCTCTAACTGCGTATGCAACTGCTTCATGCGAACGAATTCCAACCAGGCCAGCGGCGTACCCTCTTGCTGCCGGAGCGTTTTCAAGATGTCGAAACCAACGTCATAAAGGGCGAGCGTATGCGTCCAGGTGCCGAGCCCGGGATATCGGGCCGTCATTGCGGACGTTGGCGGCTCGAAGCCCAGGCTCGCGAAATCCATTGGAAAACGGGGATTCGTCACGAACCCATAGGTTCCGGAGCCGCTGCCATGGCCGACAGTCCCATCGAGCGTAAAGGTTCCGGCATCACGCCGAACTGTGAGACGGATCCAACGGTTTGCACCCGACAGCCATTCCTCTGAGATCCCCTCCACCTCACCAACGGGAAGATCGGAATGGGCAAAGAGATCAGCGTGGCACAGTCTGACCTCTACGAACCCGGCCGACGCCGGTCTGATCTCCCACAGGCCCATCACCTGCTCGCCATTGCCTGCTTGCGCGATCTCCCTATCACTCAAAGCCGCGCTCGAAATCGGAGCGGCCACCAGCACGATGAGGGCGAAGGCGGCGAGCCGCGTGAACATAGCGGGCACGGCTCGCGGCCGTGTTCCATCGAGAAGCGCGACGAGGCGTCGCTCGAGGCCGCGAGGACTTGCCATTTCGATCGCGACTGCCGGTATTCGATGTCCGCGCACGTTGTACGCGAGCTCGAGTAGATGATCGGCATAGTCGTACGCGCTTACTCCGGCCGACAACACGCAGTCATCACACGCGAGCTCTCGTTCCGCGCGCATGCGGCGTGCAATCCACCAGACGCCGGGATGGACCCAGTAAATCGCGCACGCAACAGCGGCGAGCGCCTGCCAAAGGCAGTCGTGGCGCGCGACATGGGCGAGTTCGTGAAGCAGCACCGCACGGCGACGGTCGTCAGACCAGTCATCCGCGCTGGCAGGAAGAAGAATCGCTGCACGTCGTATGCCGAACATTGCCGGCATGAGCTGCTCCGTGCTCGTCAGCAACCGCATGGGATGACGGACTCCGACGATCGCGGCGCATTCGACCAGCAGCCGCATCCAATCGCGGTCGGCTATGTCGGTTGCTCGATGAGCAAGACGACAGATCGAGAGCCGTTGCATCGATAGTCGCGCCAACAGCGCAGCGACGACGGTCGCGTAGAACGCGACCAGGACGAGGTAGATCGCTGGCAGGTCGATCGAGCCTGGCAACATCCGATCAGCTTGATGCGAAAGCGATCTCGACGGTTCCGCGATCGCAGCGCTGAAAGTTGTCACCACTCCCTGCGACAGCGACGCGACGACGCGTTGGGTGTCGACCGGGACGATTTGCCAGGCGGGCAGCGTGAACGACAACGCCGGAAGAAGCAGAAGGCCGACCATCGTAAGCGCCCAGACAACATGTCGCATAGCGGCGGACATGCGTCTGCCGAGCGCAGCCTGGACGAGGGCGGCTATACCCACGACGACCGATGCCTTGATCAGCCAGGAAAGCAGCGTCATTTTCGTTCCTTCTCGTCGCGTGCGCGTGTCAGCAACGCGCGAAGACGTTTGTACTCGGCTTCCGGCAGCGGAGCATCCGCAACGTCGAGCAATGCCGCCATCGCAGAACTGGGTGAGTTGTCGAAGAACGTCCGCACCAGGTGCTTCAGGGCTGAACGGCTGGCGTCTTCGTGTGTCACGGCCGGGAAGTACACGTAGCGAAGTCCATCGTATTCACGTCCGAGCAGAGTGCGTCCGATCATGATGTCGAGCAGTTTCCGCACGCTCGACTTGGTGGGCGCGTCAGGCAACTCCGAACGAATCTCTTCGACCGTCGCGCGACGGCGCCGATGGAGGATGCCCATGATCTGGCTCTCGCGGCGTGTGAGATCGATGCGTGCGAGCTTCGGCATGACGTGAACGGTCGAGCGAATGTTAAGGGCGAATTTTTTCGCCCACCTGGGCGAATATATTCGCTCCCCTCCGCCGTGTCAACGACGAACTAGTTTGGAAGTTCCTTGCACGCCTCGACGTCGGATCCGAAGTACTCGACGCACGCCGCGTGGTTCATCGGTCCCTTGCCAACCACCTTGGCGAACAGGAAATCGGCGACCTGCTCGATCTCGCGTGGCTGGAGCGTGGCGGCCGGATCCGGCATCGTGCTGCCAAGCTTCTGCAGGTCGGCTTGTTTCATCCCGTAGCACCGGCCGTCGCTATAAGCGAGACGATCGAAGGCGGGCATCGACTTGCCAGGTATGCCGCACTTGATCGCCATGATCAGCTTGTCGCGATCCAGCTTCGTTGCACGAAGGTTCGCGCCGTCCGGCATCTGGCTGTCCATCTTGCGCCCGTCCGCCGCCCAGCCGTGACATGCCTGGCAGTCGGCCTTTTGCCGGTAGATCCGCATGCCGGCGGCGACGTCTTCGGGCGCGGGCGACGTTTGCGCACTCGGCGTGAATGATCCAATGACACCAACAGCACCACCGATGAGAAGGGGAACGAGAGCTGAACGCGTAATCATGGTGCGATTTTATCTCGCATAACGAGTCAGAGACGGCGATGCCGTGTGTCTATTCCCACCTCCCAAGACCCAACTCCCAAAACGCGCCATGTCTGGGAGTTGGGAGTTGGAATTCGGGCGTTGCTGCCTACGAGGGGCGCGGCTGCCTTCTGAACTCTGCCATCGCGTAGTAAATCTCGCGGCGAGCGCGATTCATGCCCCCGACCGGAGTGTGCGCCGTCAGGCAATGCCAGGGATTGAACATCATCCGTTCACCCTGACTGGCGCGCTCGGCATTGTCGAACCGCTGCCGCGGAATTTTGATGATGCCAACCCGCTGATAAGGAGAATCGTGCCACTCGACGGACGCGTCCTCGATTGGCGTCCGCCGATCGTCGAGGTGGAACTGCACCAGGAAGTCGAACGTCGCCTCTTCCTGATCCAGATGCGCGCGCATTGCATCGGTCAGATAGCTGTCGGTAAGAGTCGTCGGTTTCGGGCTCGTCCGGCGCGAGGTCGGCCGCACGGCGTACTTGACCATGCGATTGGGACCGAACTGATAGGGCGTGGTGCTCCAGTACTGGATGTCGAGGTGACAACTCGGATTCTGGCGAGCCGCTGCTCCGATGCGCGCCGAATTGAGATGCGTCAGGAAGTACAGCACGCGGCGCACGCCACCCGCCTCATTCGCCCGCAGCAGCTCCAGGAACTCGCGCGTCGTCCCTGCAATCATCACGGGATGACTGTTCAGGACGAAGTCCTGCGTGCTCGCTCCTGGCGTAAGGTTCTCTCCGGGAACGTTCATGACCTGAATGGACATACCCCGGATGTCTCGCTCCCGATCGTTGTCCGACGCCGCATTGGCGAATCGGATCCACGCCTCGTAGGTGCGCGGACTGGCAAAGAGACCGACGCGCTGCGCGTCCGGCAGACCGTCGGGGACGATGAACTCGGCCTGCACGAATGCGGTCTGCCGGCCCTGATTGAAGCGCTTCATCGTTCCCGATGGGTAGCGCTTCGTGCTGGCCTCCTTCAAGAATTCGATGAACTCGGAGATGACAGCAGCTTCGTCTGGTGAGACGGCGTCTTGATGCCTGACGGTTGAGCTTGCCATGGCGAATGTCCTTTGGCCAGAGAAGGCCAAAGCATACGCCACCGGCGGGTCTCCGACGTGCCGCTGCTCGCCGAGGGCTACTCCTCGTGGAATGCTTCGAGTGAATTGATACGGCAAGCCCGGCTCACGGGCTTCGCCATCGCCATCACGGCGACGGTCAGAAGCAGCGCTGCTGAGCCTGCAAGGATTCACGAATCGGCAGGTGACACGCGGAAGAGAATCGAGTCGAGCCAGCGCGCCGCGATTCCTGCTCCCAGCGTTCCGCCAACGCATCAGAATCGCGGTGGCCGCAAAGCCGGGAGATCGCCGCAGTCCGCGAGCGCGACGCGAGCATCGCGAAGAAATCCGTCCATGCTGAACCCGGTTTCAGAGACGTTAGTGCGTACCCTCGATGAGCGCGATCGCCGCGAATGCCGTCGCGGCGTCCTGCATGAAGAGCCCTTCCATCGAATCCGCCGGCCGGCGCTTGTTCATCGACACGGCCACCCATGCGCCGGTCGCGGGATCCTGATGTGACCGGAGCCATGCCAGCGCCCGCGACAACCCGGGCGCGCGGATTCCGGCCCGTTCCAGCGCGAACGCCGTAAAACCCGTCGCGTATGCGTTGCTGCCGATCGCCGGCGGCGCGTCAGGGTGCATCGTCCACGGACCGAGCGACTCCAGGGTCCAACCGCCATCCGCCTCCTGTCTGGCGAACACGTCGTTGACCAGCGAGGCGCGCTGAGACTCGGACAACGCACCGGGGTACACCGACGACGCCCACAAGAACGCGAGTCGATCGTGAAGCGGCCGCGACGTCGATGCGCTGAGATAAGTCGTCAGCGCGGCGACACGATCGCGTGTTTCCGCACGCTGTTGATAGTCTGTCGGTGTCGAGCCAACGGCGAGCATCGCCAGCGACGCACCGAAATAACTTGACCCGGCGTGCTCCCAGGGATCCAGGTTGGCCGAGTACCACGTCCACGCGCCCTTGACTGGCCCATCGCTGTGTTGCAACGCCCACAGTTGCGCGAACGCCTTGTGCGTGTCCGCGCTCATCTCGCCGTGATCACCCTGTTGGGCGAGGAACATCGCGGCCAAGATCGACTCAACGTTCTGCAGCGCCCCGGGTGGCTTCGCGCCCACGTTCGAACGAAGGCGATCGAGCAAGCCGCGTTCGTACACCGTCGGCTGATCCTCCCTCAATGCGCGGCGCAGCACGGGACGCGCCAGCAGATACGTCATCCCCGTATGGCACGAGACGCACGGCCCGTTGGCTGATGCCGCAGGTTTCCATTCAAACCACTGCTTCTGCCGTTGATCGAGATAGCGCGCGGCACTTTCAGGACTCCAGTCGGCAGTCGTCACTCTGGCGGTGGCAACCACCATGAACGCACCACACCCGACGAGCGTCATGACGCGAAGCGTCTTCATACTCGCTCCTCGACGACGGCGTCTCTCAGAGCGGCGGCCGCGTCCGCAATCGCCGCCTTCCCACCGTCGATGATCCCGGCGAGGCTGAAGAATGGATGAATCATCCCCTCATATCGCTTCAACCGCACCGGGACACCCGCTTGTTCGAGTTTTCTCGCGTACGCCTCTCCTTGATCGCGAAGCGGATCGCATTCAGCGGTCAGGACGAATGCCGGCGGAAGGCCGCGAAGATCTGCGTACAGCGGCGAAACATCCGGTTGGACGCGTTCCTGCGCCGATCGTAAGTAGTGGCTCGCGAAGTATGTCAGCAGCTCCGACGTGATGAAATAACCGGCGGCGAATTCGCGCATCGACGGGCTGTCGTCGGCGAAATCGACTTGCGGATAGATAAGCAGCTGAAAGGAGAGCGGCGGCCCGCTCCTTTCGCGCGACCGCAGTGCCGTCACTGCCGCCAGGTTGGCGCCGGCACTCTCACCACCGATGGCCACCTGATTGGCATCGATTCCAAATTCGTGGGCATGCTCGATCACATCTCTCGTCGCGGCGTAGGCATCGTCGACAGCCGCCGGGAACGGGTGTTCAGGTGCGAGCCGGTAATCAACTGATACGACGACACGACCAGCGAGAT
>JBKPNV010000417.1:0-20053 GCA_046732795.1 Acidobacteriota bacterium
TGATGTTGTCTTGTCCGACATCATGATGCCGGGTGGGGTCAGCGGCCTCGATCTGGCTCGCGAGATCAGGGCGCGGCAGCCGAATCTTTCGATCATCCTCACGACCGGCTACATCGAAGCGGCGGCACGCATGAAAGACAATGAATTCCAATTGCTGCTGAAGCCGTACAGCCTCGAGGCGCTGGCGGATGCGCTCGGTGTCGAGGTGACCTAGCCGCTGACCGGGTCGGTGTCAGGCAGTGAATCGTGAACGCCGACGGGTGTCAGGCAGTGAATCGTGAACGTCGCGAGGCCGCCGGCATCGCCGTGACAGCCAACACGGAGCCCGGGACTAGTTTGTCGATGGGCCCGTCGGCGGCGTTCCGCCGATCTGATGGCGCTTGAACTTCCATCGTCCGCCTTCCCGGACGAACTGGTCGTAATAGTTTGCGATGATCGACCACTGCAGGCGCTTCTCGGCGTTGGTGTTCACCCAGGTACCACGGCTGTAGCCGGTAGCCGTATCGCCGTTGACGTCCACGGTCTGGTTCATCACCAGATGGAAGTCGCGGCCCGGGACGGGCGCTCCGTTCTGCTTCAGCAGCCCCTGCAGCAGATCGCGAATCGCCTTCGGTCCCTTTGCGTTATTGCCTGCGCCGCCGATGAACTCCGCATCTTTCGCCCATAGCTGCTCGAAGGCGTCGAAATCGCGGGTGTCCAGCGTGTGCGCGTAGCTCACCAGCAGGGCACGGATTGCGTCGCGATCCTCGAGGACCTGCACTCGGGCGGCGAGCGCGTTCGGCGCCTGCGCCGCGACCGAAGTCAGTGAACCGGCGACCGCGGCGCAAACGCAAAACAGTGTGATGCGTGATGACATGACGTGGCAGCTCCTCAGGATGTGAACGACATCTTACTCTGGCCGGATCGCGCTTGACGATTCGGAACGGCCGTTGCGCGGGCGGAGCTGCTGGCTGCTGTGCTGTTACCGCCATGCTGCAGCCACGGCGGCGAGCAGCAAGCATCACCTAATCACGCCCTTCCTCGTGCTCACTTACCTGGCGACACACCTGCGGCCGCGTCGGCTTCCGCCTTCAGCGTCTGTGCGCTCTTCGATCGGAAGAAGTGCCGCGTCTTGATGCGCCATCCCGCGGCGGTCTTCACGTAGACATCCTCGTAGTGACCACCCATGTTGACCGACGTCGGCTTGTTGCTCTGCGCGATATCGATCACGAGCAGATAGACCTTGCCGCGGGCGCCCTCCGGCGACGGTTCGATCAGGTGATTGGCCATGAAATGCCGTACGTAAGCCGAACCGCGATCGACGAGGGCAAACTGGCGGAGCGCTTCGCGTCCCTTGGCGTCGAACGGCTTGCCGCCGGGTACCGCCGGAGGTCCGTGGAACTCGGCATCCTCGGTGAACACACTGGCGTAGAGACGACCGTTGTCGGAGCCGGTGTCGAGACCGTAAGCATAGGTGTGGGCAAGGGCGCGGATCGCGAGATAGTCGTCGGCAGTCAACTGGCCTCCACCAGCGGCTGTCAGCGGCGCCGACGCGGCTGCCTGACTCGTTACAGGCGGCACCGCTGCCGACTGGGGCAACGGCGCGACCGACTTCATCGGGATGAACTGCCGCCGTCTAAAACGCCAGCCAGCCGCCGTCTTTACGTAAGCATCCTCATAGTGACCACCGATGCTGGAGAAATCGCCGCCCGGCTTGCCTCCTTCGGCGATGTCCACGATCACCAGGTATTCCTTTCCGACCGCGCCGCCAGCAGCAGGTTCGATGACGTGGTTCATACCGAAGTGCGACACACCTACGTCCGGCTTCTTTGCCGTGATGATGCCGCTGCGAGCCAGCGCGGCGAGCTGGTCTCTCCCCTTCGCCGACCCACGCACGCCAACGAACTCACCGTCTGGCGCAAACAGATCGGAAAAGGCCATGCCATCGTTCGCCCGAGTGTCGAGGGCGAACGCGTAGCGAGCCGCCAGTTGATTGATCTCGATGCGGTCGCGCGCGGTCAGCGCCGCCGGCGCCTGAGCGCGCAGCGGCTGGTGCGGCACGAGCGGCAACGCGAGCAGCAGGGGAACGATTCTCAATTTCTTCATGAGTATCGCTCCTACAATCCCGGGTTCCGCGGGGTGCCCATATTGCGCGCATCACGCCGGCTGATTCGCCAGCCCTGCGGTGTCCTTACGTACACATCCTCATAGTGCCCGCCGATGTAGATCGAGCTCGGTTGCCCTTCCTCCACGTCCATGACCAGGAGGTAAACCTTGCCGGTTGCCCCTTCGGGGCTCGGATGAATCTCGTGGTTGGCAATGAAGTGGCGGACGTACATCGGATTGCCCTTGCGCACGCTGCGCGCCACGCGCGCCAGTGCCTCGCGCCCCTTTGTGAGCGGCACCTGCCGGCCGACGAACTCGCCGTCTGGTGTGAACACGTCGGCATACATGTAGCCGTTGTCCGCCGTCGAATCGAGGCCGTACGCATACCGGATCGCGAGCTGCTGGATCTCGATGTAATCGAGCGGCGTCAGCTCCGTCGTCCCGCCAGCCGGCTCCTGCGCGCCGCCCGTGGCGGCGAAGAGGCACACGCCGAAGATCACGACTGTCAGCGCTTTTCTCACGTTCGCCCTCCTTAGCTGTGACCTTGACCCGGGCTCCGTTGACCTTGATCGGTCTCGAGTACACACGATCAGGTGACCAAGCTCAGCTGAACGTCACGTGATACAAGCATGGGCACTCGAATGGGTTCGACCGAACGCGTTGAACGTACCGCTTTCGAGTCCAGCATCATACGCCTGACCTCAGGCCGAGAAGCCAAGAGGAGACCGCCATGTCTGCGCTAAACAGGAGCCTCTGCGCGATCGCGCTATTGCTCATAGTTCCAGCCATCACCGCTGCGCAGGGCACCATTGCCGGCACGGCGAGGGATGCCTCTGGCGCCGTACTGCCGGGCGTGACCGTGGAGGCCGTCAGCCCTGTCCTGATCGAGAAAGTTCGTACCGTCGTCACCGATGGAACCGGGCAGTATCAGATCGTCGATCTGCGCCCCGGCACCTACTCAGTGACTTTCTCATTGCCTGGCTTCTCCACCGTGAAGCGCGAAGGGATCGAGCTGACCGGATCGTTCACGGCCACCGTCAACGCCGACCTCAAGCTCGGTGGAGTCGAAGAAACGATCACGGTGACGGGCGAGTCGCCCATCGTCGACGTGCAGAACGCGTCCGCACAACGCGTCATGCAGAAGGAGGTCGTGGACGCGATTCCGGTCGGCCGCAGCCATCAGAGCCTGGCCATACTCATACCTGGACTCTCGACCACCGCCGGCATCAACCCAGTCGTGCAGGATGTGGGTGGCACGAACAACCTGCGGCTCGCCAACGCCTTCACGATCCACGGCGGCCGCACGTCCGACTCGAACATCCAGGTCGATGGATTCCAGATCCGCAACATCGGCTCGTTCGGCAATCTCACCAACATGTTTCCTGACATGGGCGCCACGCAGGAGATGACCATCGACTATGCGGCGGGAATGGCCGACGCGGCCACCGGTGGTGTGAAAATCAACTACATCCCGCGTGAAGGCGGCAACACGGTCAGAGGATCGTTCTTCGCGACCGGCGTCAACTCCTCGTTCCAGGCCGACAACTTCTCCGAGGACCTGCGTGCGCGCGGACTGACCCAGGTGAACTCCCTCAAGAAGGCCTACGACGTCAACGGATCGGTGGGTGGGCCCATCCTTCATGACAAGTTATGGTTCTTCGCGTCCGCTCGCCGGCAAGTGAACGACACCTATTTCGCCGGCCTGTACTTCAACCTGAACTCCGGCGACCCGACGAAATGGAATTACGAGCCCGACCTCTCGCGCCAGGCCGACACGTTCATCATTCAGCCGGACATCAACGGGCGGGTCACCTGGCAGGCGAGCGAGAAGAACAAGTTCGGATTTTTCTATACTCACCAACTGCGCGACGTCTTTGGCGATCGCGCGTCGGTATCGCCGGAATCAGCCAACGAATTCAAGCTGACGAAGGGCAGCCTCGCCTCGGCAAGTTGGTCGTCACCGGTCACGTCGAGGCTGCTGCTCGATGCGCGTCTGGCGACTCATGGCGAATCGCTCTACAACGCGGCGTGGAATGATGATCCCAACAGTGTGTGGCGAGAACTGATCGCGGTGACCGAACAGGGCGGCAGCATTCCGGGCCTACTGTATCGTGGCGCCGGACAAGCCGCCGGCCCGACCTTTATTTTCGCGGCGATGGACGCCCCGTACATCTGGGAGACGACCGGCTCGCTGAACTACGTCACCGGCGCGCATGCCTTCAAGATCGGGTTCCGCAATTCGTGGGGCACGCAGGAACTGCTCGAGCGCGACATCAACTCGGCGACCAGCTACCGGTTCAACAACGGCGTGCCCAATCAGATCACGATGCGGGCGTCGCCAGTGACGCGAAGCGACAAGCTGAACGCAGAGCTGGGCATCTACGCACAAGACAAGTGGACGCTGCGCAAACTGACGATCAGCGCCGGCGTTCGCTTCGACTACTTCAGCACGGAGTTTCCCGAAACGCGGCTCGGTCCGGGACCGCTTGTCCCCAACCGCAACCTCGTGATTCCGGCGTACGACTGGTACAGCTGGAAGGACATCTCACCCAGGTTCGCAGGTGTCTACGATCTGTTTGGTGACGGCAAGACGGCCTTGAAGGCCAGCATTGGACGATACGTCGCCGCTGGCGATCCGACGGTCGGCAACGTCTTCGCGATTCTCGCGAACACGGTCACCCGCTCCTGGGACGATGCCGATCGCGACTACATCCCGGATTGCGATCTCCTGAATCTGCAACTGAACGGGGAGTGCGGAATCGTGTCGGACCTCAGGTTCGGTCAAGCCATTCCGAGCACGGCCTATGCTCCCGATGTGCTGGTTGGCTGGGGCAAGCGTGGCTACAACTGGGAGTTCGCTACCGGAGTGCAGCACCAGCTCCTCCCACGCGTCGGTATCGACTTCGGTTACTTCCGGCGTATCTACGGCAACTTCACCGTCACCGACAACACACTGGTGTCCCGGGCTGATTACGATCCTTACCGGATCGTCGCGCCCGCCGATCCGCGCTTGCCCGATGGCGGTCAATACACCGTGGACAATCTCTTTGACCTGAACCCGTCACGGGTCGGGCAGGTGAGCAACCTGGTGACGTTCACCAACAACTTCGGCAAGCAGATCGAGCATTGGAATGGCGTCGATGTCACCGTCAACGCCCGACCCGGCGCCGGAATGCTCCTACAGGGAGGCGTCAGCACCGGCCGCACCTCCACGGACAACTGCGATATTCGCGACGACGTTCCGGAGGTCGGCACCGTGAACCCCTATTGCCACGTGGACACCGCATTTCTGACGCAGGTGAAGCTGCTTGGAACCTATACGGTGCCAACCGTGGGTGTGCTGGTGTCGGCAACGTTCCAGAGCTTGCCGGGTCCCCAGGTCACTGCCAACTACGTGGCGACCAACGCCCTCATCGCACCGTCGCTGGGAAGGCCGCTCTCCGGCGGCGCCCAGAACGCCACGATCAACATCGTCACACCGGGCACGATGTACGGAGAGCGGCTGAACCAGCTCGATCTGCGCTTTGCGCGGCCAGTCCGCCTCGGGCCAACCAAGCTTGTGGTCAACTTCGACATCTACAACGCGGCCAACGCGAATCCAGTTACGTCACAAAACAACAACTACGCCGCCTGGCAAGTGCCGCTCAGTATTCTCGATGGCAGGCTCTTCAAGATCAGCGCGCAGGTTGATTTCTAAGGCCATGGCGAAGGCATTTCTATCTGCAACGTTTGCAGCCGGCCTACTGACCTGCACCGCGGTACACGCGCAACAACGCGCATCCTCGACCAGCCCGACTCCTCTGACGACGCAGGACTACATCGACATACAGCAACTCGCCGCCCGGTATGCGTTTGCGATCGATGCGTGCACCAACGGCGGCGCCGACTTCGCCGATCTCTTCGTTGACGACGGCGAGTTCAGTGTGTCGCAGCAATGGGGTGTCGCAGGGAGCAAGCCCATCAAGGGCAGGGCCGCGCTGATCGAGGCCGCGGGGGGTGACGGCAAGGGCGGCTGCAAGGATCCCAAGACTCAGCTCGGCTACGGCATCAGCCATATCGTGGTCAATCACGTGATCATGCCGTCGCCACAAGGTGCGACCGGCAAATCGTACATGCTCGCGATTGGCGTCGGTGGAGAGCCGACGACGATCGAGCGACAGGGCGGCTACGAAGACGTGTACGTGAAAACGCGCGATGGTTGGCGCTTCAAGTCGCGCGTCCATGTGTTCCCGAACCTGCGCGAGTCGGTGCAATTCGGTCCGCGTGGCCGTGGTAGAGCGGGCACCCCGCCCGCACAGAACGCTCCTGATTCTCAAAAATGACCGAGCGCTCGAATCGCGCGTGTCTCCTGGCGATCGCAATCGTCGGCTACACGGCGATTTCGTCGCCTTTGTCTTCGCAGACGCGTACTCGCGAACCAGACGATGTTCAACGATTGCGACTCGCCGCGGAGGCCGGCGATGCACGTGCACAGTTTGATCTTGGCGTCCGGTACGCCGGCGGTAAAGGTGTCGCGGCCAACGATGCGGAAGCCGCGCGATGGATTGGACTCGCGGCGGCCCAGGGACTGGCGGATGCGCAGTTCAATCTGGGGCTGATGTACGCCGACGGCAACGGCGTCGGAGTCGATCCGCAGCAGGCGGTGTTCTGGTTGCGCAAGGCCGCCGATCAGGGAGACGCGCGCGCACAATCGAATCTCGGTCTGATGTACGCGAACGGCAGCGGCGTTCCTCGGGATGCGACGCAAGCTGCGCAGTGGTACCGCAAGGCTGCCGATCAGGGTGAGATCACCGCACAGTTCACTCTCGGACTGATGTACGCCTCCGGAGATGGCGTCGCAAACGACCCGCAACAAGCGGCGACATGGTTTCTTCGCGCCGCCGAACGCGGCCACGCGGCAGCGCAATTCAACATCGGCCTGGACTACGCGCGAGGAATCGGCGTGCCGCAGGACGTCGCTCGAGCGGCCGAATGGTTCCACAAGGCCGCGGCGCAGGGTGAAGCCGGCGCCCAGCTCGCACTCGGAACGATGTATCTGAGTGGAAATGGCGTGGCGCGCGACCTCACGCAGGGGCTGCGATGGATTACGGCCAGTGCGGAGCAAGGGAACGCCGATGCCCAGTACCGTCTCGCGCTCATGTTCGCGAACGGCATCGCGGCACCGCGTGACGACGCACAGGCCGTAGTCTGGTATCAGAAGGCGGCGGCTGCCGGAGTCGCTGCGGCGCAGACCAACCTCGGAGCACGATACGCGACAGGGGTCGGGGTAACCCAGGATCCTGGTCTCGCGCTGCAGTGGTTCCGCAAGGCGGCCGATCAGGGTGACGCGAGCGCGCAGTTCAATCTCGGGGTGATCTACGCCAACGGATCGGGAACAACGGTCGACCTGGTGGAGGCGTACAAGTGGCTCACGCTCGCCGTCGGTGCGGCGAGCGGCGACGAACAGAAACGCTATCGCAGTGCGCGCGACACGCTGGCGAGGAGCATGACGCCCGACCAACTGTCACTCGCGCAACGTCGCGTGCAGGAGTGGCGGCCAGCGGGTGTCAGGCAGTGAATCGTGAACGCTCGGCCGGTGTCAGGCAGTGAATCGTGAATGTGCACCACGTCCGGGCCGCTAAGTCGCTGCCGACAGGGTGAAGCCTTCCCTCGGCGGTAGCTCGCCAATTGCCGGACCGCTTCACGATTCACTGCCTGACACCCGTTAACAATTCACGATTCACTGCCTGACACCCGGTATACGATGCCTCCCATGAAACGATTGCTTTGGGTGCTTCCCCTTCTCCTCGTCGCCGGCCTTACCGCCGCACCGCCGTCCCTTCCGCAGCCGGGAGTCGCGGCCATTTCGACACTTCTCAAGAGCGCGACCGACCGCGGTGACGTGCCAGGTGTCGCGGTCGCCGTCGTCAACAAAGATGGCGTGCTCTACAACGAGGCCGTCGGCAAGAGCAGCACGCTCAGAAACACGCCGATGACGAAGGACACGATCTTCAACATGGCGTCGATGACCAAGCCGGTCACCTCCGTCGCCATCATGATCCTCGTCGACGAAGGGAAGCTGAAGCTGGACGACGAGGTCGCGAAGTACCTCCCGAAGTGGAAGGACCCGGTCGTCATCAGCAAGTTCAACGAGGCCGACGCCAGTTACGAGACCCGCCCCGCCAAGCGGCCGATCACCATCCGCCATCTCCTGACGCACACCTCCGGCATCGGCTACGGGTTCGCGAGCCCGATGCTGACGAAGATCATGGAGAAGACCAAGAAGGCTGAACTCGATCTCCCGCTCCTCTTCGATCCGGGCGAGAGCTGGGCCTACGGCGCCAGCACACGCGTGCTCGGTCACGTCGTCGAGGCGATCTCGGGCCAGCCGATCGACGCCTTCCTCCAGGCGCGCATCCTCGGACCGCTCGGCATGAACGACACCAGCTACCTGGTGCCGACGACGAAGTATCCGCGTGTCGTCGCGGTGAATGCGCGCAACGCGAATGGGAAATTCGAGGAGCGCCCGACGCCGGCGACGCTACCCGCCCAAGCGCAAGGCGACGGCGGGCTGTACGGAACGGCCAGTGATTACGGACTGTTCCTGCGCATGCTCCTCAACCGCGGCACACTGAATGGCAAGCGCATCCTGAGCGAGGCGTCAGTGAAGGCGATGTTCGAGCCCAATACCGGCAGCGTCGTCGTGAAGGAACAACAATCGGCCAATCTTTCGCTCTCGAGGAACTTCCCGGTGGGCGCCGGCAAGGACAAATGGGGACTCGGCTTTCAACTCGCAGCGGAGAAACTGCCGAATCGACGCACGCCCGGGAGCGGCACGTGGGCCGGGATCTTCAACACCCACTTCTTCATCGATCCGAGCCGTGAAATCGGTGTCGTCGTGATGATGCAGACGCTGCCCTTCTACGACGAGGCGTCGATGAAGGTGTACTCGGACGTTGAAGAGGCGGTTTACAAGAATCTCAAGTAAACCGGAGCTCGATTGAACGCGTTGAGCACTTAGCGGCCACTGCAGCCTTTTTTCGTTTCCTCGAATCCGTCGAAGAGACGAGTGGCGTTGACGCCGGCCAGCGTCTCGAGACGATGAGGCTGTCCCTTTTCAACGGTGTAGCGCGCGACGGTGCCCTTCGCGCGCAGGTACTCGGCTTCCTGCTTCATCTCGTCGTGCCATCTGTATTCGTCGTTTTCACCGACGTACATGAACACGCACAGCTTCGTGATCGCGTCGAGCTTCGCCCGACTCGGCTCCCACATGTAGCCAGGGAAGGCGGTGACTGACAGGAAGTACTCCGGATTGGCCGCGGCCACGTGAAATGCCGCGATGCCACCGTTTGACGGTCCCGCAATGTGGAACTTGCCGTCCTGAATCTTGTAGTCGGCGAGCATCATCTTCAGGAACTCGGGGAAGATCCGCGCCCCTTCCTCGAAGAACAACTGCCCGTCCGGGGCGGCGGGCGCAATGACGATGTAGCCGCGCTTCTCGGCTTCAGCTCGCAAGTTGCGATTCAGGACGCCATCAACCGTGTTCATCGTCTGCGGACCGCCACCGAGCGCGATGATGGCGGGATACGTTTTCGCCGGGTCGTAGCCCGTGGGCAACACAACTTTGTACTGGACAGTGACGCGTCCCACCTTGCGTGACTTCTCCATCACGTCAGCTCGCGCCGGCGCGGCCGCAAGCGCCACCAGCGACAGGACGGTAAAAGCCGACAGCATCCGCAGCCGAGTCAAAGCGTTCATCGTCATGGCGCGGATGGTAGCACTCTTCGCTTCATTCAGTTGTGTTTGGAACGTCGGCACGCCCGCTCGATCGGGGCGAAAAACCGCATCGCCGCCACTCCCGAAGGCACACGTGCAACTGAGTCCTCCGCGCAGCCTCAAATTTTCTGGAGGCGACTACTTGCTCCAGCCGCCGACGTCTTCATCAGGATCGAGCGCTTCCTGAGACGGCCGCAGCTCTTCGGGCACGTGCTGCAGATTGACGCGAATACGCGTCCATGTGTGGAAGCGCCCGCGCATCGCATCGACGAGCACATCGGCCGGCTGAAGATGCGCGGCGGCTTCAGGATGTCGGGCGCGCCAGCGCTCGAGCCCCGCGAGCGCGTCGTCCTTCTTCTCAGCGCGACCGATCTCGATCAGCGGACGCTTCGGGATCCGCCGCCGCGACGGCTGCACGCGCGGCGGCTCCTCGGCCTGCTTCACGTAATGCGGCGGCCATGGCGCGTCGCCGAGTCCTTCCTTCGCATGCTGTTTGGAGAGTTCCAGCAACCCAGTGATCGAGCAGGCCTGCTGGTCCATCGCCGCATGTGGATCGCCGACGCCCCTGAATCGGTCCGGCATCGTCGCGAGCGTGAAGTCGCCAGGCTCGCACGCCTCGATCTCGTCCCATGAGAGCGGGGCCGAGACGCGTGCGTCTGGCTTCGGTCGCACCGAGTATGCGGCTGCGATAGTACGGTCCTTCGCGTTCTGGTTGTAGTCGAGGAACACGCCGTGGCGTTCCTCCTTCCACCACTTGCTGGTCGCGACGTCGGGCGCACGCCGCTCGACCTCACGGGCGAACGCGAGCGCCGCTCGGCGCACTTCGGTGAACGTCCACTTGCGTTCGATGCGCACGTAGATGTGCATGCCGCGCGATCCCGATGTCTTCGGCCAGCCAACGAGGCCGAAATCGTTCAACGTTGCGTGGACGATGCCGGCGACCGTCCGGACCTGCGACCACGCGACACCGGGTACAGGATCCAGATCGACACGGAGCTCGTCAGGATGATCCAGGTCATCGTCCCGAACCGGGTGAGGATGCAGCTCGAGGCACGCAAGGTTGGCCATCCACGCAAGCGCGGCCGCATCGCGCGGCACGACTTCCTCTGCCGTACGGCCGGACGGAAATTTCAGCGCGACGACCTCGATCCACGCGGGACGCGAGGACGGAGCGCGTTTCTGATAGAAGAACTCATCGCCGATGCCGTTGGGATAGCGCACGAGGACATTCGGTCGATTGCCGGCCGCGCGAATGGCGCCATCCGCAACCGCGAGGTAATAACGAACGAGGTCGAGCTTCGTGTAGCCCGCGTCCGGAAACAGCACCTTCTTCGGGTTTGAGACGGTGACTTCCCGCCCCGCAACATTCAGAACTTCCGACTCGGCGCGGGCGCCCATCTCCCAACTATACCGGCACCTCTCGAGCGGAAGAGCCAGTCAGCTCCCATTCGCAGCTACCAACTCCCACGCGAAGATTTCGAACTCGAGTTTGGAGATTGGGAACTGCGAGTTGAAATCGGAAGTCGATCCGATTTGCTACGATCGCTTTATGAAGACCTTCATCGCGCTGACCTCGGCTGCTTTCCTCTCCGTGAGCCTCGTGCAGGCCCAGTCGCCGGCATCGCACACAAAGGCATCGTCATACGTCGCGCCCAGAACGCCATGGGGCGATCCGGACTTGCAAGGCATTTACACGAACAGCAACGAGGCAGGTATTCCGATGGCGCGCCCCGCCGAGTTCGCGGGCAAGCGGCCGGAGGACGTCACGCCGCAGGAAATCGCCCGGCTCGCGAAAGACCGCGCCGCTCGCATCGAAAAGACCGCCGAGACCATCGGGGGTACCGAAGACAACAACACGGGGGCTGGTCCGACGCACTGGTACGAGAACTACAACCCGCAGAACAGCCGGCCCTGGATGGTGCTCGACGCACCGGACTACCAGGTTCCTCCGACGACGCAGGAAGCCAAGGACCGCGCCGCCGCATTGAAGGCCGCACGCGGCGGCGGCGATGGCTACTACACGGGGCCGTTTCGTGGTCCGGAGGACTTCACGCCGTACGTCCGCTGTATCACGCGTGGTGTGCCGGGCTCGATGATGCCGGCCATCTACGGCAATTCGTACGACATCACACAGGCTCCAGGGTTCGTCGCCATCCGTTATGAGATGGTGCACGAGACACGCGTGATCCCGCTCGACTCGCCAACGGCAGCGACGCCGGCGCATGTCAGCAACGCAATAAGGAGCTATATGGGCATGCCGCGCGGCCACTTCGAAGGCGACACTCTCGTCGTCGTCACCACCAACTACCTCGAGGCCGCCGCGTACGGTGGTGCATCATCGGCGCTCAAGACGACGGAACGATTCAAGCCGACTGGGCCAACTACTATCGACTGGTCGATCCGGTTCGAGGATCCTCACACGTGGGCACGCCCCTGGAGCTTCGGCATGCTGCTCACGCGCGATCCCAATTCGCAGTTGTTCGAGTACGCCTGTCACGAAGGCAACGAGGGCATGCGCAACATGCTCAAAGTCGCCCGCGATGCGGAGAAACACCAAAAATAGACTCGCGAAATGAACACGCGCGCTCAGGCAATTGCCGCGCGCGCCACCAGTCAGGCGTACGATGGACGGGACGCGCGTGCGCCAATCGTCCGCCGCGTCCCCCGGACACGCGCTGAAGGCGGATTGCCCGTGCGGTGGACGCTGTCCACGGTGCACCGTTTCAGCAGCGCACGAGGCACTTCGCATCGCCGAGGCCGACAGCCCCTTCGAACAGGAAGCCGATCGCCTCTCCTCTGCGATGCTGGCCGCGCCAGCGCTTCAGTCTCGTGCCCTGCCCGCTCATCAATCGTTGATCGCGGTCGGCAGAAAGGGCGCTGACGTCACGCGTGCCACCGATGCGACGCAGGAGATCACCAATACACTGACCTCCCAAGGATCACCGCTCGACATACACACGCGTGCCTTCTTCGAATCGCGTCTCGGTCACGATCTGAGCGGCGTCCGCATCCATACCGACGCTCGTGCCGCATCGTCGTCGCACGCGATCCGAGCGCGCGCATTCACTTACGGCAACCACATCGTCTTCGGAGAGAGCCAGTTCGCACCCGCCAGCGCGGCCGGACAGCGGCTGCTCGCGCACGAACTCGTGCACGTGCTGAGGCATCGCCCTCGACGATTCACCGGGCGGAGGTCGAGGGAACTGCTGACGACGGCGCGCGCGAGCCTGAGCCGATCGAGCTGCCCGTGGAGGTCTCTCCGCAGAGCGACGCGCTGGCGAGGGAAACGGCTGATGCGATTCACCGCGTCGTGGATAGCCGTTGGAGCGAGATCATCGAGAGCGACATCCTGGCAGACAGCGTCGCGCGTGATGTAGAGGCGATCCTGCGCGACACCTTCGAGCAGGCGCACAGTTTCGATCCGCAGCTCGGCGCGAGCGAAGCGCCGGCCCTCCAGTACTACGTCGCGCAGCATGCGAATCTGAGAGAGCGGCTGGCGCTGCTGCGCATGCGCGCGAGCGGGGATGCGACCACGAAGATCGAGCAGTACTCGATATCCCTATCGCCGACGTCACTCGATTCAATTACGAGATCTTCATGTGGGGTGTCTCGGGCGGAGAGATGGTCGAGGGTACTCTCAACTACTTAGCGATTCGGTACCTCGAGCACGGCCAGCCGATGTGGACCCGTCGCTTCCGCTTTACAGGCTTCGGCGCAGGTGTAGGCGTGGCGCCTGTCGCGGTCAGCGCAGACTGGGGCTGGAATTCGTTTACGACCGCCGAGTACTGGGAACCGGCGGACTTTGGTGGCGGAACGATGTCGATCATCGGCGCCGGCATCGCCACGATCGGCCCACCCAACCACAAGAACGGCACGGAGATCGAATACGCGACCATTTACGGCGACGGCAGTCGCATTCCGGTCGAGGCCGATATCGGCGGCGCTGTCTGGGGTACTCCAGAGGCCGGAGTGAGCTGGGTAACGGGACTGCTGACTCCATTCTGGCTGGGCGCGGCACCCCGGGCCCCGGGTATGGTGTGCTGCCACCGTCGCCCGGCTTCGTCCGGCGCCCTCCCGTGCAGGACACACTGACTGTTGGGGTTGCCACTGGCTCGGAGAAGCTCGATGACGATGCGAAGGCCGCCGTCGAGGGCTTCGCGGACAAGTATCGCGAAGTGCTCGACGGCGAGACGTTCACGCTGACGCTCATCGGGCATGCCAGCCGTACCGGATCGGCGGGGCTCAACTACGAGTTGTCCGACGCACGGCGCCTATCGGTTCAAGAAGCGATCGAGTTGCGGCTCAACCACAGTATCGCGAAGCACATCGAAGGCGCGGCGCTCGGCGAGCAACTCGCCGCCGCCGAGAAGATGCCTGGGGACGATGACTCGGCGCGATACCGCGTCGTCGAAATCATCCTTGTCGGCACGACCACGGAGCCGGTGCCGTAACGCGAACTGCCAACTCCCAATTTCCAACTCCCAACTCCCAACTCCCAACTCACCTATGTCTCCGGCCGTTCGCTCCCAACTCCCAACTCCCAATCTGGCAACTCGCAGTTCCAGGCGGCAATGTTGTCCGTGCCCGGTCACGACCTCGACGCTGTATATTGTCTGGGCCAGCGCGAAGCTTCGCGGGAAAGTCATGCGAATGACCACGTTGTCGCTTGTCGCAGTGATCGCGATCGCCGGCACGGCGGGTGCGCAAAAGCCCGTCCCCACGCCTCCTTCCGCCTCGATCCCCGAAGGTGGCAACCCGAAAATGAAAGCGAACGAGTACCGCGTCGCAGTCAAAGGCTGTATTCGCGGCCGGCGGCTGCACGCATCGGCGTTGGAGACATCCGATTCCATCTTCCGGACGCTGCGCGCCACGGACTTCGCGCTCTCGGGATCCAAGGAGCTGTTGCAGCAGATCAAAGACCAGCACGACGGACACTGGGACGAGGTTGAAGGAATCGTCACCGTACCGCCGTCAACGGGCAGCGGCTCGTCGACAGTCACGACGAAGGACATCGGGAAGACGCGGGTGACGGTCGCCGGGCGTGAAGAGGGGAAAGCCTACGTTCAGGATCCGCCCAAACAGCTAACGCTGAAGGTGATTGCGCTGACGCACCTGACGGAGGGGTGTGCCGGACACTGAACGCGGCACTCAACTGAGCCCGTCCCGTTGCTCTTCGTACTCGTTCGTGTCCGCCTTTAGGCGGACCGTGTCGGTCCGGCTGAAGCCGGACACTACGCAGGTCCGTTGCGTTGCTCCTCGTACCAGTCTTCATGGAGGGACCAGCCGCTGCACCGAAGGCAGCTGGTCCAACGCCACTGGTGCTGGCACCCCGGGCAGCGGCCACGCGTCGAGAATGTGTCCCATACGGTTCCGCATCCGCCGAAAAAGCCTTCCGGCGATGGCGTGCGGACACAGCACCAGCGGCTCCTCTTGTCAGGCTGCCACTCGCAGAGCGGACATCGGATACGCGCCGGGGCATCGTCCTCGTCCTGGTTGATGTGGACGGTTATCTCAACGTCCTGCGCTGACTCGCGCTTCAGGAGCCACACAGCTGCACTCATCGTCACGACCTCGATGTCGTTCGCACGAGACTCGCGACGAAGTCGTCGAGACTCGTCGGCGTTCGACCGAGCAGTCGCGCGAGCTCGGGCGTTTCGCGCTCGTAGAGACCGGCTGCCATGAGATCGAACAGCCATCCATAGGGGCCAGCCTCGCTGGAGGGAATTTTCTCGATCGCGATCGATCGGCCAGTCGCGCGACCGATGGCCTCCGCCAGTTGAGCGAAGGTCCATGGCGTTCCCGTGAGCTCCACAGGCTTGCCCTGCTCGGCCGATCCGCTGAGGATTGCCGAGGCTGCCGCAGCAAGGTCGGCGCGGCTAGCCGTATTGACTGCCCTTCCACCAGACGCGTCTTTCAAACGACCGGTGGCGATGGCGTCCTCCACCAACCGCTGGTTCACGAGTGAGTCTGTGTAAAAGGGATGACGGAGGAACGTCGTCATCAGCCCCGATTTCTCGAGGGCGCGCTCGGTCAGATAGTGCGCGTTGAATCCTCCCGGCTGTTCGTTCTGCGCGCCCAGGAAACTCGTGTACGCGATGTGTCGAACCTTTCCTCGCTTTGCGCCTTCGATCACGCGCTCGTGTTGCGCCATTCGAGCCGGTGTGTCGAATTCCGGCGAAGAGATGAACAGTAGATCGTTGACGCCTTCGAACGCGGCGTGCAAAGAGGACAGATCGTCGTAATCGGCCTGGCGAACGCTCACACCCCGCGCACGCCAGTCGCGCGCCTTCTCCGGATGACGCACGGCAACGGCGAGATCCTTGGCGGCGACTTTCTGGAGCAGGGCCTCGACGACGAGCCGGCCATATTGGCCGGTGGCTGCAGTAACGAGAATCATGGCTCCTCCTGTTCTTGGCCCGGACTCCGAGACTCTCGGCTCTGACTGGCCGCCGCTCTATCGCTGCAGCGGTTCGGCCGCGAGCACGTGGGGAATAGTGGTGGCACCGTCGTCCGACACTTCCTGCGACGCGTCGATCTTGAACCAGAGCAGCGCGCCAACAATCAGCAGCGCCGCCATCGGAACGAACGGGGCGTCGTAGCTGCCGAAGCGTTCGACGATATAGCCGTACGCGACAGACGAGAGCAGCCCTCCCGCGGTGGCGCACATGTTCATGAAACCCACCATCGATCCTGCGTGCCGAGACCCGAGATCCAGGCACACGCCGAACACACCCGATTGCTGAAGGGTAATCGCTCCATACACGAGCGAAAGCAGTATGACGGTCAGCATTGGCTGCTGGCTAACCATGGCCGCGATGGTGAGGACACCTGCGCTGCCGAGGCCGAAAATGCCGAGCGACCGGCGTCCCCACGTCAACCCCAGTCGCCGGACCAGGCTATCGCTGGCGGCACCGCCGGCCAGGTTGGCGCATGCGGCGACCGCATACGGGAGTGCGGACAGCACCAGCCCCCCTTCGCTGAAACCGCGCCCTTTGACCAGAAACGTGTGAAACCACGTCTGGAAGAACGTGTAGACGTAGACGTAGCAGAAGGCTGTGCCGGCCAGGGCGAGCACGCTTTCGGACCGGAGCGCGATTCGCCAGGGGAAACGGCGCGCTGTTTCCTCGGGGCGCGCCTCCGGCTCCTGCAGTTCCGCGGCAGGGACGCCAGGCTTCTCTGCCGGGGAATCGCGGAACCATGCATACCAGACGACCGCCCATAGTGCGCCCACGACGCCGAATACGTAGAACGACGCCCGCCATCCGTACCTGATTTGGATCGGCACTACCAGCAGCGGCGCGATCGCCCCACCGATCTGGCTGGCCATGAGCAAAACCCCGCACATGCTGGCGCGCTGTGTAGACGGGAACCAGCGCGAGACGACGATCGATGCGTTCGGAAACGCGCCCGCCTCGCCAGCCCCGAAGAGAAACCTCGTGCCCAGGAGAAGGTAGTAGTTCGACACCGCGCCCGTCAGCGACGTAAAGGCGGACCACCACAGCACGATTCGAGTCAACACGAGTCGCGGACCGATGCGATCGCCGAGCGCGCCGGTGGGGATTTCAAAGAGACAGTAGGACAGCGAGAACATCGCCGTCACCCAGCCCCAGCCCACGGGATCAATGCCCAAGTCCTCCTGCATGCGGGGTCCGGCCACGGAAATACACACGCGGTCGATATAGGTGATCGCGAACAGCAGGATGAGAAGCCCCGACACGCGATGGCGATACTTCATGGCCGTCGATGGCGCTACAGTCTCTCACAGCGCGCAAGACCCGATTTTGGTTGAGACA
This sequence comes from Acidobacteriota bacterium, assembly GCA_046732795.1. Classification (GTDB taxonomy): domain Bacteria; phylum Acidobacteriota; class Vicinamibacteria; order Vicinamibacterales; family UBA2999; genus Gp6-AA40. Next base: position 17,634 of record JBKPNV010000417.1, read on the forward strand.
CTTCCGCTGTTGTGGTCTCATTCGCAACAATGGCGACAGCAGTTGCGGGCAACAGAGCATCGACCCCGGTCTCACGCCGGTGGCAGACACACCGTGCCTTCTTCACAGGCCTCTCCCTGTTGATGGTGCTCGCCGTCTTCGTCGGGTTCTCGCGAAGCTACTACCTCAAAGGGCTCTACGGCACGCCGGCGCTTCCCGCGCTCTTTCACGTGCACGGACTGCTGTTTACGACATGGATGGTCTTTCTCGTCGTGCAGACTGGTCTCGTTGCGAGCCGGCGCACTGCCGTTCATCGCCGACTGGGCGTGGCGGGTGGTGTGTTAGCGCTGGCGATGACCGTCGCCGCGATGGCAATGACGCTGGACCTGGCACGACGGAGCGCGGCGGCTCCGACGGACATCGCGTTGGCGTTCACGATCGTTCCGTTCTTCACGGTTGTCGTCTTCCCCGTGCTGGTCGGCGCGGCGCTCTTCTACCGTCGTCAACCCGAGACGCACAAGCGGCTCATGTTGATTGCAACGTTGGAGCTGGTGACAGCAGGCGTCGCTCGTATTCCAGGGGCCGGGAGTATGCCCCTCTTCTTCGTGCTGACGGATATCGGACTCGTGGCGATCCTCGGCTATGACGTCATTGCCCGCGGGCGGCCGCACGCGGCCACCGTCTGGGGCGGACTGTTCCTGATCGCCACGCAGTTCATACGCACCACGGCAGGCGCCACTGCGACCTGGATTGCGTTCGCGCGCATCCTGGCGCAGTAGCCGCCTGATACCTCCTTCACTTCACCGGTTTCATGAACTGGTGGACGGCATACGCGGCGATGTTTCGTCCGTGATGAACGCCCGTCTCGAGGGCCTTCCGGAAGTGAATGCCGATGTAGATTCGCGACGCGGCGTTCTCGTCCGCGGCCTGTGAGAAGCTCGAATACGAGCGGATTATCGGCGTCGCGTCTGTGCAGGTCCCTCCTGCAGGGACCGTCGTGCTGCATGCCGTGAACGGCACATCGTCAGTGCCGAACACCTGTTTCAGGATCTCCGCCGCCACGCCACCTTGCACCGCGTGCCCCCAATCATGGTCAGGCATCGGGTAAGTCGGCACCAGCGGTGTCCATGTCGAGTCGCCCAGCGTTGCTGGATTGCCATCGTTGTCGCCTTCCCGAATCGCGGTGATCGGGCGCCAGAAGCTGTAGTGATATTTGACCTCCCACGACGCGATGTAGCCGTCCGCCATAGCCATATTCAACAGCCCGAAGAGTCGCGCGTTCTCCCACAAGTCAAATCCCCGGTCGACCGAGACGGCGCGAGCGAGGCGGTTCCACGCCAACGGCGAACTCTCGACCCAGAACAGCCCGATCTCGGTCTGATCCGGGGTTCTGTTGCTGGGCGTCGTGATGTCATCGCCGCCAATCAGTTTGATCTCGTTGTAATCGTCCGCGTACCTCTTGCTGCCGAGCGGGTATGGCGGCCCTGGCCAGAACTGCGCGCTATGCTGCAGGACGAACGGCGTCACCTGCCCATAGTCGGACGCGAACGCCAACGGTGGCCCGTCGGGCGTGAATCGCCATTCCTCTGGTCGGGTTCCCTGCGGATAGTTGAAATCGAACCATGTTGTCGTCTCGGCTCCATCGCCAGTACGCAGCGCGACAATCGCCGCCGCCGCGGCCTGCCCCACGGCGATACCGGCCGTCTTGGCTGGGCCGTTCGGTATAGCCATCAGCGCGGCAGCATAGAGCGCATTGGCTTCCGCGATTCCGCTCGCGACACACGCCGCTGATTCGGGTACTTGCGCGATTACCGATACCAGCACGTCGCGTGCGGCGGCGGCAACGGCCGCATCCAGGGACACCATTCCGCTCGCGTGCGCGTCAAACACGTACGGGCGCGATCGACGATCGATGGCGTTCAAGGCGTCATGGACCGCGACGTGCGCCATTGCTTACATGCGCGATTCGGCGAGGCCGTTCCCGCTTGTATGAATACACGCCGCGGTCGCAGCCTTCGCGGCGTTCTCGTTCCACAGGGTCACCGCATCGGCGGATGCCCAGCTCGGCCACATGACGAGAAGCGACACGCATACTCCGAAGCTCCTGGCGATTTGTTTTTTCATGGATGCCTCCCTCAGTGATCAACAACGTGCGGGCATGACGTTCCTCACAGGGGTAAGCGCAGTGTGAACGGCGGGACTTCAACCTCGGGCCGGGCAACTCTCACTAAATGGTCCCGTTGATGGAAGCTTCGCGTTGACCACTCGTCAGCGGTGAACCTGGACCAATTGCCAGGCGCCGACTCTGACGCGGTCTCGCTGTGCGCGCTCGATGATGCCCTCGAGAACTGGCGCAGATCGATCCACGCCGAGCAAGGTAATCGAGCTTCGATTCTTCGGCGACCTCAGCGTAGCGGAGACCGCGAAGGTACTCCAGGTGT
>JBKPNV010000418.1:0-18205 GCA_046732795.1 Acidobacteriota bacterium
CGACTCGACGCAGGCGGCGTTCCGCGCGCACAACCAGGACATCGACTACGTGACGATTCGCAATCTCGTGATCCGCAAGATGCCGCAGAAGGGCATCCATGCCTTCTACTGGCTGACGCCGGACCACTGGACCATTGAAAACAACGAGATTGCCAACAACAAGACCGGCATCCTGTTCCCGGACCACTCGATGATCCGGAACAACTATATCCATCACAACTATGACGATCCGTCCGCCACTGATCCTGGACGGCGCGGCGGCGGTTATGTCGGCTATTACGCCAGCTACACGACGTTCGAGAACAACGAGATTGCCTATAACGGAAAAGAACAGAAGATCATGGAGTCGGTGAGCGTGACGTTCCGCAACAACTTCGCCCATCACAACCAGGCCGATGGCATCTGGTACGACGGCGGCAATCCGGACGCGCTGATCGAAGGCAATCGCGTAGAGGATAACGCCCGCAACGGAATCTTCTACGAGGCGAGCAACGGCAGCACCATCCGCTACAACACCGTCCGCCGCAGCGGGGACACCGGCATATTCATCTCGACGTCGCAGAACGCCCAGATCTACGGGAACACCGTCGAGGACAATTTCCGGGCGATCACCTACTTCGTCAACTGCGGGGGCATGGTGGGCCGCGACATCGACCTCCAGAACAACTCGGCGTTCGACAACAGCATCCGCGTCGGATCACAGAGCGGTGCGTTTGCCACCGGAATGAGCTACACAGGCGATTGCTCGTCGACACAGGTGAACACGTATTTCAACGGTTCGAAGAACCTGCGCTTCTCGCACAACGCGTACGACGTGCCAGACGCTGGCGGCTGGTACTGGCTCTGGAACGGCATGAAGCAATGGTTCCAGTGGCAGGGCGTACCTCAGGATACCGACGGATCGGTCCAATAGTCCCGCTACAGGCTGAGTGGCGCGTCCGCAATCCGGTCGGGCGCGCCGCTCAGCACTCTCATCGCTCCGCTGAATACGCGGACGGCTTCGGACGTCAGCCAGCCCAGCGTCTTTCCGAGTGGAACAAGGACGTGAACTCGGGGTACGCTGTGACTCTTGACCCTATCCCTCAAGCGGAAATCGTGTGGCCAACGCCGGAGATGATCACGGACCCCACCGGTCCCGCCCTTCTGCGGCGGGCAAGCCGTGCGTGTCTGAGCCACGCAGAAGAGTTTCTCGACGTATTGGTGTAGCGCTCGTCATTGCCGCCGCGCTGACCACTGCGGCTGCGGTCGTGATCGATGCGGTCCGTCAAACTTCCACGCCACCTCGACCAGACATCGCGACCGAAGTCCCGTGGGCCGGCAGTGCTGGCCCTCAGCGCACCATCTCGTGCCCGGTTGGCGCCGTTGATATTTCACCCGGCGCGGACATCCAACGTGTGGTTGATTCGCGTCCGAGCGGGACGACCTTCTGCCTGAAAGCCGGTGTGCATGCGATCACCGCCGCAATCACACCCAAGAGCGGCCACACGTTCGTCGGTGAATACGGTGCCGTGCTCGACGGAACCGGATGGAAGACAACCGACCGGACTCAAGGCGCTTTTCGCGCGCACAACCAGGACGTCGACGATGTGACCATTCGCAATCTCGTGATCCGCAACATGCCGCAAAAGGGTATCCACGCATTCAGGGATTTCTCTGACCGGTGGACAATCGAATACAACGAGATCGCGTCGAACCAAACCGGTGTGTCGTTCGCGAATCATTCCCTGCTCCGGAACAATTACATTCATCACAACATAGGGAACCGCTCGGCGTCTGATCCAGCCGAGCGGGGCGGAGGTTACGCCGGATACCAGGCCACCGATACCATCCTCGATACGAATGAGATCGCCTACAACGGTCCGGAACAGAAGGTGATGGAGTCGGTGAACGTCACGTTCCGCAACAATTTCGTCCATCACAACGTGGGTGACGGCATCTGGTACGATGGCGGCAACCCTGGCGCCGTGATCGAAAACAACCGCGTCGAGGATAATGAACGGAACGGGATCTTTTTCGAGGCCAGTCGCGACGGCGTGATCCGAAACAACACGGTCCGACGCAGCGGCGACACCGGCGTGTTCATCTCAGCTTCGCAGAAGGCCGAGATTCATCACAACCAGCTCGAATCGAATGTCAGAGGCATTGTCTATTTCATCGACTGCACGCTCACCGGTCCCAGTCGTGCTCTCGATCTTGCCGACAACTCTGCGCATGACAACACCATCCGGGTAGGCACCCAGCGCGGAGCGATCGCCAACGGCTTCACTTATACTCGCGATTGCAATTCCACTCAGCTCGCGGCGTTCCTGAACGGCTCGAAGAATCTGACGTTCTCGCGCAACAGGTATTACGTGCCGTCCTTGACCGGTTCGTACTGGCTCTGGAACGGATCCCAACCGTGGTCTCAATGGCGGTCATTGGGGCACGACATGGATGGCGCCATCGCTCCGTAGCCCCGGTATGCGGATCCTTCTCGTCCACAACATCTATCAGCAGACTGGTGGCGAGGATCTCGTCGTCCCCGACGAGGCTCGGCTCCTCGAGTCGCGCGGGCACGACGTCGGCCAATATTCGGTTCACAACGATCAGGTGAGCTCCCTTTCACGGTTGACGCTCGCACAGCGAACTGTCTGGAGCCAGCCAGCGTATCGTGCCGTGCGGGCTGCCATCGCGACGCATCGGCCAGAGGTCGTCCACGTCCATAACACGCTGCCGCTGCTGTCGCCGTCCGTCTATTACGCCGCCAGCGCGGAGGGCGTGCCGGTTGTACAGACGCTGCACAACTATCGATTGATGTGCCCCGCTGCGGTGTGCTTTCGGGATGGTCACGTGTGTACCGATTGTGTCGGGAAGCCCATTGCCTGGGGAGCGGTTCGTCACGCGTGCTATCGAGGAAGCCGCAGCGCCAGCGCAGCCATCGTGACAATGCTCGCCGTTCATCGCATGCTGGGCACCTGGGCGCACAAGACCAGCGTGTACATTGCATTGACCAATCTAGCGCGCCGCATGTTCATCGAGTCCGGGTTGCCCGCCGAGAAGCTCGTCGTCAAACCCAATTTCGTCAGCCCCGATCCAGGGCTCGGAACCGGCAGTGGTGGGTATGCTCTGTTCGTGGGACGACTCTCCGCCGAGAAGGGTCTTCGCACATTACTGCATGCATGGCGGTCAGTCGGCGAGCAGCTTCCGCTGTGGATCGTCGGTGACGGGCCGTTGGGTCAGGACGTGGCGGCCGCCGCACAGGACACTCGCGGAATAAGATGGCTGGGCAAGCGGGCACCGCAGGACGTAGTCCCGCTGCTCCAGGAGGCGACGTGCCTGGTCTTTCCGTCGGAATGCTACGAAACTTTCGGGCGAGTCATTGTCGAAGCATTTGCAGCGGGAACTCCCGTCGTCGCCGCCGGACACGGCGCGGCCGCCGAGTTGGTGGCCGACGGCATCACGGGCGTCCATTTTCGACCTGGCGATCCAGCGGATCTTGCAGCGAAAGTGATTCAACTCGACTCTCAGCCGGCTCTGCGCGAGAGAATGAGAGTTGCCGCCAGGACCGACTTCGAAAATCGATTCACGGCCGAGGTGAATTACCGGTTGCTCGTGGCTATTTACGAACGCGCGATCAACGGGGGGTCCTCATCACCGCGCAACGCTGCAGAGTGACGCGGGGATGAAGATCCTCATGTCGGCGTTGGCGTGCGAACCCGGAAAGGGTTCGGAACTGGAGGTGGGCTTCCGCGCGCTGCTGGCCGCCGCCAGTCGGCACGAAGTGTGGCTGCTGACCAACAGCGCCACGGTTCCGATTGTGCGTCGGGCTATCGAGTCATACCAGTGGGCTGACAGGGTCCACCTCGAAGGCATTTACTTCGACGTCGACGAAGCACTGTATCTAAAGCTGACCGCTCCCGGCTTTCACTGGTACTACGACCGATGGCAGCGGCAAGCGGCCGTGCGGGCGCTGGAGCTGGATCGACGCATTGATTTTGATGTTGTTCATCATGTCACGCTGGCCGCGAACTGGACGCGAGCCGGAGTGAGCGTAGTCGACAAACCACTTGTATGGGGACCGGTGGGCGGTGGTGTCGAACAGCCCCTCAGTCTCATCGGCGAACTTGGCTGGGAAGGCATCTTCGATGAAGCGGTCCGCCTCCTTGCGCGTCGGCTTCTCGCACAGTTCGGGCCTGCACGCCTGACGTGGCGGCGAGCAGCCGTGATTTTTGCGCAGAACCAGGACACGGCCCGGCTCATGGGCGTCCACGACAGCCGTGTGCGTGTACTGTCGAACGCGACATCGGTCGACGTCCGCGACATCCAGCCAGCGGGCACCAGACGCAAGGATATCGTGCTTGCCGCGCGCTTGCTCCCGTGGAAAGGAGGACAACTCGCGGTTCGCTCTCTTCGATACGTCCGACACCCTGACGCAGTGCTTCGAATCTTTGGCGACGGTCCGGAACAAGGAAGGATTGCGCGTGCTGCCCATCGGTGGGGCGTCGCCGATCGAGTGCAATTCGAGGGTCGGGTGAACCGGGCCGGACTGCTCCGAACCGTTGCGACCGCTGGCGTGTTCCTTCACCCCGCTTTCCACGACGAGGCCGGCCTCGCCGTTGCCGAAGCGCTTTCCTTCGGCACTCCAGTGGTGTGCCTCGATCGCGGCGGACCACCCCAGCTTCTCCGCTATTGGCCGGACGCGCCCGCCGTTGCGATCTCACCTGATGCGCCGGAGCAAACCGCCCGCGACATCGCCGCATCGATCGATCGGTTTCTGGTTGATGCGCCGCCAGTTCGGCAGACGCCCCAGTGTGCGGTGACATCCTTCAACGAGGAGCTGCTGGCGGCGTATCAGACGGCCTTCGCTCATCGCAATGAGACCCGCCGCGCAAGAGTGTGGGCTTTCCCACTAGGAAAGCCGCAGTTGTTTAGTGAGTCGCCGCGATCGTTGTCAGAAGGCGTCACGGTATATGGCTTTGGACGCCGGCTGCCGACGTGGATTCAAGTTGCCGTGGCATGGCAGGTCCGCCTGCCGGGTGTGCGGCGGCTCTTCGCCGAACAAAGAATCGAGGAGCCACCAGTGTGCGGCTGGACGCACTGGGGCCACATCGAGGAGGAACTGAGGCAGCGCAACAACCTGTCCTCGTTGTCATGGGTGCACTTCCGTTCGCAATGGGGGAAAGAGCGCTCCAGTATGTTGGGGTTGGCTCGAGACGGCACGCCGCGCGTCTTCGTCGTCGTAGAGCCGCGAGCCAGGGGGAACGTCGCCGAGCGATTACCGGCGACTCAATCGTTCCGCGTCACTACATGTATTGATTCGTTTTGTCATCGGAACTGGTCGGTGCGCCTGTACGAATCGCTGCCTTCGCTTCATCAGCCTGCTCGGTGGGACGCTCCGAGGATTCGGCAGGTCTCGGAAGAGGTGACCCGCGTTCTCGAGCCACTGCTCCCGCGGGTCGAGGGCATTCCAAGTCATTGGCGCCCGATGCATGGGGACTTCGTACCGTGGAACCTGCGTGAGGATTCTCGCGGGCAACTGTGGCTGCTCGATTGGGAGGACGTCGGATGGGGGCCGCCACTTGCGGACCTCGTTCGCTATGTTGTGGCCTATTATTCGCTCGGCGGGACGAGCCCTGCTCGAATCGCAGCCATCGTCGGACAGACTGTCGGGCCCGAATCACTGCCTGAGCTCCCGGAGGTGGCATCTTTCTGGTTGTCCCATCGCAACATTGATCCGGAAGAAAGCAGCGCAAATGTCACACGTCGGCGCGCGAAGGATTCCGCTCGTGCCGCTCGCGAAATAGCCGCCTTGCGCGAAATCGGCGCGCTGCCGACGTTACCGTGACATAAAGTCTGCTTGACAATGCGTTCTGCCCTGCTAATGTTCGTGTACTCCCTCCCTGTGCGCTTCGTGCGATAGCTGACGGTTCGCCTTTCTCGTTCGACGTCGAACCCATATACTGCAACGTTCGTCTCGGCCGCAGCCCGGCTGTCGAGTCTGCAGATGACGTTGTATTGCATTGTGCCAGTCGGCACTGAGTGTCGCGATGAAACTGAGGTCTGTTCTTCCGTTGTTACCGCTTTGCGTCGCCGCCATCGTCTTGACGCTGCCCGAATCAGCGTCGGCTCAGACCAATGATTGGACGTTCTGTGCCTCCGAAGGCAGTGACTGCAACTTCAGCGGTACGACCCAAGTACGGTATGGCGCGAACGGCGTGTATGCGTACGCGACGCTGACGGACGGAACGCCGTGCACCAATGCCGTGTTCGGCGATCCCGCGCCCGGCGTTGCAAAAAGCTGCGCGGTCGCGAGTGGTGAGTGGACACTGTGCGCCCTCGAAGGCGGCTTCTGCGCATTCAGCGGTGCCAAGGACGTGCGTTACGGGGCGAACGGCTTGTATTCCTACAAAGCGGCAACGGACGGGATCGCATGCTCAAACAGTGTGTTTGGCGACCCGGCGCCCGGCGTCCCGAAGCAGTGCGCGATGAGTGTCCGCCGATCCGCGATCGTGTCGTCAATCACCGCATTGGCCACCTATGGCCCGCAGGCCACGATTACATGTCCGGCCGGTGCCGTGGACATCACGCCCGGTCAATACATCCAGGGCATCGTCGATCTCTATCCAGGCACGACGACGTTCTGTCTGCGTGCGGGGGTGCATTATCTGACCAGCTCCATCACTCCCAAGACCGGTAATACGTTCGTCGGCGAGTACGGCGCCATCCTCGACGGCACGAACTGGTCGACCACCAACGCGACGCAGGCGGCATTCCGCGCCCACAATGAGGACATCGACTACGTGACGATCAGGAACCTCGTCATCCGCAACATGCCTCAGAAAGGCATTCATGCGTTCTACTGGATGGCTGACCACTGGACGATCGAATCCAACGAGATTGCGGCGAACAAGATAGGCATCGTGTTCCCGAACAACTCGATGGTGCGGAACAACTACATCCATCACAACTACGGCGATCCCTCGTCGGCCGACGCGTCGCTGCGCGGTGGCGGGTATGTGGGGTACTACGCTACACACACGACCTTCGAGAGCAACGAGATCTCCTACAACGGCAAGGAACAGAAGGTGATGGAATCGGTCGGCGTGACATTCCGCAACAACCTCGTCCATCACAACCAGGCTGATGGTATCTGGTTCGACGGCGGCAATCCCGATGCGCTCCTCGAAGGCAACCAGGTCGAGGACAACGCCAGGAACGGGATCTTTTACGAAGCGAGTAACGGCAGCATCATCCGGAACAATGCCATCCGACGGAACGGCGATACCGGAATCTTCATCTCCACGTCGCAAAACGCGCAGATTTACAACAACACGCTCGAGAACAACTTCCGCGCAATCACCTACTTCGTCGACTGCGGCGCGGTGGCCGATCCGGCGCGGTCGCTGGATCTGGCGAACAACGTCGCGCATGACAACTCGATACGCGTGGGCTCCGAGGCCGGCGCGTTTGGCAGTGGCTTCAGCTACACGGCAAACTGTACGGCTGCACAGGTCGCCATGTATACCGGTGGGTCGAAGAACCTGACGTTCTCGCACAACACGTACTCCGTGCCATCCGTCGGCGGGTGGTATTGGTTCTGGGCACAGTGGATGCAATGGTCGCAGTGGCAGGGAGTGGGTAAAGACGTCGACGGAATCGTGACGCAATAGCGGCACACTGAAATTGACGCAGGTTCGGTGAAGACATATTGTTGGATCCGATACCCTTCGATGATGCCTTGCGTGCAGCCTGCCCGATTTCTCCTTCCGTTGTTTGTCGCTGCGATTCTGCTGGCACTGTCGGCCGGAGCGCCACCCATACTTTCAGTCAGCCTGGCCGGTCAGGTGAGATCGGCCGCAGCTGGACGGTCCCTCCTGCCGGGCGAGCCTCCCGCGCCGCTGGTGGTGGGCCCGCAGCCCAGCATCTCGTGCCCGGTGGGCGCCGTCGATCTCCCGCCCGGCACCGATATCCCACGGGCTGTTGACGCGTATCCGGGGGGGACGACATTCTGTCTGAGGGCAGGCATGCACGGCGTTACCAGCGCGATCACACCGAAGACGGGCGACACGTTTGTCGGCGAGTACGGCGCGGTCCTGGATGGAACCCGCTGGACGACGGCGGATTTGACGCAAGCGGCGTTTCGCTCGCAGAACCAGGACATTGACGACGTCACGATTCGGAACGTGGTGATCCAGCACATGCCTCAGCGTGGCATTCACGCCTACCCGTTTATGTCCGACCGCTGGATCGTCGAGTACACCGAAATCTCGGGAGGGCAAGTCGGCGTCCAGCTGGGCAATCAGTCCGTGGTTCGCCACAGTTTTATTCATCACAACGTCGGGAATCCCTTCTCGCCCGTTCCGTCGGACCGCGGCGGCGGCTACCACTTGTATCAAGCGACGGACGTGCTCTTCGAGAACAATGAGATCAGCTACAACGGTCCGGAGCAGAAGGTGTCACTCTCGACCAACGTCACGTTCCGCGACAATTTCGTTCACCACAACCGGTTTGACGCGATCTGGTACGACGGCGACAACATCGGGTCGGTCATCGAGGGCAATACCGTCGAGGACAATCCGGGCTCCGGAATCTTCTACGAGATCAGCGGCCGCGGCGTCATTCGCAACAATGTCGTCAGGCGCAGCGAACATGGCGTGTTCATCTCCACCTCGCGAGACGTCGAGATCGACAACAATACGCTTGAAGACAACTTCCGCGGCATTCAGTACTTCGTCACCTGCAGCGCGATTGGCGGCGGTGCGATTGGGTGGGATCTCGTGAACGATATCGCTCACAGCAACATCGTCAAAGTCGGTGCCGCCAGCGGATCGTATGCGAGCGGACTCTCGTACACGTCAGACTGCGTCCCCAGGCAAATCGCTGCGTACGTGAATGGCTCGAAACGCCTGCAATTCGCTGACAACCGCTACGCTGTCCCGTCGGTCATCGGCAACTACTGGCTCTGGGGCGCTGGCAGCTTGAAGCCATTCAGCGACTGGCAGGTGCTTGGCCTGGATCGCCAGGGCTCGGTCGCTCAGAGCTGGTAAGACGGGTCTGCCGACCCGCTTCTACCATTGTGAAGACGGCTCTATTTCTCCCCAATGAGATAGATGTCGTTGCACAAACCGGGAGAGGCTCGCAGAGCGTTATCGGCCAGCGTGAGGGCCGCCTGTGGAAGTTGTTTCCGACTCTGGTACAGGCTCCAGTTGCGCCCGAGCAGATGGAATTCGGACAGCTTCAGGTAACGGGCTAACTCCTCCACTTCGCTCTTCACCCAAAATCGCTGGTGCATGTCATTGAAAAAATAGTCTTGAAACATGTTGGTGTTGTTGCGACCGAGGAGCACGCGGACTCGGCGCAGCAAAGAGACGGCGTTATTGCACTCCACGACGAGGTTGCCGCCCGGTTTCACCACGCGCATGCATCGATCGAGGAGCTGGCGGGGATTGAAATAGTAGATCGTGCCAAAACAACTGACCGTATCGACGGACGCCGGTTCGAACGCCGTCGCCGGGTCGTATTCGCGCAGGTCTGCCCTGGTGAGTCTCACCCCGAAGGACTGAAGGACGTCGCAGAGCTGCTGCGCTGAGAACTGCTCGTAAAACTTGGTCGACGCGAAGGTGTCGACCGCGGTCACTTCCATGCCGAGCATGGCGAGGACGGCAGAAATCGGTGAATAGCCACCCCCGAGGTCGATGAGCCTTCCGTTCGGGACGTAGGTCAACTGCACGTGCAGCACGTCCTTGTCGATCATCTGCGGCACATCAGTCCACAGCGCCCGCGGAAGCTTCTTTCTGACGTCGAGAATCAACGAGCGAACTCTCGCGAGATCCAGTGAACCCTCACGTTCGACTCTATCGTTCATGGCGCAACCGCTCAATCTGCCCAAGGTACTGGTTGATGATCACGTTCCAAGCCAGGCTCGTCTTGACGAAATGAACCGCTCTCTCCGAATATTGCTGTGGGTGGCGCAGCACCGTGGATATGCCCTGCGCGATCCCGTCCGGCGTCGGGTCGACGATAACTGCCGCATCCGCTCCTCGCAGTTCGGGTGCGATCACGCAGAAGACCGAGACGACGCTCGGAATCCCATACGCCAGGGCTTCGACGAGGCCCAGGCTGTGTGACTCCCATCGGGAGGGGTGCACATACGCGACGGCTCGGCGGAAGAAGTCCACTTTCTCGCTCTCGCCTATCTCGCCGCCGACGGCGACGACATCAGCCAGCCCAGACGCCCGTGCGATCCTTTCGACGTCTTCGGGACTATCCTCCGAACGTCTGCCATGCAGCCGGAGAGGGCGGCGGTCCGTCGTCGGTAGATGACTCATCGCATGAACGAGCAGGTCGAGACCCTTCGTGCGGATGTCGTAGCGACCGAGCCAGGCCAAATAGCCACCCGTTCCGCCATCCCACCGACCAGCGGGCATATCGAACCCCGTAGGTGCGATGAGCCAGCGCGCATTCGGAGCAACTTGCGCGGCGTCCCGGCTCTCGTTCTCGAAGAATATGTGAACGGCCAGCGCGCGTTCGAGATAGAGGCGCTCCACGGGCAGCCATAACCTCTTTCTGCTGCGTCGCCGCTCCCGGGCCCGCGCGTTGTACCCGCCGTGCGGCATCACGATGTAAGGGACGCCGCGACGACGTGCACTCCACGCCGCGCCGATGTTGCTCGGGATGTAGGTAGAGTGGAGCACGAGAACGTCATGTGTGGTGAGAGCCGCACCCACTTGGCTGGGGACACGAAAACGACCGGTACCCCTGTGCTTGACCGGAATGACTGGAATCGCCGGGTGGCGAAGCGGTGATTGCGCTTCGAGATCGGCGTCGTACAAGACTGCGACGTCGCACCCGGCAGCGTAGGTCGCGCTCGCCCACGTCCACATCGCTCGGGTAGGGCCGCCGTCACCAACGAGCGCTCGGGGATAATAATGAACGAGCCTCATCCGCCGTGCTCTTACGCTCGCCGCCTGAGACGAAGTTTGTGTTGTCTGTGCGTTGAATACTCCCAGTCGTGCATGTACGTGGCGTCGAGATGATGACTCGCGGCCATGTCCAACAGCATTTGTCGCGGATAGCAAAAGTCCTCTTCGTTAAACGAAAATGTGTCGCCCTCGAGATACGTCAAGTCGAAGAAGCCGTCCGGCTTGAGAAGCCGGGCGGCTGCAGCAAAGCACTGATCGATGACGTCGACGTGCGTGTGAGTGAATACGCTATGGGCGTGAATGACGTCAAACGCCTGGTCCGGCAGGAAATCGAAATTCAAGTCGTTGACGAGTACGAGATGCGGATATTTGTGCTGCAGGGTCTGATTGCGAAGCTCCTTGAGCGCAGCCAGCAGGATATCCGGTGAAATATCGACACCATAGTAGTGCCCGCTATCGAGGTATTGAATCAGTCGCCACCCGGCGCGGAGATTTCCACAGCCGATATCGAGGATTCTGTGATCAGGCCGCAGGCCATGTTCGAGGAGATACGAGAACTGCATCTGGCCCACCTTCAGCCAGTGTTCACGTGTATCGCTGCCAATGGCAGCGTCAGGATCACGACGGGCATTGCTGGCCATGACCGCTCGATAAAATTCGGTATGAGTACGCGACTGGGCCTTGAGCGATTGATTCCTGAGGATTTTGCCCAGGACTCTCGTCGAATGGAGTAGACCTGTCCGTATATGAGTGATCAGCGTAGAGCGGCGCTCAATGTCAGGATCGATCGACATGCCTGCCTACCTCATGAATCATGGTGCGACGAATGTGGTGAACTGCGGGCGCGTTCACGAAGCGCCCGTGTGAATTGCCACCATGCGTTCAGACTCCTCAAGCAACCGGTCACCGCATAGCCCCAGGCGACGCCCGTCGCACCTCCGAAGTAGGCGCCGGTCAGCCCGAGTGAAAAGGTGAGCGCCCCATCGATGCACCTGGCACGCAGACTTCGTCTGGCTGCCGCTAACGCACGAAGGCCGGTCCAGGCGCCAAAACTGACGGCGTAGCCGATCAGCGCAATGGACAGCGGCAGCAGCAACGAGCGCGCAGTATCCCAATTGGCTCGCAACACTAATTCACCGATGCCGCGGGGTACAATCGAGACAACGGCACCCCACGCGAGTACGCCCGTCACCAACGCAAGAGAGAGCCAGCGGCAGCCGCGCACCAACCGTTCTGGAGATTCGTGCAGCAGACGGACGCCTTCTGGCGTCGCTACCAGCCCGGCGCCCGCGAACAGAACGGTGAGCGGGCCGAGCGCGATTTCGCCTGCTCGCAGCCGACCGAGCTCACCGAGACCCGCAATTCCTCCAATCGCAAACAGCGTCAGGTTCGAAACGCCGCTGCTCACTGCGAATTCCGCGACAAACCGTGGTGCGAGCTCGCGATGGCGTCGAAGCCAGCGGATGGCAGCCAACGGGCCGCTGGGAAGGAGCTTGAGCTGGAACACTCCGACGATCGCCGCAATGGATCCGGCACTCGCCCATCCGAGCGTGAGCCACGCAACAGAAGCAACGTCGTAGTGCCGCAGGAGCGCGAACGCTGCAAACATCACCACGGCCCAGACGACGTCGTTCACCAACGCGGCGCTGCCACGACCACGCGCGAAAAAGGCAAAGCGCCACACGTCTTGCACCAACAGGAATGGCAGCGAGAGACCAACGATGCCGAGCACACTCCGGAACGGCTCGACAGCGCGGGCGGCGGCAATGAGACAACCAGCGCCGACCAGGATTCCAGCCATCAGCGCTGTTCCGGCCGAGCGCGTAACGCCCTCTCGCCATTCGTCCGCCGATACGGCACTGTGCCGGACCGCCAGCAACTCTCCTGCTATCGCCCGAACGGCTCCCAACGAAAACGTGAACGTCGCGTACGCCACACTGAACGCGCCGAGCTCGCTGGGACCGACTGTTCTGGCGACGAGCACGGCGAGCAGGAAGTTGGTGGCGCTGGAGAGCAGCTGGTCGGCCAGGCCCGATCCGAACCGCCACACCATGCCGACTGGGACGCGCGATGACACGACAGGCGGCGTCTCCTCGACCATCGCAGCTCGCGTCGGGTCGTCGCGCTGAAGCAGCACGCCCGGCGTCGTTGAAGTACTCCGCCCGGAGCCGCGGGTCGTCATGCCACCGACTTCGGCGCCGGGGCTGCCGTGTTGTCGAGAACGGATGCGTAGAAAGCGTCGAGCCGGTCGCCTTTCTTCTCCCAGATGTACTCGTCTCGAACACGCTGCCGGCCAGCCTCGCCCATTGTGTGCCGGAGGTCTGGATCCGTTCCAAGTCCCGTCATCGCGCGGGCGAGGTCTGAAACCGCCTGCTCCGGATTGTCCGCCACCACCTTGATTCCTGTTCGTTCGGTCACCTGCTCGGCGGGGCCTCCAAGATCGAGGCAAACAACTGGCTTGCCAGCCGCCATCGCCTCGAGACACACCCACGCGCCAGAATCGTGGAGGCTCGGATGAACCAGCACGTGACAGGCGCCGAGCAGGTCGAGCGCATCGGACCGCGTCCGTTCACCCCACAACCGGACCCGATCCGTCAACCCCAGTCTCCGGACGAGGTCGATCAAGTTCGCGTGCTCGGGGCCATCCCCCACAATCCAGTACTCCGAGTTGGGCACGGCTGCCAATGAGAACGCCCTCAGACCCAGATGGAATCCCTTCCAGTGAAGCAGTCGCCCCATGCTGATGAACCTGAGCGGAGCAGCCGGCGCACCAGGCATCCTGCTGAACGACTCGAACGCCGCGCGGTCGAGTCCCAACGCGCTGAACAGCTCCACCCGTCTGGTTCCGATCGCAAGAAGCCGCGCTCTCGTTTCCCTGGTGACCGCAAGTCCCAAAGCCGTTCGTCGCGCCGCTCTACGCACCGATGGGGCCGCCTCACCACAGCGTCGTGCCTGGTGCCGAATGAATTCATAGACCCGGCCGCGCCGATCGAAATCACGCCAGAATGCTGCCGGCGCTGTTTCTCCGCCGCCTACAGGCCCCCAGATGAAAGGCGTCGCCACATCTGCGAGGGCGGTGGGCGCCCAATACCGTACAAACGTGACATGCTGCGTCAGATCGAGCCGTACATCACGATCGAGATCCTCGATCACCCGACGCGTCAGGCGCTGCCACACGCGATAGTACACTTCAATACCGAGCTGGCCTTTTTTCCAGACGAGCAGCGGCTTGGGTAAGTCGAAATAGACCATCCGAAGATTCGGCAGAGGAGCACGCTGCAATTCCGCGGAAATGGCCGCCTGGTTCTTCCGTCTAGTGATCGCCCAGACTCGATGACGCCTCGCCACTTCGCGTACGAAGTTCCAGCCGACGCCCGGCTCCGAACTCCTGGTCGGATCGCAGGAATAGGCGGAGATGCAAATGTGAATGTCTTCCAAGTTCATCCCGCGCTCCGGCACGAGCCAAGTGCCACGAGGATGTCACTCGCGATATCACACGGTGGACGCGTCGCATCAACTGTCTGAATGTTGGTCACGCGCAGAGACGACCACGCGCGCAGCTCCTCTTCAATCTGGGAGAGCGTCAGTTCCTGCTTGCGCTCCCTGATGACATGCGGTGGGGCGGCGAGGTTCACAATCAGGTGTGGACGAGGCAACACACGCAAGACCGCACGCGCCAATGCGTCAGGTCCGTGGAATCTCAAGGCATCTGGTTGGACGACGTACCCGTACATCCAACGGTCTCCAATAACCAGCCAACTTCGCCTGAGCGCGGGCCGAACCGTGCTGAGATAACCCAGCCAGCATCGTGCCGCGTTTCTGAAAAGACGAATCCAGCCGAGAACGCGCCAGCCACCTGGCGCCGCTTTCGGGGGCGGAGGCAATGCCGGTCCTGGAGAATGCGGAAGCGGACCACGAAGTGGCGGCAGAAAGTGGAAGTATGCCGACGGTCCTCTGTGACGCGCGAGCAAGGCACGCGCGACCGTCGTCTTCCCCACTCCATCTGGTCCCACGAGAACGACAAAGCGGCCTGACCCCTCCAATAACCGCGACGGTGTCATTGATCGGTCTCGGCCTACGCGTTGCGCAGCCCTATCATCGTGCTGGAGCGCAGTGACTGCTGACCCGCTATCGGGCTACGCGCGGCCTCAAGAGAGAGTCTTGGAAGCAGCGCTGTCAATGACCAGAAGGCGAAGCCCAGCGGCCCCGGATGCAGCGCAGCCTGCGACGTGAATCCCAGGAGCAAGGCTACGGCGAGCAATCCAACTGCGGCAACCGCGCCCGCCTGGCCACTCGCCACTCTCAAAAGGCGAACAGCAAACACGACCAGCGACGCACAGAACATGAGGTAGAGCGCGGCTCCGAGAATCCCGCCTCCGACAAGAACCTCGAAAAACACGGAGTGCGCGTTGCCCAGCCCAGGATTGTATTCGGTGGCGAGGACGCGAGACGCCGCGTAATAACCCAAGCCGGTTATCGGCGATTCACGCATCACGGCGCTTGTCAGATACTCCCAGAGCGGGATCCGATCGCTCATGCTCTCGATGCTCGCGGTGTCCCGTACCAGATAGCTCGTTGTCGAGGAAGTCACATCCAACAAGAAGACCCCGACAGCCAGCGCGGCGATTGGAACGATGAGCGCTCGAACCCGTAGTCGTTTTCCAAAGATGACGCCGATCGCCAGGAACACCACAAGAGCGACATAGGCGCTCCTCGTACGGGATGCGGCAAGCAGAACGCCAAACAGCGAGAATGCTCCCCAGAACATGGGACCGCGCAAGGCAGGAATGCCCGACAGGCACAAAACCAATCCGATCACCGCGACACTTCCCGTATCAGCAATGTTGCTACCACGCACGCGTGTCTCGAGTCCCGTGCCATCAGCGACGAGCTCAGGGGCGAAGTAGAGGGCTGCAATTGTCGCCAGTGCGAGAACGCTCACACCGATGAACAGATGTCGCAACGATGCCTCCGTCCCGAACCGATGAGTGAATACCCAGAGGAACCCGAGCATGACCGCGAACTGTCCAAGAGTGAACGCCGTCAGGTAGAAGCCGGGCGATTCCCAGAGAGACAGCGTCAGAGCCGCGATAAACAGCGCTCCCATGGCCTGTGCAGGGTTGATAGCCGGAAGGACGCCGCGGCGCAACATTGAGGGGAACACGCGCGCCAGCATCCATAGGCCGCCGCAGACCCACACTCCAATCTGGATCATCGCGACAAGGTCAAGCTCTCCGTTGAGCGACGCATACGGATCCCGATCCCTGAAATTGGGAGGTCCGGACATGAGCGCCAGGAAAAGAACGCTGTCGAACCAGCTCGGAGCGTGCTCGACACGAGTCGTCGGATCGGATGTCATGACGTCCAGGTCATCGGGCATTGTCACCGCTGCTCACCGCGCTACGCGCACTGCTCGCGGCCACGGCCGGTGCAGGTGGACGGGTGACGGTTGAAGCTCGCACACCGAGACTCGCGACGGACCGAGACAACATCCACTCTCGAATGACGCACTGAATCTGGTCGACCACGGCGCTCAGCTGCGAGGTCCGCTGCAACAGGTGTACAGCTGGCAGCTGGCGGTGCGAGGGCACGCCAAGGTCCGAGTCCAGTACAAAGACAAGATCTGGCTTGGGAAGCAGCGACCACAATACGCGCCCGAGCCGCGGTCCGCCTCCGTCTGAATCGCGCATCTCGCCCATTGCCACATCGAAATACGTGCGCTCGAACGCCAGGATGTAGCCTTTCGCCCTGAGATGCACCCATCGAGTCCAATAACAGAATAGCCAGTCCGCTGCCAGAGCCAGCAGTCTCCAGCCGCCGATCGGCCGGCGACTCCGACTCGCGCGCGGATCGACGACCGGCTCATCATGTGCGGCCGTCATGAAGCGTGACCGCCAGTGGATCGCCTGAACGTTCCCGTAGGGACACACGGCAAAGCGATGAACGATCTCGTTCACCAGGGATGATTTCCCGCTGCCATCGGGGCCGAGAATCGCGATCCAGGGGCCCGGCGGCCCGAATCGAAGTCTTAGTGCCCCGATCACAAAGGCAACGCAGCGCTGGATGGTGCGCACCGGGGACGCGAGGCAGGCGCGCGACCACACCGCGAGCCGCAGCGACCGCGTCCATTCCCTCGAGGTCTCGGCGTGGCCGTCAACAGCCGCTTGCCACAGGCGGAGCCCCAACTTCTTCCCGGCGACCTGCATCAGCGTCTGGCGAAACGCGCTCCCATCGATAGCCACGGCCTGACGAATCGCCGCTGCGTACCGATCCTTGAAAAAACCTCCCCACAGGAGACTCGAAAACCACGAGATCAGAGCCTCGTGAGCGATTCTGGGCACAGGCCGTCCCCTGGGCGAGAGTTGCCGACCCTCGAGAACCGCTTCGGTCCGTAGATAGCACGCACCGCGCCATTCGACTGTGGGCAGCAAGTCGACGTGGCCCCAGTCGTAAGAGTACCCGCTCACATAGGAGGACCTGAAAACCCGGATGGGAACACCGAGATTGTCAATCAGGGTGCGTTCTGCGAGCGCCACGTCCTCGACGAGCAAATCGACATCGCCGCCACGTTGAAGATTGCCAAACAGATCCTCCTCATTGCGCAGGACGACATAGTTCGGCAATTCGCGAAGATATCGCGTGAGTGCGGCGTGAGGAACCGAATCGTCCGGCATTGACTCGGTGCGCATCTTCAGGTCGTTCCTCGACGTTTCAGTGCTGGACGCACCTCACTCTGGGCGGGATGCGCACCTTCGGTCACGCTGCGCATAACCAGTTTGAGCGTCCGACCTGGGAATGTGTATGCGAGTGCCTGGGTGCCAAACTCGCTCAAACGCAACGTGCGGCCGCGAAGGATTTCATATCCGGCCCTCGACAGGGCACCCACCCCCAGGATTGCGCACATCAGCCGCGCCGTGACCCAGCTATGTGTCACAGCCAGATAGTCGACGAGCGCGGAGGCTCTGGACCATGCGAGACGCCGGACATCCGGGACAGCGGAGGAGGTTCCGGCAACGTGACGAACTCGAACGTCCCCCACGATGACCTGGCGGTACCCACGATCGCGCAGCCGCCTCCCAAGATCCATGTCCTCCTGATAAAGAAAGTATCGCGGCGCGAATCCTCCCAGCTGCCGGAAGACATCGGTCAGGATGACCAGACACGTGCCAGCAATCCATTCCACGTCAAGTACGCCGTTCGTCTGACGCCCAATCCAGATCCCGCGGTCCGGAAGGACACGAAACAACCCTGTTGCGTGTACCACCGCGCGCAAGGGGGTCGGCAGCCATCCTCCGGATCCGGAG
>JBKPNV010000419.1:0-14842 GCA_046732795.1 Acidobacteriota bacterium
ACCTACGACTGGATCGCGTCGGGCCGAGCGACGGTGGTGGTGGCGAATCGTCGCCGCCCCCTTCGATGCGCAGGTCGCGCGCGAGCGGTTCGTGGACGCGGTGTGGGAATTGATTCGCGGGGCCGCACCAGTGGCCCGCCCGCCGCTGGCCACCTTAGGACGCCGCTACGCGGAAGTGCTGAGTGAAAATCTCGGGCAACCAGGTTTTCGCGAGCTCGTCGTCGTGACAACCGATCTCGATGCGCGCCGCGATGTCGTCGCTGCGTTGCTGGCGGAACCCTACAAGCAGGCTTTCCTCGCGCCGCGGCCGGGACGTGATCGCAGATCGGAAATCCTCGATCTCGCTGGTGTGGCGCGGGAACACGTCATCGATGTGATCGGGGCAGGACTGACACCGGCGCTGCTCTGTGACCCTCAGCTGATGACATTCACACCGGACAGTTTCTGGCGTGGCGAGACGCACCGCCTCTGCGACCGTCCAGGTTCTATTGCGCGGCTGCTCGAGGAAGTCGCGGAGGCAGGGGTTCGTCAGCTGATTGTCGTCAGCGCCGTGGCACCAGCGGCGGCGCCACATCGCCTGCGAGCGCTGAGACTCGACCTGGCCGGACGCTTCGGCGAGTTTCAGACCGCGGCGGAGTCGATCGCTCTGCGTGACGCGCTCGAGGCGATCGGCACCCGTTTCGATTCGGTCTACACGATCCAGCCTGGCCATAACGCAATCGGCCCGTTCGATCTCGCCGGCGCGTACGACGAGGCCTCCGACCGTCGTCAGGATCTCACCGAGCTGATGGAGCGTGCCTACGAGGACGCTTACCGTCAGTTCATCGAGCCGGTCATCGGCGCGAGCGGCGAGCAGCTGGCTCATGCCGTCGTGGGTACGCGCGAGCCGGCCACTGCCAAAGACTTCAATCTGCGCTGAGGTGGCGGTGCACCTGATTGACTGCGACAGGACGCGAGGCGCGGAGATCCTTGCGATCCTGAATGAAGCGATCGTGAATTCCACATCGGTGTACGACTACCGGCCGCGAACGATGGCGATGATGGACGCCTGGTTCGACGTCAAAGGCCGAGGAAATTACCCGGTCATCGGGGCGATCGATGACGACGGCCGCCTGCTGGGTTTTGCCACGTATGGCATGTTCCGGGAGCGGCCCGCGTACAAATACACAGTCGAGCACTCCGTGTACGTGAACCGTGACTTTCGCGGCCGCGGCATCGGGCGGACGCTGTTGAGAGCGCTGATCGAACGGGCAAGAGCGCAGGACTATCACGTGCTCGTCGGCGGCATCGATGCCGACAACGCCGTATCAATCGAGCTGCACAAGGAGTTCGGGTTTACGTTCTGCGGAGAGATTCGCGAAGCCGGCTTCAAGTTCGGTCGCTGGCTTCACCTGGTTTTCTACCAGTTGATTCTCGACACGCCGGTGCGTCCAGTCGACGGGTAAAGACACCGGGTGTGATTTTCGCGGAAGTCGGGACCAAATTACACCCGGTGTCTAGGTCTTGCTCGTCTTCGCTTCCGCCTCCAGCAGGTGCGGCAGCGACGTGCCGGCACCCGGTCCCAGCAGGCCCGCGCGCGCGTATGTCAACAGCTTGTCGCGCGTGTCGGCGATATCGAGGTTTCGCATCGTCAGCTGGCCGATGCGATCCTGCGGCGTAAAGGCCGATTCACCTTTCTCCATCGTCAACCGCTCTGGCTTGTAGGTCAGGTTCGGGCTGCGAGTGTCGAGGATAGAGTAGTCGTTACCACGACGCAGGACCAGGTCGACCTCGCCGGTGACGGCACGTGCCACCCAGGTCTGCGACGTACGCACCATCATCGATTGCGAATCGAACCAGCGGCCCTGATAGAGAAGGCGCCCAAGCCGACGCCCGTTGTCCCGATACTGCTCGATCGTGTCCTCGTTGTGGATGCCGGTAACGAGGCGCTCGTAGGCGGCGAAGAGGAGGGCCATGCCGGGCGCTTCGTAGATCCCACGACTCTTCGCCTCGATGATGCGGTTCTCGATCTGATCGCTCATGCCGAGCCCGTGGCGGCCGCCGATACGGTTCGCCTCGTCCATCAGCAGTACCGGATCGGAGAAGCGCTGACCGTTGAGTGCAACGGGAAGACCCTCTTCGAACGTGACGGTGACTTTTTCGGGTTTGATCGTCACGTCCTCGCGCCAGAAGGCGACGCCCATGATTGGTTCGACGATGGTGATTCCGCTATTGAGGTGTTCGAGATCTTTGGCTTCATGAGTCGCGCCGAGGATGTTGGAATCGGTTGAATAGGCCTTCTCTGTACTCATGCGGTAGGCGAGACCAGCCCGCTGCATGTATTCCGACATCTCCTTGCGGCCGCCAAGCTCGTCGATGAACGTCTGATCCAGCCACGGTTTGTAAATGCGCAGCGCTGGATTGGCGAGCAGACCGTAACGGTAGAAGCGCTCGATGTCGTTGCCTTTGTAGGTGCTCCCATCGCCCCAGATGTGAACGTCGTCGCCTTTCATCGCGAGGACGAGCATCGTCCCCGTCACGGCGCGACCGATGGGCGTGGTATTGAAGTACGGCACGCCCGCAGTTGATATGTGAAAGGCACCGCACTGAAGCGCCGCCAGTCCTTCGGCGACGAGTTGCGCGCGGCAGTCGATGAGACGTGCCTTCTCCGCGCCATACAGACGCGCCTTGCGCGGGATATCTTCGTAGTCCGGTTCGTCCGGTTGTCCCAGGTTGGCTGTATACGCAAACGGGATCGCGCCTTTCGCGCGCATCCAATGGAGGGCCGCGCTCGTATCGAGCCCACCCGAAAACGCGATGCCAACTCGCTCACCGACCGGAACACGCTGCAGGATAGTTGCCATTCAAGCTTCATCTTAGCCCGTTATGCGGGCTCGCAATGATTCCGTGCCCGTTGCCACGACGCATAACGCGGTCGGCGCGCGAAGCGCGCCACGAGACGCTGCTTCGTCGAGGGCTGCGCCATGTTGTTCAGGGCGAGGATCCTCGACTCATCGTTCGTATAAAATCTCGACCACCTGGAGACTCTGATGAGACCTGTCGCCCGCCTCGTTGCGCTCGCCTTTGTCGTCTGGACAACTGTTCCGGCCTTCGCGCAGAGCGGCCGCGAGCCGCATTGGGTTGCGACGTGGGCCACGGCGCTCGTGGCGCGCACTCAAGGGCAAGGCGGTTTTGGAGGTGGTCGTGGCCCGGCGCCTGCCGTGCCGGCACCCACGGCGCAGCCGCCAGCAGTTGCCGCGCCGGTACCTCCGTCGGGTCCGCCGGCTGCTCCGCCGGCCGCGCCAGCAGCTCCCGCGGGCGGTCGAGGCGGATTGCTGCCGCCGGTGACGATCTCGAATCAAACGGTCAGGCAGATCGTCCGCGTCAGCGTTGGCGGCGATCGGCTGCGTGTAGTGCTGAGCAACGCCTTCGGAACAGCGCCGGTCGAGATCGGCGCCGCTCACGTCGCGCTTCGCGATCACGACGCGCTCGTCACAGCGTCATCGGTGAAGCCGTTGACGTTCGGGGGCAGTACCACCGGAAGGATTGTGCCTGGCGCGACAATCGTCAGCGACGCGGTGAATCTCACCGTCCCGGCGGTCAGCGATCTTGTCGTTGATCTGTTTCTGCCGGGAGAGTTGGGGACCGGACCGTCGCCCGTCACGACGCACAACGGTGCCTCGCAGACGAACTATCTGTCGGCAGCGGGCAACCATTCAGGCGAAGCCGCGATGACGGTCGAACGAACTACCGGCGCATGGTTCCTGCTCGCGCGGGTTGAAGTGGCCTCCAACCAGGGATCCGGAGCAGTCGTCACGTTCGGGGACTCGATTACCGATGGCGCGCGCTCGACGACCGACCTGAACAACCGTTGGCCGGATCACCTCGCACGAAGGCTCGCGGCGCACAAAGGGAAAGCGATTGGCGTATTGAATGCCGGGATCAGCGGCAACCAGGTGCTGGGTGATGGCGCGGGTGTCAGCGCTCTTGCGCGGTTCGATCGCGACGTCCTGATGCAGACGGGCGTGACGCACGTCATCATCATGGAAGGCATCAACGACATCGGTCTCGCTCGGGCCAACCCGACGCCGAGTGCGGACGATCTGATTGCCGGCCACAAGCAGCTCATCGCGCGAGCGCATGCCCGCGGATTGAAGGTATACGGCGCGACGCTGACACCGTTCGAGGGAGCCGCGTATTGGACGGCTGAGGGCGAAGTGAAGCGCCAGGCACTCAATCAATGGATCCGTACGAGCGGCGCGTACGATGCGGTCATCGACTTCGATCAGGTGACGCGCGATCCCGCGGCGCCGTCGAAGTTCTTACCTGCGTACGATTCCGGCGATCACCTGCACCCCGGTGATGCCGGTTACAAGGCCATGGGCGAGGCAGTGGATTTGAAGTTGTTTCCGTAGGGCGGGTCTTGCGTTACGAACAACGCCCCGCCCGCGTGGACCGCGGCTGATCGCGCTCTCGCTGAAACGATGACGAGCTACTGAACGAACTTTGCGAACACGGGCGACGCCAATTGCCACGGTCTTCCGACGTGGCCGCCCTTCAAGGATGGCGCGAGGTCTACGCCCGCGCAGAGCACGGGCAATCAAACGCTGCTGTAGCAAGGCGGAGCCACATGCTCGCCGGTCTGAGGCGCAACCTCACTAAGCTTTGACAAGTTTTCGTTCAGAGGGCTGGTGCTCGTGCAGGAATTCGAGCGCCAGTGCGAGCACTTTGTTGGTGTACTCGTCGGCCTGAAGATTCCCGAATTTCTCTTTGAAGTTTCGCAGCGGCACAACTGCCTTGGCCATCGCGCGATGGCCACCTGCGCTGCCAATTTCGTTGAAGTACTTCCGCACGAACTCACCGGCGTTCCGTGAGTATCCCAGGTTGCGGACCGACATCACGAGCGTGTCGTTGACGATGCCCGAGATGATCGTCCATTGCACATCCTCGAGCTGCAGGTAGAAGTCGGCGACGTAGGGGATGAAGTCCTCGCGCGGCGTCGTCCCGAGGAACGCGCAGAACACCTGCTCGGTCATCCGGCCGTTCTGGCGCGCCTTGAGCACCATGTCGAGCCGGTCCAGGGTGATTTCCGCGCCTTCCATTTTGCGGATCAGCGTGGCATCTGCGAGCGGATAGAGATACGAGAACGCCTCGATGTCGACGCGATTCGCCTGCCGGTTGAAAAACAGCGTGTCCGACTTGATCGCGTAGAGCATTGCGGTTGCGGTCCGCTCCGAGATATTCGCGTCCACCGCGCGGAGATGTTCGGTCAGGATCGTCGACGTCGAGCCGTAGTCGACGCGGATGTCCTTGTAGACCGCTGTATACCCCGACTGCTCGGGATGGTGATCGATGACCAGGTCCACACGATCGATCTCCCCGCCGAAGTAGTGCGGCTGGACGTCCACCATCGCGATCCGGTCGAAGTCGTTCACGTGCGCCGCTGTCATGATCTCGATCTGAATATCGAGCAGGTTCATCATCCGCTGGTTCTCGGGCCGGGTGACCCCCTCGAACGCGGCAATGACCGCCGTCTGCCGGTTGCGGCGGAGCACGTTCCGCAGTGCCAGGCCACTGGCGAGGGCATCGGGATCTGGATCGTTGTGGAGGAGGATCAGGACGCGATCGGCGTCACTGAAGAACCGCTGATACTGCTGGACCTTGAGGCGGGTGAGCGAGCGGCTGAACTCGGTGAGAAGTGGGCCGCCGAAGAGTTCCGAGAGCGCCAGGTAATTGAGTTCGGGAAATTGCGCCTTGAGTTCCTCTTCGCGTTTGCGCGTGTGGGAGGTGCCAACCCCCAGCACGTACACCAACGTGCCACCGGCATCCCAGATGGCCTCGAGCACTTTGCGCAGGCTCTTCCGGCCGTTGTCCTCGACGACGACGCATGTGCCCGGTGTGAGGTCGGCTTTGAGGTAGGTATCCGTGCGCTTGAAGTCGCCGAACACGACGTTTAGACCACTGTCGTGCAGGCGGCGCGCAAGCGGCTTGCTTTCGACCAGGAACTCGACTTCGAAGCTGGGCAACAGGATCTCGTCGAGCATCCTGATTGCCAGCTCCGTCTGGCAGGCGGCGAGACACCTCATTCCGTGCTCGTCCCTGGCCCTGGAACCCTGAACATAGGCGACAAACGCCCATTATACGCCCGGGTCTGCAACTCGGGTAGTTGGTCGCGATGTAGCCAAGTAGCTACGTCGCTGGGTAGTCAGGTTACCCAGTCACGTAGCTACCGAGTTAGTAACCCAGCTACCGAGCGACCCCGCTACCTGCCCACTCAACGAGCGACCGGCTAAAATGTCGCATGGCCAGGGGCGTACTGGGGCTGTGTGCAATCGTCCTAGCGTTGTGTTTCGCCCCTCTCGCTGCTCAGCAGGCCACGTTTCGCGCGGGAACCGAGCTCGTGAGCGTCACTGCGACGGTGACAGACCGCCGCGGCCAGTACCTCACCGACCTTACACGCGAGGATTTCGAGATCCTCGAGGACGGCAAGCCGCAAACCCTTCAGCAATTCGCGCGCGGAGAGGACCTGGAGACGGGTCCGGAGCTCCATATCGGGCTGCTGTTCGATACCAGCGCGAGCATGGACGCCGATATCAAGATGTCTCGATCCGCGGCGATCAAGTTTCTCAACACGATGAGCTACGCCCGCGACATGACCCTCGTCGACTTCGACACGGAGGTGCGGGTCACCAAGTTCGGTCAGCAGGATTTTCCACGGCTCGTCGAACGCATCCGATCGCGGAAGCCGGAGGGATTCACGGCAATGTACGACGCGCTCGGCGTGTATCTCGACGGTGCCACCGATGTGACCGGCCGCAAGATCCTGGTCGTCTTCACCGATGGTGGCGACACGCGCAGCGCGATCCGGTTTGGTGATGCGATGACGCTGATTCGCGCCTCGGACGTGATGGTCTATGCGATCGGTTTTCTTCAGAATCAGTCCAGCGGATCGCGATCGGATCAGCGTCTTCGGTTGACGCAGATGGCCACTGAAAGCGGTGGCAGCGCGTTCTTTCCGACGACGATGAAAGAGATCGAGGAGGCGTACGACACGATCGTGTCGCAGGTCCGCGCGCAATTCATGCTCGGTTACGTGTCAACCAACACGGCAACCGATGGTCACTGGCGCAAGGTCGAAATCCGCGTCCGCCAGCCTGCCGGTAACGGTGCCCGTATACAGGCACGCAAAGGGTACTTCGCCCCGTATCGCAACTAGAGGCCGCCGTGAGCGGCGCAGGGCGGGTCTTGTTCTCCAGCCCGGCGTATGGTGGACAGCCGCGCCGCGGATGGGGGATAGTGGGGAGTTACGGGATGCGCGATTCCCGACACTGAGGATCCATGCCTGCCGTTCACGATCGATTCAAGCTCGTCAGCGATTTCGAGGTCCGCGGCGATCAGGTTCATGCCGTACCGGAGCTCGTCGAAGGATTGAACCGCGGCGATTCGCATCAGGTGCTGCTTGGCGTCACCGGTTCCGGCAAGACATTCACCATGGCACAGGTGCTGGCCCAGGTGAACCGGCCCACGCTGGTGATGGCGCACAACAAGACGCTCGCGGCGCAGCTGTATCAGGAGTTCAAGCGCTTCTTCCCTGAGAACGCCGTCGAATACTTCGTCAG
The DNA here is from genome assembly GCA_046732795.1 of Acidobacteriota bacterium. Taxonomy (GTDB): domain Bacteria; phylum Acidobacteriota; class Vicinamibacteria; order Vicinamibacterales; family UBA2999; genus Gp6-AA40. The sequence continues at coordinate 7,599 of JBKPNV010000419.1, forward strand.
CTACTACGACTACTACCAGCCGGAAGCCTATGTCCCGGCGACCGATTCCTACATCGAGAAAGAAGCCACCATCAACGACGAGATCGATCGAATGCGCCTGTCAGCCACGCGATCGCTCTTCGAACGCCGCGACGTCATCATCGTGGCCAGCGTCTCGTGCATCTACGGCCTCGGTTCACCTGAGGCGTACTACGGGCTGCTGCTGCCGCTCGAATTAGGTCAGCGGATCGACCGCGATCAGATTCTGCGCAAGCTGGTCGAGATCCAGTACGAACGCAACGACACGGAATTCGGCCGCGGCACCTTTCGCGTCCGCGGCGACATCGTGGAGGTCGTGCCGTCATACGAAGAGCACGCGTTGCGGATCGGTCTGTTCGGGGACGAGGTCGACGAGCTGGCGTGGTTCGATCCGCTGACCGGCAAAGTCATACGCCGTCTCGACAAGGTTGCCGTCTACCCGAAATCGCACTTCGTCACGTCGCGTGATCGGACGAAGATGGCAGTCGAGTCGATCAAGCGCGAGCTCGAGGAGCATCGTGCCTTGCTCGAATCGGAAGGCAAGCTCCTCGAGGCGCAGCGTCTGCACCAGCGGACGATGTTCGATCTGGAGATGATCCGCGAGATCGGGTACTGCCACGGGATCGAAAACTACGCACGGCACTTGACTGGCCGGCCGCCGGGCGCCCCTCCACCAACGCTTCTCGATTACCTGCCGGATGACGCCATTGTCATCGTCGACGAGTGTCATCAGACCGTGCCGCAGATTCGCGGGATGTATCACGGCGACAGGTCTCGAAAGGAGGTGCTCGTGGCATATGGATTCCGCCTGCCATCGGCCCTCGATAACCGGCCGCTCAATTTCGAGGAGTGGGAAGAACGAGTGAGGCAGGTGGTGTTTGTATCGGCGACGCCCGGGCCCTACGAGCTGTCCAAGGCCGGCGGCGTCGTCGTCGAGCAAGTGATCCGGCCGACCGGCTTGATGGACCCGCCGATCGAAGTGCGCCCGGTGCGCGGGCAGGTCGACGATCTGCTGGCCGAAATCCGTGAGCGGGCGGTGCGAAAGGAGCGCGTCCTCGTAACGACGCTCACGAAGCGGATGGCGGAAGACCTGACAACGTACTATCAGGAGCTGGGAGTCCGGGTGCGCTACCTGCATTCCGACATCGACACGCTCGAACGCGTCGAGATTCTTCGCGATCTGCGACGGGGAGCGTTCGACGTGCTGGTAGGAATCAATCTGCTCCGGGAAGGGCTCGATTTGCCTGAAGTGTCGCTGGTTGCCATCCTCGATGCGGACAAGGAGGGATTCCTGCGGTCATCCGGTTCACTCATTCAGACCTCGGGACGAGCCGCCCGAAACGTCAACGGCCGCGTCATTATGTACGCTGACGCGAACACGGCGTCCATGCAGTCGGCCATTGCCGAAACGAATCGCCGACGGGTGTTGCAGGAGGCGTACAACGCGGAGCACGGCATCACACCGGCGTCAGTGGTCCGCCAGATCGACGATGTGCTGAGCAGCGTGTACGAGCGCGACTACATGACACCAGCAGCGAATCAGCGCGAGACGTTCCGGACGCAGGCCGAGCTCGATGCCGAGATCGCGCGTCTCGATGCTGAGATGAAGGCGGCGGCTGCCAATCTCGATTTTGAGCGTGCGGCGGCGATTCGCGACACGCTCAAGGCGCTGCGCAACCGCGAACTCGGGCTCGCGGCAGGCAAATAGGTGCTCCCTCTTCTCGACGCCTGGCTGAAGGGCGCGGTGCTCGAGGTTCAGGAGTACGTGCGCCTCCAGGTGGCGACCATTCGCGGCGCCGTCTCGCGACCGTTCTACTTCCACGACGTCGTGGAGCAGTTCGAACAGATTGGCATTGGCTCGCTGACCGTCGTCCTGCTCACCGGGTTCTTTACCGGCGCCGTGCTCGCGCTGCAGACCGGCATCACGCTCGATCAGTTCGGCGCCCGACCGTTCGTGGGTCGCCTGATTAGCGCCTCGATGGTGAAGGAGCTCGGGCCGGTGTTGACCGGTCTGATGCTGGCCGGCCGCATCGGGTCCGGCATCGCCGCAGAGCTCGGCTCGATGGTGGTGACGGATCAGATCAACGCGCTGCGCGCCCTTGGAACCGATCCGATTCGGAAACTCGTCGTACCCAGGGTGCTGGCCGGGTTCTTCATGGCGCCTGTTCTCACGGTCATATCCGACACGGTCGGGATCATTGGAGGCTGGCTCATCGCGGTGTTCCAGCTACGGGTCGCCTCGAGCCTGTACTGGACCTCGGTTGTCGACGGGCTGTACATCTACGACGCGTGGATGGGAATCATCAAGCCGTTCTGCCTCGGCTATGTCATCGTGACGATCGGGTGTTACGTCGGACTTCGAACGTCGGGCGGGACACAGGGCGTCGGCCGCTCAACCACCAATGCTGTCGTGGCCTCGTCAGTAGCGGTGATCGCGGTGGACTTCTTCGTGACGAGGCTGCTGATCACGCTATTCGGTCAAGGCTGACGCCGGACATGCGTTGGATCGTTCGTGAGGATTAACCGTTGGGCGTCGAGACGTCGAACACAGCAACGATGGAGAGACCGGCTGCGGCGGAGCAGCCGGTCATCGTGGTCGATAAGGTGTCGCTCGCATTCGATGACAAGGTGGTGCTGAAAGAAGTCAGCTTCACGCTGATGCCCGGCCATACCAAAATCATCCTCGGCGCCAGCGGCTCCGGCAAGTCAACGATCCTGAAGCTGATTCTCGGGCTGTGGAAGCCGGACGGCGGCGCGATCTGGGTCAATGGTCAGCGCGTCGACACCATGACGGAACTCGAGTTGATGACAATGCGTGCCGACGTCGGCATGGTGTTCCAAGAGGGAGCGCTCTTCGACTCGCTGACGGTTGGTGAGAACGTAGGCTACAAACTGTACGAAGAGTCCGATGTGTCACTCGATCAGGTGCGCGCCCGCGTAGAGGAGGTGCTCGGCTTCGTGGGGCTGCGCGAATTCATCGAGCGGATGCCGTCGGAGCTGTCGGGTGGGCAACGTCGCCGCGTCGCGATCGCGCGCGCGATGGCGGCCCGACCGGGCATCCTGCTCTACGACGAGGCGACGACCGGGCTCGATCCCATTACGGCGATTACCGTCGATGAGGAGATGGTCAAGCTGCGCGACCTCGAGGGCGTCGCTTCGATCATCGTGACGCACCAGTTGCGGGATGCCTTTTTCGTGGCCACGCACGAGGCAGTGCGCCGCCGCGACGGCTACGACATCGCGCCAGCCAGCGCGCAAAAGTGTGACGAAGCCGAGTTCATCATGCTGAAGGAGGGCGTGTTGTCGTTCGAAGGCAACGCGGCCGAACTCCGCGCGTCCAGGGACCCGTACCTGAGGGCGTTTCTTTCTTAGAGGAATTCGATATGCCACGCACGCGTTCACTTGCCTGGGCGGAGCTGAAGATCGGCCTCGTGTCGATCTTCGCTCTTGTCATGGCCAGCACCCTGATTTTCCTGCTGAGCGGATCCGGCGGCTTCTTCTGGCAGCGCTACTCGATCAAGACCGTGTTCTCCAACATCGCCGGTCTCAAAGAAGGCGCGCCCGTACGAGTGGCCGGCGTGGAAGTGGGCTCGGTCAACGAGTTGAATTTCATCGGCGACCATGTCGAAGTGGTGATGGAGGTCAACAAGGAACATCAACAGCGAATCACGACAACGTCGGTTGCGTCGCTTGGCTCGGTGTCATTGCTTGGCGAGGCGGCGGTCGACATCACGGCCTCGAGCAACGGAACACCTATTCCGGAGTGGGGTTACGTCCGATCGGGACGCGCGACAGGGACGATCGGCGACGTCGCGACCCAGGCGAGCACCGCAATAGAAGAGACCACGGCGCTCGTGAACGATCTTCGCTCGGGTAAAGGGACGGTGGGCCGCCTCCTCACCGACGATCAGCTCTACAACGAGCTGACGGCACTGATGATTTCAGTTCAGGGTGTGACCGACGGGATCGCCAAAGGCCACGGCACGGTCGGGCGCTTGATGAACGATCCCGCCGCCGCGAAGTCGCTCGAAACCTCGCTCGACAACCTGCAGGCCGTAACCGCGCGAATCCGCAACGGTGAGGGGAGCCTCGGCAAGCTCCTGAACGACGACACGATGCACCGCACATTGACGTCGACGACGTCGAATCTCGACTCGATTACGGGACGAATCAGCAGGGGAGAGGGTACGGCGGGAAAATTGATCAGCGATGCCGAGCTCTACAACAGGCTCAATTCGCTGTCGGATCGGATCGACAAGGTGGTGGCGGGCCTCCAGCAAGGCGATGGAACGGCGGGGCAGCTGCTTCGCGATCGGCAGTTGTATGAGAATATGAACGGAACCATGGTGGATTTGAGAAGCCTGATCAACGAGATCAAGAAAGACCCGAAGAAATATCTGAATGTGAGGGTCAGTTTGTTTTGATTCGCGGTTGCGAGCGAACCCGAGTCCCGGATCCGGATGCCGAATCCCGAAGGAGAGAGCGTCATGTCACAGCAGGACAACGGTGGGGGCATGTTCGTCGCGTTCATTGCTGGTGCGATTGCCGGTGCAGCCGTGGCGCTGCTGTTCGCCCCCGCCACGGGCGAGGAGACCCGCGAGTACCTGGGCCAGCGTGCGCGTGAAGGCAAGGACCGCGCCGCGGAGGCCGCCCGCCAGGGCCGCGAGATCATCAACAAGCAGCGCGAGAACCTGACGACCGCATTCGATCGTGCGCGCGAGCAGCATCACGGCTCTCGTGAAACGGGGCAGGACGCGTGAGCCCACTCGCGGTCACATTCCTCGGCCTGATTGCGCTGGCCGTTCTGTCGCTGGCCGCCGGGCAGCTCTATGCCCTGACGTTGACAGTGCGCGCCGTGCGTCAGATGGGTGAGACGCTCAATCGGTTCGAGCGTGACATCCGACCGATGGTCGAGAACGTGAACGCGATGTCCGCGGAAGCAAGGCGCGCCGCCGCACTGGCCACGGCGCAGGTCGAGCGGGCCGATCGCCTGTTGACCGACGTCTCGCGTCGCATTGAAGACACGGTGGGAATCGTGCAGCGATCGATCCTGGCGCCTGCCCGCGACGGCATGGCGATCTTCCAAGGAATCAAGGCTGCGCTGCTGGCGTTCCGGGATCTCAAGTCGTCGCGTTCGCGCCGCTCCCCCAACATGGGTCCGGTCCCTCGCGCCGTTCCTGATCCGGGCGACGACGACCACGCCTCGTTCATCGGTTGATCGCTCGATGACGCGGCCCGCTCCGGGTCTCGTATTTGCGTTCGAGGTGCGCGTCGAAGTCGGTCCGCCGCTTGAGGTGGGCCAGCTGCCTCGCGGCGTGCGCCGCATCGTTCCCATTCTGCGCGGTACGTTCGAGGGGTCCGGACTCAAGGGGACGGTCACGCCGGGTGGCGCCGACTGGCAAATCATCGGCCCCGATGGATTCAGCGAGCTCGATACCCGCTACACCCTCGCGACAGACACCGGACGCATCATCTCGGTGCAGAATGCGGGTGTACGACATGCCGCGCCAGACGTCATGCAGCGTCTGTTGCGGGGCGAGTCCGTGGATCCCGGTCTGGTCTACTTCCGCACCGTGCCGAAATTCGAGACCGCCGCTCCGGAACTGCAGTGGCTCACTCGCAACGTCTTCATCGGCATGGGCGAGAGGTATCCCAACGAAGTCGTCATTCGTTTCTGGCGCGTGGAGTAGCGATTACGTTTGACTTTTGACGTGTGACTCACGATCGTCGACCTTTGACTCTTGATCTTTGACCTTTCATCTGAGGAGTGATACAACTCGCGGACGTTCCAGCAGGAGGACTCTGAGATGACTGCCATTCGCGGCTTCGGCCTCGTGGCCTTCGTGGGTGTACTCCTTGCGCCTCTCACACTCTCCGCTCAAGATTCGAAATCTGCGACGGTTGCCGGGGAGCTCACGCGACTGCTCGACGAGATGAAGCTGGATGCGGTCGCTGCGAAAGACGGGACGGATCGCTTCGTCGCCGCGCTGTATTTTCAGGGCAGTCAGTTGCTGGTCGTGGGCGCCAAGTACTCCGCTCCTGACAGGATCAATCAGCTGATTGGCCAAAAACAGTATCGTGACGTCTACGCGGATCTGAGTAGCGCCTCGGAGTTGGCCACCAAGATCTTCGTGATGGACCTCGGCGCCAACGGCCTCAAGTTCAAGCGAGAGAACAACGAGCCGTTCGATACCGTCGACAGCTCGGGCGGGAGTGTCGCCTTCAACGGGGAGCGCGGCAAGTTGTCGGAGGACGCTTACAGGAAAGTGTTCGCCACGAGCGACGAGCAGTACACGTCGATGCTGCAGGCGCTGTTGGTGGCGCTCAAGAAGCCCTCGTAGCCAGCGCACCGCGCTAACGCTCGAGGCAACAAGGAGGGCAGTTTTCGAACTGTCCTCTTTGTGTGTCTGGAGACGAATTTCGTACGTAGTGTCCCGCTTTAGCCGGACCGACGCTCGGCAGCTGGCGTTATCCGACCTTCGCGACGGTGTTCGGATTCCCGAGGATGACCCGCGTCGCTGGTTCGTCCTCGCCCTTCGGGACCATCCACCAGCAGAAGCAGGCACGGCAACGAAAGAAATCGACGTTGCGCGACCAGAGAACGTCTCCCAGGTCCAGGACGTCGGACCCACCGCACTCCGGGCACTCGGTTCGTGCCGAATTCATTGGATTCAACAAAGGGGAGATTGAATTCTGGATCCGACCAGCGGAATATTTCAAGCAACATTCATGTGTCTGTCGCGTTCAGGCACTGGCCCACTCCCGACCTGCGACGTCACAGCAGGATGGGTGGCTGGAATCCGGCCAAATCAGTGTTTAACCAGACGAACGTCGAGTTTTCTGGCGCGATTCACGATCGTGGGCTCCAACTGGAGATCGCCGCCCGCGCCCTCGGTGGATTCCGAATCGAACGCCAGGACGGCTGCGGCGAGAGGCAGTGGCTCCTGAGTCTTCCACTCGCGGCCCTCGTTGTTGACCGTAAGCGAGTACCGTCCATCGTCAATCTGCGTGAGTGACCAGTACGCAAGGGTGTCCACTACCCGCTCCGGAACTCGATTGTTCGTCTCGTTGTTACTGACACAGAGACATATTGCCGCCACGAACAGCTCGACGTCGTCTTTCCGCCAGTCTCTGGGATGTCGGTCGTTAGGGCATTGCACGCGCCACGCGCGGGAATGCTCGACCTCAGCAATTGGAATCGTTCGCACGATGGCGGAGGTGTAACG
>JBKPNV010000420.1:0-6256 GCA_046732795.1 Acidobacteriota bacterium
GGACGGGCTGGAGAAATTCGCAGGTTGTGCATAAGCAAGGACACTGGGTGTGATTTTCCGTGAATCGCGGGCAAAATCACACCCGGTGTCTTATCAGAACGTCGTCACCGGAGTACCGGCCGCGCAGAGCGGACAGGCGCCGGCCGGATAGTTTTCTGGTGCTTTGTACTCGGCGAGCGCGATGTTCGGCACGTCGAGATCGACGATGGCTTCCAGTCGATCGTAAATTTGCGCCGTCGCCAACAGCAAGCCGCCGGCCGCACGCAATGCTTCCGCGCAGCGCGACAACGTGTGTCCGGTGTTGCGGACGTCGTCAACGAGCAGCACATGCCGGCCTCTGACCTGCTGCTGATAGAAACGGCTCAACGAGTGACCGCCGGAGGTATCGGCAGTCAGCGGGGCAAACAGGGTGGGCGGCCGAGTGAGGTCGCGCCGACTGTCGAGCAGCCCCGCGATCGTGTGCGCGAGCAGCGCGCCGCCAGTTACCGGGCCCGCCACCACCTCCGTGGCGTCGAGAATGGACCCCGGCAGCACGTCAATCAAGTCCTGCGTGAAGCGCCAGATCGTTGAAGGCTGTCGGAACAGCTGATGCGGATTCAGGTACACCCGGCCGTGATAGCCGTTGCCGAAATCGAAGTGCCCGTCGAGCATCAGCACTTCGTACCGTTGCAGATCCTTGAGCGCCTTCTGCCGAATCTCGTCCTGTCGATTCATTTGTCTCCCAAATGGGGTCGGGAGTCATTTAAAGGAGACAACTCTCTCCGCGAGGCCCCGAGTGTCCTCGTTAAATGACCCCCGACCCCATTACTTCAGGATTCACGTACACCATGCGGCCATCCACGATCGTTGCCGCTACCCCCCCGCGCAGCTCCCAGCCGTCGAATGGGGTGTTCTTCGATCGCGATCGCAGCTGCGACGCGCGAATTCGAACCTTGAGATCCGGCGCAAGGATCGTGATATCGGCTGCGGCGCCAGGCGACAGCGTGCCCCCGGGCACACGCAGGATGCGGGCCGGCGCGCTCGACATCAATTCAACCAGTCGCGGCAATCGAATCAGGCCGGCGTGTACAAGCCGATCGATGGACAGCGGCACCGCGGTCTCGAGCCCGACGATGCCGAAGGGCGCGCGATCGAACTCGACTTTCTTCTCGTCATAGTGGTGCGGCGCGTGATCGGTGGCAATCACATCGACCGTGCCGTCGGCGATGCCGGCCAGCATCGCATCGCGATCGGCCGCTTCGCGCAACGGCGGGTTCATCTTGACATTGGTGTCGTAGGGAATCGGCGACGCCAGCGCTTCGTCGGTGAGCGTGAAATGATGCGGCGCGACCTCGCACGTCACGCGTACGCCCGCTTCTTTTCCTTTGCGAACCGCGCGCAGCGAGGCGCGCGCGCTCATGTGTGCGACATGGAACGCCGATCCCGTCAGCTCCGATAACAGGACGCCGCGTTCAACACCCAGGGCCTCTGCCGCGCCCGGGATGCCGCGCAGGCCAAGCGACGTGGCATGAAATCCTTCGTGCGCGACGCCGTCACCTTTGAGCGTCGAGTCCTCGCAGTGCTCGATGACGGGCATGCCGAACATCCCCGCGTACTCGAGGGCGCGCCGGAGCAGCAAGGCCGTCGCCACCGGATGCCCATCGTCAGTGATCGCCACGCAACCGGCTTGCTTCAGCTCGGCAATGTCGGCCAGCAGCTCCCCCTTTGAGCCCTTGGACACCGCTCCAATCGGGTAGACGTGCGCGAGGTTCGCTTCGGCCGCCTTGGCGAGAATGAACGAAGTGACGTTGGCGTTGTCATTGACTGGAGACGTATTCGGCATGCAGGCGACGGCGGTGAAGCCACCCGCCACGGCCGACGCCACCCCACTCGCCACTGTTTCCTTGTGTTCCTGACCCGGCTCGCGCAGATGCACGTGCATGTCGATCAGGCCCGGACACACGACGAGGCCGGCGGGTATTTCCACGACCTCGGCCCCTTCGACGGGCAGATCGCGGGCGAGGCGCGCGATGCGGCCGTCGTCGATGAGCACGTCGTACACGCCGTCGATGCCGTTCGCCGGATCGATGACGCGCCCGCCTTTAAGCAGCCTCTTCATGTTCCGCTCCGCCGGCCAGCAGGTACAGCACCGCCATCCGCACCGCAACGCCGTTCGCGACCTGGTCGAGGATGACGGAATAGGGACCGTCAGCAACTTCCGACGCAATCTCGACACCGCGGTTCATCGGACCCGGGTGCATGATCATCACGTCCGGCCTGGCCAGGAGCATGCGCGATTCGGTCATGCCGAACACCCGGAAGTACTCACGCAGCGATGGGAAATACGCGCCCTCCATGCGTTCGAGCTGAATCCGCAGCAGCATGATGACGTCCGCATCGCGCACGGCCTCTTCCACGACGCTCGTCGCCGTCACGCCGAAGCGACGGATGTCGATCGGAATCAGCGTCGGAGGTCCGCACACCCAGACGTTCGCGCCGAGTTTCGTGAGGAGATGAATGTTCGAGCGCAGAACCCTGCTGTGCAGCAGGTCCCCGATGATCGCGATCTTGAGCCCGGCGAGCCTTTTCTTGCGCTCGCGAATCGTGAACGCGTCGAGCAGCGCCTGCGTGGGATGTTCGTGCATGCCGTCTCCGGCATTGATGATCGCCGACCGGCAGACGCGCGACAGGAAGTGGCAGGCGCCCGACGACGCATGGCGCAGGACGATCATGTCCGGCGACATCGCTTCCAGGTTGAGAGCCGTGTCTGCCAGGGTCTCGCCCTTGACGACGCTCGACGTGCCGATGGCGATGTTGAGCGTGTCGGCGCTCAGACGCTTCTCGGCAATCTCGAATGACGTGCGTGTCCGCGTGCTCGGCTCGTAGAACAGATTGACGACCGTTTTTCCTCGCAGTGCGGGCACCTTCTTGATTGGTCTGGTGCCCACTTCCTTCATGGCCTCGGCCGTGTCCAGGACGAGCTCGATCTCCTGGGCACTCAGCTCTGCGATGCCGAGGAGGTCCTTGCGCCGAAGGGCAGTGACCGCCTGTTTGTGATCGATTTCCTGGCTGGCCGTATTCATGCCCCACCTCCAGTTTCCAGCACGACCTCATCCTCGCCGTCAATTTCAATCAGCCGGACCTGCACGCTTTCGTCGGGAGCGGTCGGCAGGTTCTTCCCCACGTAATCCGCCTTGATCGGCAACTCCCGGTGCCCCCGGTCCACGAGGACAATGAGCTGAATCGCTTTCGGCCTTCCGTAATCGATCAAGGCATCGAGCGCGGCGCGCGTCGTTCGCCCGGTATAGAGCACGTCATCGACGAGCAGGATCTTGCGGTCGTCGATGGAGAACTGAATGTCCGTTTTCCTGACGAGTGGCTGCGGGCCGACGGCGTGACGCATCAGATCGTCGCGATACAGCGTGATGTCGAGCGAGCCGGTTGGTACCTCGTGACCGGTAATCTCCCGCAACGTGCGCGCAATGCGGCGCGCAATGGGGACCCCTCGGGTGCGGACGCCGACGAGCGCGAGGTCGTCGGTGCCTTTGTTGCGCTCGACGATCTCGTGCGCGATCCTGGTCAGGGTACGGCCGATTCGATCCGCATCCATTACGACAGGCATGCGGAACTCCTGGGGGAAGTTGTGCGTGTGATGTGAAAGGCGAGCCCTGGCATGTACACCTCTTCGCGGACTCTCTGGACCGCGTTTAAAGAAGCGATTGAATTATACCGGTTCAGAAAACAGTTCGTCTACTGGACTCCTCACGTCGGTATGAACGTGATCGTCCGCTGTTCGTTGAATGCCGCTTACGAAGACCAGAGGCGTGCAGCCAGGTGAAGACGGACCAGTATCACTCGGCACCGCGGCGCTCCATGTCAGCAGTCGAAGGCTGATCCATCCCATGGCCGACGGCTCGGCGATCGCGATTTGCCGAAGGACGTACAACGCGTACGACACCACCGTGGTGTGAATACCGTCGGATTACAGTCAACGTCGGGCCAATGGCGGCGAGCGGTACTTCCGGATTCAGCAGCAGGAGCAGCAGGGTGAAGTAGGCGGCGGGCAGCAACCGGCGAACGCGGAGTCGCTCAGCATCCGGAGGAAACGCATGGCAAGGTATACTCACTCCGATGCCTCTCGATGTCGAGGCCAGGGTCATTCAGAACACGCGCCTCTCGCCCGATTACAACGTCATCACCCTCGCCGCTCCCGAAATAGCTGCCGTGACCAGGCCAGGTCAGTTCGTCATGGTGAGACCGGGCCATGGCACTGATCCGCTGCTGCGCAGGCCGTTTTCCGTCTTCGAGATCATCCGATCCGGCAACCGGGTCGAAGGGCTTTCACTTCTGAGCAAACGCATCGGCGTGACGACGCGCCTGCTGTTTGATGCCGTCTACGGTGACGTGATCTCCTGTCTGGGGCCGCTCGGTCGTCCCTTCGAAGCGGTTTCACCTCCCTCTGAAGCATGGATGGTCGCGGGCGGTGTCGGGCTTGCGCCATTCGCCACGTTGACCGAAGCGCTCAAGGCACTGGGGACCCAGACCACGCTGTTTTACGGCGCGCGAACGGGCGGCGAGCTCTTCTACCTCGATTGGTTCACGTCCAGAGGCGTGCGCGTGGTGCTCAGCACCGAGGACGGTTCTCTTGGTGAGCGTGGACGTGTCATCGGTCCTCTCAAACAGGAGCTGCGCCGGGCTGATGGCGAGATCATGATCTACGCGTGCGGTCCGGAGAAGATGCTCGAAGCCGTCTCGCACGTCGCGGGAAGATACGAGAGACCGGCGCAGGTGTCCGTCGAGCGCGTGATGGGATGCGGCATGGGAGGTTGCTACAGCTGCGTCATCCCGGTGCGCGAACCCGGCGGCGGCCACCACTACGTGCGTTCGTGCCTGGCTGGTCCTGTCTTCACGGCGGCGGATCTGGTCTGGGATGAGTGATGGAGTTGACATGGATCTGTCGGTAGAGATCGGATCGCTCCGGCTCTCCAATCCGCTGATCGCCGCCAGCGGATGCTACGGATACGGCGTCGAGTACGCGGACGCGGTGGATTTGTCGACGCTCGGAGCGGTCGCGTCAAAAGGTCTCTTCCTCGCTCCTCGCGAAGGGCATCCTCCACAGCGAATCGTCGAGACTCCATCGGGCATGCTGAACGCGATCGGGCTTCAAGGCATCGGCGTGCACCGCTACATCGCCGAGAAACTCCCGGAGCTGCGACGTCTCGGGGCGACCAATATCATCAATATCTGCGGCAGTACGCTCGATGAGTACGTCGAGCTGGCACGAATCCTCTCTGATACCGAAGGCGTGCACGCCCTCGAGCTCAATATCTCCTGCCCCAACATCAAAGAGGGCGGAATTACGTTCGGCTGCAGCCTTCACGGCACGTTCGACGTGGTCAGCGCGGTCAAGAAGGTCACGCGACTGCCGGTCATTCCGAAGCTGACCCCGAACGTGACGGATGTGGCCTCGATCGCCAAAGCTGCCGAGGATGCGGGTGCTGACGCCGTTTCACTGGTCAACACATTCCTGGCGATGGCCATCGATGTGGAAACCCGTCGTCCGAAGCTCTCGAACATCGTCGGCGGCCTGAGCGGGCCGGCGATTCGCCCGATCGCCGTGCGCATGGTCTACGAGTGCAGGAAAGCGGTGAAGATTCCCGTGATCGGGATGGGTGGAATCGCAACTGCGATTGACGCGCTGGAGTTCATCATCGCGGGCGCGACGGCAGTGCAGGTGGGCACCGCGAACTTCGTCGACCCCTTCATCTGGTCGAAGCTGACTGCAGGAATCGAAGAGTACCTGCAGCGTCATGGGGTGCGCCGCGTCACCGACCTGGTGGGCACTATCGACACGAGCACGCGAGAAAAAGAGTGGGTCAGCTCCTAGTCGCGCTCGACGTCGAATCGGGCGCGCGCGCGCGCGAACTGGCGGCGACCCTGCGCGGGCTCGCGGATGGCGTCAAGATCGGCAGCCGTCTGTTCACGCTCGAAGGACCAGCACTCGTTCGTCGGCTCACGGACGAGGGAACACGAGTCTTTCTGGACCTGAAGTTCCACGACATCCCGAATACCGTTGCTCAAGCCGTCGAGGCCGCGGTCACGACAGGCGCCTGGATGATCAACGTCCACGCCTCAGGCGGCATTCCCATGATGCACGCCGCCGCCAAGGCCGCGGCGGACGCCGCCGCGAAAGCGAATCGACCCAGGCCGCTGGTTATTGCGGTTACGGTGCTGACCAGCATGGACGAGGTCGCGCTGCGTGCGGGTGGGGTGGAGC
>JBKPNV010000421.1:0-3249 GCA_046732795.1 Acidobacteriota bacterium
GCGGCCAGCGTGACCGCGCCTCTGATTACACGCTTCGCGCCGTCGCCTACGGGCTACCTGCATCTGGGACATGTCGTCAACGCGATCTACGTCTGGGGCGTCGCACGCGCGCTCAATGGTCGCGTACTGCTGCGCGTCGAAGATCACGATCGCATCCGCTGCCGGCCGGAATACGAAGCCGCCCTTCTGGAGGATCTCGCCTGGCTCGGATTCGCGCCCGACCTCGGACGCGAGCCATTGCTGCGCCAAAGCGATATACCGTTTGCCTACGAGCAGGCGCTCGACCGCTTGAGCGCGACGACTCGTGTCTATGCGTGTGAGTGCTCACGCAAGGACTTTGGAGGCGAGCGATACGATGGCCGTTGCCGCGGTCGGGCTCTGAAAACGGCGGCGGGGCGCGGAATTCGTGTGCAACTTGGTCACGAAGTGGAAAACTTCGAGGACGCCCTGCTCGGCAGGCTGTCTCAGGTGCCAGCCGAGCAATGCGGCGACCTCCTCGTTCGAGACCGGGACGGGCATTGGACTTATCAGTTCGCCGTCACAGTCGATGACTTACGTCAGAACGTCACACTGGTGATACGAGGCGCAGATCTGGTGTCGTCCACCGGGCGCCAGATTCTGCTGGCGCGGATGCTGGGACGGAGAAATGCTCCGCTTTTTCTGCATCATCCGCTCATCCATGACGATCGGGGCGAGAAGCTCAGTAAGTCTGCGGGGGACACGGGCATCCGTGAGTTGCGGTGTATTGGCCTCAGCGCGCCCGAGGTCATCGGCATCGCGGCGGCGCGAGTCGGTCTGGTCGATCCGGGTACGTCGATCGACGCTTCCGAGGTCTCGCGTCTCTTCGAACCGTGACGTACTCCTCAGGCCGCGACGGCAGACTGAGCGCTCAAAGATGGATCGTAGACCGTAGACTGAGCCCGACTTGCGATAGAATCGAGCGCCACCCCGATCAGTAGGGGTATTTCACGAGGAGACCTTGGCAGTCCGTCTGTTCATTGGAAACCTGCCGTACGGCGCGAGCGAAGCGGACCTCAGAGCTCATTTAGCGGCCGTCGCAGAGCCCGCCCACGTAGCCATGCCGGTCGATCGCGAGACCGGTCGTCCACGCGGATTCGCATTCGTGGAGTTCGCGGATCGCGGCGTCGCTGAGGAAGTGATCCGCAAGTTCGACGCGCAGCCGTTTCAGGGGCGTCCGCTTGCAGTCAGCGAAGCACGCGCGCGTGAGGATCGCCCGCCGCGGCCGCCTGGTGGCGGCTTCGCACCCCGTCCTGGCGGAGGTGGCGGCTTCGGCGGCCCACGTCCCGGTGGCAGTGGTGGCGGCGGTGGATTTGGGGGTCCGCGTCCGTCAGGTGGCGGCTTCGGCGGCCCACGTCCGGCGGGCGGCGGATTCGGCGGTCCGCGGCCCGGTCCCGGCGGCCCGCCGCCTGGACCGGGTGGACGTGATCGCAGCGCCAACTTCGGACCTCCGGCGCCCCCGCGACGGTTGCGCGGGAAAAAAACGACGCAGCAGGAGCACAAGCCGCGAGGGCCTATCAAAGAGAAGACCGGCGGACGCATCTACGACGTCGACGATCTGGAAGATGATTCGTCCGTCGAGATTGACGATGTCGCCACGAAATCGGACGAGGGCGTCGACGAACAGGATGAGGAATAATCGGATTTACGCTGCGGCCCGCGAGTTCTGACGGTAAGTGTTCCGGTCCGTTCCTCAACTTGTTTCGGCGGTCGCCCTCATCATTGGCGTCTCGCTCTTTGCGATCACGATCGTTCGATCCGGTTTCGACGAGACGATAGCGAGCGCCAGTCGGCTGGGGCTCGCCTTTCCCGCTCTTCTTCTGCCCGGTGCGTGCTGGCACCTCCTGCGAACCTGGGGCTGGTCGATCGCCTTTCCCGATCATGCGAGACCCGGCTTCGCGCGACTCTTTCGCGTGCGGCTGGCGGCCGATGCCATCAGCTTCTTCACGATCCGCGGCGTGACGGGCGAGCCGCTCAAGATCATGCTGCTCTACGACCACGTGGCTGCGCCGATTGCCACCGCGGCCATTACACTCGAGCGACTGGCGTTCGCGATCGTGTCGCTCGTCATCGCGGGAATCGTCTCGACGATCGCGGTCAGGCTGCTGGCCATGCCGGGCACGTGGGATGCGCTGTTCACACTGCTCTCGATGGTCACGGTGGTCGCACTGGGCGTCCTCGTGGAGATCGCACGCCATCGCAAAGGCGACTATCTTGGCAGGCTGGTCACACGCCTCGGGCGCCTCTTCGACCGGTCCCTCGAGAGCTCGCGAATCGTGCGCTTCGTGCTGGAGGTCGAGGATGTGCTCCTCGACCTGCTCCGCGGCGACCGTCGAAGGCTGATTGCGCTGACCATCCTGCCGATCGTCTGCTATCTCCTCACCGCGTTCGAAGTCTGGTTGGTGCTGTGGGTGATTGGCGAGCCCATTGGAATCACCGCGGCGTTGGCGATCGACACGTTCGCGCGGTTGGGCAGCGTTGCGTCGGCGGCAATTCCCGCCGGTATCGGCGCCCTCGAGGCCTCGAATGCGGCGCCCGTCGCAATGCTGGGTCTCGGTGGAGGTGGCGCGCTGGCGTTGATGCGCCGCGTGCGCGCGCTCCTCTGGGCAGGCGTCGGTCTCGCGCTCTACCCGCGCGTCAAGAAACCTTCAGACGCGCACTAACCTTTCCGCGGCGCGCTCGAGAGTCGCATCGCGTTTCGCGAAACAGAAGCGCAGGACCGGCCCCGCCTTCTCGCCTTCGTAGAGGAACGGTGAGATCGGAATCGCCGCGACGCCGTGTTCGCGCGTGAGCCGGATGGCGAAGTCGGCGTCTGGCTCGCGAGTGATCTCCGAGTAGTCGAACATCTGGAAGAACGTACCCTGGCAGCTCAATGCACGAAATCGCGACGCCTGCGTCAGCGACAGGAACGTGTCCCGTCTCCCCTGATAGAACTCGGTGATGTCGCGGCAGTACGGATCGCGACGCACGGCCTCGGCGTACGCCATCTGGATCGGCGTGTTCACCGCGAACGTGATCCACTGGTGTACGCCTTGAATCGCCGACGTCAGTGCCGCCGGCGCTGCGCAATAGCCGACCTTCCAGCCGGTCGTCGTGTAGGTCTTGGCGAACGAACTGATCACGACGGCGCGGTCCGCGATCTCGGGATAGCGAGCAAGGCTTTCGTGGCGAGCGCCATCGAACAGGATGTGCTCGTAGACCTCGTCGGCGACGACAATGGCGTCGGTGTCC
>JBKPNV010000422.1:0-8264 GCA_046732795.1 Acidobacteriota bacterium
GGCCGTGTCGGTCGCTGACATCAGATCTCCATTACTCCCATGGCCAGCAGGCTCAAACCCTTCAAACTCCAAGAGAATTGCGGATTTTGCGCGTAGGGATCGAGAAATTATATCACTCGCGCTTTGGGCTTTCGCCCGAGGCGCGGGCTAAAGCCCGCGCTCTACGAAACCGTATATGGAGCGGGGGCTTCAGCCCCCGCGGCGTCTAGAACAGCTTGACGTCAACAAGGGTTCCGGCCTCGACCACCTCGACCTCTGCGGCGATCTCTATATATCCGTCAGCCTGCGACATGCTCGTGATGTCTCCGGAGGCTTTGAAGGCGGGCACGGCGACGCCCTTCGCCACGCGAACCGAATAGAACTGGTGGCGGCCCGGCGCCGAGACGACGCGAGCGCCAAGAGGGAGCGTGAACGATCGCACGATCTGTTGCGGCAGCCGCGCGAGGCGTCGAAGCGCCGGTGCGAGCAAGATGTACGCGTTCGACAGGCACGAGGTCGGATAGCCCGGCATCCCGAAGAAGAGTTTTCCGCCGACGCGACCGAACGCGGTTGGCTTCCCAGGTTTGACCGCGATCCCGTGAAAGAGCATCTCGCCTCTGGCTGCGACCACATCGAGGATGAGATCGCGTTCACCCACCGAGCTTCCCCCTGAGAAGACCATGACGTCCTGCTCGAGGCACTCGTCCACCGCACGCTGCAGGTCTTCGATCGTATCGGCAGCGGTACGGTAGGGAACCGCCACTCCACCATTGTCGCTGACGACTGCGGAGACGGTCACACGGTTGATGTCGTAAATCTGTCCCGGGGCGAGCGGCTGGCCTGGTTCGACGATCTCGTTTCCCGTCGAGAGGACGGCGACTCGCGGTTTCGCATACACCGCGATGTCGGTGACGCCAAGCGCGGCGATGGAGCCGAGGCGGCTCGCGTTGAGCAGCGTGCCTGGCTGGAGCACGTGCTGTCCTTGTTGAATGTCCGAGCCCTGCCGGCCGATGTTCTGGCGCGGTGATGCCGGCGCGAACACCGACACCAGTCCGCCATCGTCGACATCGGTTTCCTCGACCATGACCACGGCGTCGGCGCCTTCAGGCATCGGCGCGCCGGTCGCAATCTCCGCGCATTCGCCACTGCCCACACGCTTCTGAGGAACCTGTCCCGTATAGATCGTCTCGATCCGCCGCAACCGACGCGGTGCCCCGCGGCTCGCACCCAACGTGTCCTCGGCGCGGACGGCGTAGCCGTCCATGGCAGCGCGAGAGAACGGTGGCACGTCAGCAGTGGAGAAGATGTCCTGCGCCAGCACGCGACCGTTCGCCTGCTGAAGCGGAAGAACCTCGGTGCGATCGATCGGCTGGATCGCGCGGTCGAGAATCGCCCGCGCCTCCTCGAGCGCGATGATCTTGCCGAAGGGTCGCATCTTCGTGGTCATTGCGTATGGCCCGTCATGAGTCGTAGTGTCCGGCTTCAGCCGGACCTCAATCACTTCGACAATTGTTGAACGACGTGACCGAGTTCCGGGATCACCAATCGGGTCATCGCAAGTCTGACGGCTTTCTCCGACCCGGGCAACGCGAAGATCGCCTTGCGGCCCACCGTGCCCGCCGTCGCCCGGCTGAGCATCGCGGCAGCGCCAATCTCCTCGAAGCTGATCATCCGAAACAGCTCGCCGAAGCCGTCGAGGCGCTTCTCGAATAAACCAGTCACCGCCTCGAAAGTGCCATCACGTGGGCTGATGCCAGTCCCACCCGTACTGATGACGACGTGCGTGCCTGGGTCGGCCAATCGTTCGCGGAGCCGCGCCCTGATGCGATCGGGATCGTCGCGCTCGATGTCGTGCCCCGACACCAGATGTCCAGCCTCCTCGAGAAGCGTGCGGATCGCCTGGCCACTCGCATCCGAGGCGGGCGTGCGCGTGTCACTGACAGTCAGGACATAACAACTGACGGCAACGGGCGCCTGCGCCTTGTGTTCACCGACGCTCACGGCTTCACCGCCGTCAACCTTCAACCCTCATCTGATCCTCCCGAACGCTCTCTACGTACAGTATCCTGCCGCAGTTTGTGAAACCAACGGATCCAATGTGATGCTGTCTCCAGGCGTTTCTGTTGCCGCGCGGCTGAATCGATTGCCGGCGACACGAACCCACCGGCAGGCAACCGTCATTGCCGGCATCGGATCCTTCTTTGATCTGTTCGACATCTTCCTGGCCGGCGTCCTCGGAACGGTCCTGACGCAGCAGTTCTCGTTGGATCGACTCTGGCTTCCCACGGCGTTGAGTTCGGCATTCGTTGGGATGTTCATCGGCGCGACCGTGCTGGGCCGATTTGCCGACACGTTCGGGCGCCGAACAGCGTTTCTGCTGAATCTCGCGATCTACTCAGCGTTCACCTTCGTCGGAGCATTCAGCGTGAACGCGACGATGCTGATTGCGTCGCGCTTTCTGGCCGGGGTGGGTATCGGTGCCGAGCTGACCCTCGTGGACGCCTATTTGAGCGAGCTCCTTCCGGCGCGCCTCCGCGGACGCTACACGGCGTGGGCGTACACACTCGGGTTCCTCGGCGTGCCGGCGGCCGGACTGCTCGGGCGCATCCTGGTGCCGCGCGCGCCGTTCGGCATCGAGGGCTGGCGCTGGTTGTTCGTCGCCGGATCGATTGGCGCCATCATCGTCTGGATCCTTCGCCGGCGTCTGCCCGAGTCGCCGCGATGGCTCGAATCGGTCGGGCGGGCGATCGAGGCGGATGCCATCGTTGCACAGATGGAGGACGAAGCGACAGGACTGGCGCCGTTGCCGGGCCCGAAAGCGCATGACGTGATCCCGACAAGGCAGCCCGGGCTGTCGGTCTTGTTCAGCGGTGAATACCGTTCGCGGGTCATCATGCTCGGCGTGTTTCATGTCTTCCAGACGATCGGCTACTACGGATTTGGAACTCTCGTGCCGCTGGTGCTCGCCTCGAAGGGATACTCCATCGTCACATCGCTCACGTTCACGACGCTGACATTTATCGGGTATCCCGTCGGCTCGGCACTCTCGCTTCCGATCATCGAGCGTCTCGATCGCAAGTGGCTGATCGTCGGGTCGGCGTTCTTCATGAGCGTGCTTGGAATCGGCATGGGTTACTCGACATCGCCGCTCGCGATCGTCGCACTCGGCTTCCTCTACACGGCGGTCAGCAATGTGTTCTCGAATGGTCTGCACATCTTTCAGGTCGAGATCTTTCCCACGTTCGTACGCGCCACGGCTGCCGGCATGTGCTACGGGTTGAGCCGCCTGTCGAGCGCGGCGATGCCGTTCGTGCTGCTGCCAGTCCTCGAACGTTGGGGTGCCGGTCCGATGTTCGTGGTCGTGGCCGGTGCCCTCTGGATCGTCATCCTGGACGTCTCGCTCTTTGCGCCGCGCACCACGGGACGATCGCTGGAAGAAGTGAATGCCTGAGAAGGCGCGGTACGGCGGTGCGAGGGTGCGGTTCCTTCGAACCGCTGCGGTTCCCATTGACGGCTTACTGGCAGCAGCGCATCATACGCGCACTATGCTTGCTACGACAGCGGCTGTGATTTCCTCGCAATATGGACGGAAATCACACGCGGTGTCTTTCCTCGCGCTCTGCGGTGTGGCGCTGGCATTCGCCGTCGTCTCAGCCGACGAGAACTGGCCGCGATTCCGCGGCGCGGATGGCGGCGTGGCCGCGGACCATCCGTCGCTGCCCGATGCCTGGGGCCCCACGCAGAACATCGTCTGGAAGATCGATGTGCCGGGCCGGTCGTGGAGCTCTCCCGTGGTGTGGGGCGATCACGTCTTCGTCGCCACGGCCATCAACACCGTCGAAAACGAGACGCTGCTTCCCGTCGCGTCGTACATCTCGCGCTCGAATGGCGGCACGATGACCTACATGGATGTCTCGAAGCCGACTGCTCCGCATCGGTGGGTGCTGTATGACATCGACCTCAAGACGGGGCGGATCCGCTGGGAGCGAGCCGTGCACACGGGCATTCCGGCGAAGGCGAGACACGTGAAGAACAGTTACGCCGCCGAGACACCGGTCACCGACGGCGAGCGTGTGTACGCGTATTTCGGCGACGTCGGTCTGTTTGCGTTCGACATGGACGGCAAGCCGCTGTGGTCCAGGCCGATCGATGCCTTCGAGATGCAGACAGGATTCGGCCACGCGAAGTCACCGGTCGTCGACGAGGAGCGTGTCTACATCGTCAACGACAACGAAGAGCATTCGTTCATCGCGGCCTTCGACAAGCGGACGGGTAACCAGGTCTGGCGCGTCGATCGCAAAGAAACCAGCAATTGGACCACGCCGCTGGTGTGGAAGAACGAACTGCGCACGGAGATCGTGACGGCCGCGACTGGTGGCGTCCGGTCGTACGACGTGAAGGGCACGCTCCTGTGGGAGCTCACGGGTATGTCCACCTTTGCGGTGCCGAGCCCGGTTGCGGCGAATGGCTTGCTCTACGTCATGTCCGGATACACTGCCAGCGCGCTGCGTCCGGCGTACGCGATTCGACCCGGGGCGAAGGGTGACATCTCGCTGAAGGCGGACGAAACGAGCAACCAGTACATTGCATGGGCTGACCGTACGCTCGGGACGTTTCATCCGTCGCCGCTCGTCTATCAAGGGTGTTACTACATCCTCCACGATCGCGGCTTCTTGACGTGCAACGATCCCGCGACCGGCAAGCCGATCTATCCACGGCAGCGGATCAACAGCACGGACACAGCGACATTCACGGCCTCGCCCTGGGCGTACAACGGCAAGGTGTTTGCGCTCAGCGAAGATGGCGACACGTATGTGTTTGAGGCAGGCCCTGAGTTCAAGGTGCTCGGCAAGAATTCGCTGAATGAGATGTCGCTGGCGACACCGGCGGTTGCGGGTGGCAGTCTCATCATCCGCACGGCGTCGAAACTGTATCGGATCAGCAAGTCTAACTGATGAAAACTCCGGCAACTCCCGACGTCTGTCGCTAGACCAACTCCCCAATCCCCAGACGCCAGGTGGTCGTCACATTTGGGAGTCGGGCAGGCGTTCAGTGGTTGGGAGTTGGGAGTTGACAGAGAGTCACAGGTCAATCGATGCGCACTATATTGGGGATCGCCATCGTCGTTGCTTCTGCGGTGGCTGGAGCCGCCTTGTGGGCGAACCTTCAGGTATCCGCTCAAGAGAAGTCCTATACGGCTCCGCGTACAACAGAGGGCGTTCCCGATCTCAACGGCATCTGGCAGGCACTCAACACCGCCAACTACGATATCCAGTCCCATCCGGCGCGACCCGCGCTGGCACTCATCCCCGCTTCACCGCGCTCTGCGACCCCTGGCCTTGACCGCGCCACACACGTTGAGTTGCCGGCACCTGCCGTGCGCCCCTTCGGCGCGGTCGGTGGTGTTCCGGCGGGCGCCGGCATCGTGGAGGGCGATGAGATCCCGTATCAACCGTGGGCGCTTGCGAAGAAGAAAGAGAACGCCGATCACTGGCTCGAGCGCGATCCCGAAATCAAGTGCTTCATGCCGGGAGTGCCGCGCGCGACCTACATGCCCTACCCGTTTCAGATACTGCAAAGTACGGACAAGATTCTGATCGCCTACGAATTCGCCGGCGCGACGCGCACGATCCACATGAACACAGTCGGGGACAGCCCGAGCTCCACCTGGATGGGCTGGTCGCGGGGGCGCTGGGATGGCAACACGCTGGTGGTCGACGTGACTGACTTCAACGAAGAGACCTGGTTCGATCGGGCCGGCAATTTTCATAGCGACGCGTTGCACGTCACCGAGCGCTATACTCCCGTCAGTCCGCATCACCTGATGTACGAGGTAACGATCGAGGACCCGAAAGTCTTCACGCGACCGTGGAAGATGCGCATGCCCCTTTATCGTCGCTTCGATGCCGACGTGCAGATCCGTGAGTACAAATGCGTGGAGTTCGTCGAACAATTGATGTACGGACACCTCGGCGTCGTCGACCCGGCAAGCGGAACGATCAACAAGTAGCGGAGCTCTTCGATGCCGACTCGCAGTCTCATCCTGGTCGGGATCCTGGCGATCGCGGGGGCCATTGCGGTGCCGGCGTGTTATTCGCCGCCGCCTTCGACTGGCGCTTCGCCGACAACCGGGCGCACAGCATGGGGCGATCCGGATCTTCAAGGCGTCTGGAGGTACGAGGGCGCGATTCCATTGGAACGGCCCTCACAACTCGAGGGACGCGACACGCTGACGGCGGAGGAAGTCGCCGCGCGAGAGCGAGTCGAGAAGGAGCAGGAAGCAAAGCGACTCGAAGGCGTCGAAGGCGCCGCCGTGGGCCGCCGGTCCATCGCGGAATCGCCGATTCGGGGTAACGAATACAACAGCTTCTGGCAGGATCACGGCCGGCCGCGACAGATCTCCAATCGCACGTCGCTCATCGTGGATCCACCCGACGGCCAGCTGCCGTTCACGCCAGACGCGAAGAAAGCAGAAGCACGCGCGGCGGCTCGCTACGGCGTGGGACCGTTCGAGTCCTATCTCGATCCCGATACTGGTGAGCGCTGCCTCACGGACGGTGTCACCGGCATGATGTGGCAGGGCCCAAACGGCGGCCACAATCGCATCGTGCAGAGTCCGGGATATGTCACGATCCTGCACGAGGAGTATCGCGATCGGCGCGTCATCCCGGTAGACGGGCGCCCACACGGCTCCATCCGCCAGTGGTTCGGTGATGCGGTCGGTCGCTGGGAAGGCGACACCCTGGTCGTCGACACGACAAACTTCATCGACCGAACCAACTACGAATGGGCCAACATCTGGACGCGGCCGTCCGAGTCGTTGCACCTGATCGAGCGCTTCAAGCGCGCTGACCCGATGACGATCGAATACACCGTGACGGTCGAGGATCCGACGACGTTTACGCGTGCATGGACGGCGGTGATTCCGATCACGAAGCTGCCGGACGACACACAGATCTACGAGTACGCCTGTCACGAGGGGAACTACGCGATGCCGAACCTCCTGCGCGGTGGCCGCACCGATGCCGCCAGGACCTCATCGAGGTAAGGGATCCATGCGCACTACGCTTGTCACGCTGATCGCTGGCATCGCGCTGATGTTCGTCACGACGCGTGCGTCGGCGCATCATGCCTTCGCCGCCGAATTCGACTCGACCAAGCCGATAAAATTGCGCGGCACGGTCGTCAAGATGGAATGGATCAACCCGCACACCTGGATCCATCTCGACGTCAAGACCCCGAAGGGCACGGTCGAACGCTGGATGATTGAAGGCGGTCCGCCCAATGCGCTGTACAGAAGGGGATTCACGCAGAAGTCGCTGCCGCAGGGCTCAGAGATCGTCGTCGAAGGTTACCGGGCGAAAGACGGATCGTTGCGGTGCAACGGTCGCGATTTGACCTTCGCGGACGGACGCCGTCTGTTCGTCGGGTCCTCCGGCACGGGCGCGCCGAAAGACGGACGCGACGCGGCAGAGAAGTGACGTGAGCGCTGCCGTCGCGCCGTCGGTTAACGACGCGCAGCGTGTCAGCGCCTGAAGGGGACGCCCTCTTTCAAGATCTTGGCGTAGTGCTCCATTTCGACGTTGTTCTCGGCGCACACGTACTCTTGGAGACGCGTCCCTTCCCTCAGCATCAAGGTGGTCTTGACGGTCCACGGTTCGGTAAACACGTTCGGGTCCTCCATCGTCACGACATAGTCGATCTGATCTTTGTCCACGCGCGTGTAGCGCTCTGTGACATGGAGCGCATCGGAATGATGCGTGCCTGTGCCAGTGAGCCAGCCTTTGTCGTTGAAGCCGACGACGTCCACGACGAGGGTGTCTCCCTCCCAGCGACCGACCGAATCTCCCATATATGTGGGACCAACATCGGTACGATGTTCGGCATTGAGCGGAATCACGCGGAACACGCTCATGTACTCGTGAAGAATCACGACCTGCGTCGGCGTCTGGACGATCTGAATCGGAAACAGACCCACGAGCGCCAGCCGTGGAACGCCGAGCGGAAGACACAGACCTGCCGGGTCGTCGATGCCGCGCTTGTTGAAGGATTCGAGGACGCGCGCAGTCGCCTCAGGCTTGTAGGGCGCGGGCGTGGTGATCACCTGTTGCGAGGCTGGATTGACCGGCGCCGAGGTATCGAGGCCGGTGCCGCCGACGCCGAGACCGGAATTGGCCTCTTCCCATGTTCCGCGCCTGCCGTTGCCGCCCTGCCACACACCGGTCAGATCGGGCTTGCCATCGGCTGTGCGTGGGACCGTGCTGGACGCAGCAGCGGGCTTCGCG
>JBKPNV010000423.1:0-11848 GCA_046732795.1 Acidobacteriota bacterium
CCAAAGAAGCCAAAAGACAAATGTGAGAGCAGTCCCTGCCCCACGACTGTGCCCGAACCCGCAACAGCGCTGCTACTTGTAATCGGAATGGGGCTCGCGGGTGTTGCCTCGCGTTATCGTTTGAAGCTGTGACGCTTTAGACCGATACGGCGCAGGCGCATTCACCGCAGCAGGCCACATGACGTTAACGGCTGCCGACCAGCGCACAGCCGGACTCGACGACTGAATAGCGGCAGCGACTGTCTGTTCCAGACAGCCCCGGCAGACATAGTCGCAGACGCACTGACCAGGCAGGTATTTCTCCCTTCCACTCATCCTCGTTCACAATCCGATATCTGGTATTCAGCGGCATCGAGCGGTCGTTGTCGAACACGAACGCGCAATGATGTTGGTCGAAGCTCTCGAATCACTCCTCTCACTGATTGGCCGAAACGCCGCCGCTCCAAGGAAAATTGAAGCGGACACCAGCACCGCCGTCGTTGACGTAAACCGTGTGCGGTTCCCGATCGGATTCAGCACGTCAACGCAAGCCTTCACCGTCCGCCCTTCGTTTATCGGCTGTGTCCGGGGAGTATTCGTCGGACGAGGCCGAACTCTACTCATCCGCTCACGGCTAGAGCTTCTCGACGTGACCGGATTTGCAACTCGACACGCGATATATGCACACCACGACGTTTGCTTAAGCCATCATCGGAGGATTTTCCGCGAGGACAAACCGCGGTGCTTGCTCTCGCGGAATTTGCAGATAGAGTCTGCGCGTCACGTAGCGCTCCAGCCGCGCTCTGTGCCTGTCCTGTCACACTGGTTCGGCTCAACTACTTGAGCATCGCATCGCACTCGATGCTGAACACGCGAACGTCTTGAACCTCCGCTCACGTCCGCACAGTCACGGGAAGGTCTCCGAGAGCCTGAAGAAACCCATCGACTCGTCGACATTGTTTGCATCCGATTCGGATGCGCCAGTGACATCGCCTCTTCATGGCGTGCACGTAATCGAATACTGGGTGAGCATCGATTCAAGTCCTTGTTCAAGTTTGAGAACAGGAGACTTCGTTCATCGACCTTCTGTCCGATGGTGGTGCAGTTCCGCAGCTCCATTCATGCCAGGGCACGCCCTGTGCGTCGTGTGCATCGAGGGGTCGGCATGCGTTTCCGACATGTGGTTGAGACCTCCGACCACTAGGGCGGACTCGCGCCGTTCCCCTCACGACCTTCCGCTGAAAGGCGCGTCGGTCGGGCTCTCGGCTGGAAATTGGCTCCAACATGGTTTCAGCGCGAACCCACTGTCCATTCTGCGCTCACAGCCAGGTGATACCGCTCAATCGAGTCCTGTATTCTCCCGATGTTGATTTTTGTCGCTGCGATTCCTGCGGACGTAAGTGGCACGTCGAAAAGGGGAAGGACGGACCACCGAGTCAAACGCTGTTAGGCCAACAAACCGTTCAGACCTACCCTAAACGGTCTGCGAATACACCCAGTCGAAAGTGCAGGGGATAGACACGGTGTGAAAGGCCCCGTGTATCGCCGCCATAAGTGGCGCGCCGTTCACCGGTTATAAAAGGTGAAACGGTTAACCGATACAACCCGTTTCAGACGGGTGGGACGGATCGTCGTTGCGGTTAATCGAACATGTGGCCGCGACTGGGATTGCGAAGTTGTTGTGGATTGATGATTGAAGATGATGATGAACCAAGCGAAATACAGGGAAGTTCGATCCACTCGCTACTATACGACTGTCCTATTACATCGTGGATGTGGATGCGTATCTTGGGAACGTAGCCAAATTGGTGCCTGATCGTCTCGATTAATTCCTGTGCTGGAATGATAATTCGACGATTCTGTCCAGGAGCTATCGTCGTGGGGAGCTGCGCCGGTTCGGAATATTCAGGGTCAACCCCGAACCATCTCTTGCTCCCCCTCATCTCTAGTTCACAGCAGTCATGCTCGAGCCGAACCTCCATCCGACTTGGATTGGCCACGATAGCGACTAAAGCAACTACATTTCTGTTTGGTGTTCCTACTATCTGAGTGGGTCTTTCCGCGAGTTCCTCTATCTGCAGATCTACTTTCAGGCGCGGACTACGCGGAATGCGCGGAACCGAATATCGGTAGGTAGAGAGAAATGCGCCCCAACCCGTCAGAGATGTCGTAGCCATTCAGCGCCATTCTTGATCGCGAGGGTATGACGATCAGGCATAGCGCCAGTGTTACATAGCTTGAAGATGTTCAAGCGCGGTTTGTGCCGAAGCAATCACCTGAAAATGGGCAGCGAAATTCCCCAAGGCAGCAGAGCATTACGCGCCTCAGTCTCGACAGAAACTACCCCGCTCGTCGGCAAGGATGATGGCGTCGCTCGTTCCGTGCTCCACATACCAAATCTCCATGCCATTGGAGTCGAAGGATTTGTCTGCAATAGTGGATTGGACCGCCAGTCGGGAGTGAGAAGACAAGATATCAGGGTCACTTCGATCCTGCAGTTCGCACATCCGCTCTCGCCTAATTCGCTCCGCAGGAGATTTTGGTTACTCTATTCACCCACAGCTGAAGCTGCGCCAGCCTCACTGTGTGCTTCGGGCAGACAAACTGAGGTTCACCAGTTCCACGGCAGGCGACGACCGCTGCGGCGTAGGATTAGAGCACGGCGTATCTCATACAGCAGGTCAGCGGGCGGCGCAGAGTTCAGCAGGAACGAGTCAGCGCCTGCCTTGCGTGCCGCTTCGCGCTCTTCGGGAACTGACGCGACAATAATCGAGGTGGCGTGGTCGGTCAGGGCGCGTAAGCTGGATACGATCGGCGCACTGTCGTGACCTGACAGCACCGCTACGACAACGTCTGGTGCCATCTGCTGAAATTGATTCAGCGCATCGGCGTGTTCGTGGCAGTGGTAGACAATCAGCTCGTTCGCGCGCAACAAGTCGACATCGACGAGCAATGATCTGTCGCTCTGCAGCAGTAAGACGGTCCCGCGCATTCGCTGGCGTGGATTCTCGCACTGCTGCCGCTGCCGTAGCCGCAGCGAACCTGAGGCGACCTTCTGGGCACCCAATTCGACCGATTCGTGGCAGTGTTCACTTCGGTCTGCTTGCGGTGTCGCGAGTGATGTAGCGGCCGCGGGCAGATAGCTGGCCAACAGGAGACTCCGATAGATCAGGCAGCATTCGCGGCTGCTATAACGTCAAAGGCATACTTGGACAGGCAGATGCGCCGGAGCGGTGGGTGTGTGTGCCGTTTGGAATACCAACTGTTCCAGAACAGAACTCGCGCTGGCCCCATGCTTTACTGCGTCATCCGTAAGTCCTTTCAAGGGCCACTTTAACCGTGACAACGCGTTGGCGTCGAGGTTGCACAGTTCCCATTCGAGGTACCAGATGGCAAGCGCGGAACTGCACCCCCGACTTATAGAACCAGTGTGCATGGGCGGCTCGTTCGATCAGGAGTCACCATCGAACAGGCGCATTTACGAACGACGCAAGGCGAGCGAACTGGAATGGCTGCGAGGTGCCGGCGTCAAATACGGTGCGGAAGCGCGTGTCCTCGATATCTCTGCCGGGGGACTTCTGCTCGAAACGGCGCAAGCACTGAAACCCAACGCCACGGTCGTCCTGGAGCTGACCGGGCTCGACCATCCGATCCTGGTTCCGTCAAAGGTCCTCCGCTGCCGGGTCGCGTCATTGGGCGACATCCTCACTTACCAAGGTGCGTGCGCGTTCAAGCGACCGCTGACGATTCCTGAACTCACCGTGAACCTCACATTGCAGACGACCGAGCATGCAATGTCCGTCGCACATGCGGCAGAGCCGAGCGTCGACTGGGGGAGAGTCGTCGCACGATTCAAGGATGGACGTATCGTGCGCGGCTATACGAACGACTTCGATCCAGCCAGGGCGCACCTGCACGTCTCGTCCGATCTGCGAGACGATGAATCGTCAATCATTCTCCTGTCGGACCTGAAAGCGTTGTTCTTCGTTCGTGATTTCGACGGTGACCCGATGCGAGTGGAAGACAAGTTCTTCTCGGAGACGCCGAATGGCGACAGGGTGGAAGTGAGATTTTGGGACAACGAGGTGATGGTCGGGTCGACGCAGAGTTATCTGCCCGAGGGTCAGGGGTTCTTCCTTCAACCGGCTGACCCGCGGTCGAACAATCTCAGCGTGTTCGTCACTGCTGCCGGAATGCAAGAGGTGCGTTTCCTATAGGCTGACTCGCTGACCAGCCGCGGGCTCTCACCCGCGCCTCGTCTTCCCACTCGCGCCATTACCGACCCACGTCTCCACGGAACCATGCAAACCATGGGCAAGGATGACCGGGGTCGGCCCATCCGGCCGAGATGCGAAACCAGCCGGCAGCTTGTCAGGAAAAGATACTTGTCGGGCCTACTGTTTGGCCTCAAACGAACCGAAAAGGACAGACAGACGTGGTGTTGCGCGGAAATGCAAGAGCTGGTTTATGTCTGCACGAACACAGTGCCCAAGTTGTTCCAGCGCCAATGTGGTATCGCTGGACGCGATTCTGTTTTCTCCGGATCTCGACTTCTTCCGATGCGCTGATTGCCACCAGTTCTGGCAGGTTGCAAAAGCCGAAGACGGCCCCGCCGGCGTGATTTTGAGCGGTGAACCGATCACTCCGCGTGTTGTCGAACTGACGGCCTAACGGAACCCGTCGGCGCGCAGATGCAATAGGCATCTGCGAGATCTGCGCGAGACGCTCGCGCATGAACACTCTGGTGCCCGCGTGGATCATTGTCGATCGTCGCGACCGCCGCCTGAAACAGTTTTGTACCGAGTCCGCGCTGACGTTGCGACTCCTCCACCCAAAACTGGCGCAACTCACAGGTGCCGCCCGACGTGTTCCCGCAGATCCCCGCCACGATGCGATCGCCGTCGCGCACAAAGAACGCGAGCAGCTCGCCGTCGGAGATGCCAGTCGCTCGAGTTGAACTCGTAAATCGCCATCGACGCCTCGCTCCGGATCGCAGTCCGCTGCGTTCATCAGCCAGCCAGTCCCGTGACCTCAGTTCGCCCATCAACGCTATGGCGGTTGATGCGCGACACCCGTATTTCCGGAAAACTCTGCCGCGCAGTTCTGTCGTAAACTCCGCGCGTGCTTTCGCTGTGCTTGATCGTTGGCGCCTACATCAGTTGGCTCGCACGGGAGCAGCGCCAGATCATCGAATTTGAACTCCGGGCCGTACGCCGAACTGCACTGCGCACGCGGGCTGTTTCGTGCGCTTACGCAAACAGGAATGTCTCGACCGCGTCATTCCGATCGGTGAACGGCATCCTCGTCGAACACTCACTGAATACGTTGCCATTGTCACGGCAACGGCATTGACACGAGCTCACCGATCGTCGGGACCGGCAGCGTCTCAGAGGCCCCCGTTTGTCGGTGTGAGCGGCTCGGCTGTTTTCTGAGGGATCACCATTATGTGGCGGCATCGCAACTGCGTTATAGCAACAGGGCCGAGTGCGCGGACATTACCCGTCACGTACACGCTGCCTGTCGCGAGTCTGCTCGTGGCGACGCTGCTCGGTCCGGCGGCAGTGCAGGTCATCGCGCAATCCGGGATCCCGGCGTATGCCGTCAGCGAGCTGCCCGCTAGTACGGTGACTCTTGACGAGTTTAGGTATGCGGTCGCCATCAACGACGCCGGGCAGATCGTCGGAACCGCGCATCTCTTCGGAGATGACCAGGCGGTCCTCTGGGATCATGGCCCGCAAATCACCATTGGGGGTATTCCTGATGGTGGCGCAGCTGACATCAACGAGCATGGGCAGGTGGTCTGGAACGGCCAGAACGGTGATCGTCAACAGGCCTTCGTCACGGAAGGCGGCATCAGCACCCCGTTGGATTCACTGGCCGACAGCAGCTTCGCGTACGCCATCAACGACGCCGGTCAGACCGTCGGGTGCAGCGCGGTGCGGCTCCGGGGGCGCTGCGAGACGGCGGTCATGTGGTCCGGCGGCGAGATCATCAGAATCGGCGCGTCCGCGGCGAACGCGACGGCGATCAAAATCAACAATCGTGGGCAAATCATCTTCGGTTCCCCGTTGCTCTGGGACAACGGTGTGATGTCCGAATTGCCGGGGTTGAACGTAGTCACCGACATCAACGATCGCGGCGAGATTCTCGGTCTGTCCGATGGACGACCGGTGATCTGGTCGCACGGCACGATGACCCGGCTCGCGCTGCCGCCCGGGGAATGGGGCGTGTCCACAACGGCGATCAACGACTTGGGGCACGCCGTCGGCACGATCATCTCCACGGGGCCCGGTGCGCTCGCGATGGCCGTGCTGTGGCGGGACGGGGAGGTCATTCCGCTCCCGCCTCTGGTGGCTAACGAGTCAACGATTGCCTACGACATCAACAACCGTGGCGAGATCGTCGGGTGGACCCAAGGATCCCGAAGCGACCTCCGGAGGGCGTTGCACTGGTTGCCGCAGACGCCGACCACACCGGGCACGACCCCGGCCGATGTGGGGCCGGCGCCTGGGATGCCTGAGGCACCGCCCATTGACCTGGGGACACTCGGTGGGAAGTACAGCACGCCCGCGGGCATCAACGACAACGGCATGGTCGTCGGGAGCAGCACCACCAGCGCTAAGGCGCAGCACGCGTTCGTGTGGACACCAACGAACGGCATGGTGGACCTCGGTACGTTCGGTGACCCCTCCGCGCCGGGTGTGCGCCTGCGAACGAGCGTTGCGACCGCCGTGAGCAACACGGGTGAGGTCGTGGGCGCGAGCTATGTTGCGACCGGTGGGCCGGACAGCTATCGAGCCTTCTTGTGGACTTCGTCTGCCGGCATGCAGATCATCGGCACGCCGACGGTCTTTTTGAGTAATGCCACGGCAATCAACGATGTGGAACAGGTTGTTGGCGACAACGGTGATTCCGAGGTGTGGACACCGACGGGCGGCTGGGTGGACATCGGCACTCTCGGAGGGGTCGTGCGAGCAGTGGCCAACAACAACCTCGGCCAGGTCGTCGGCACGAGCGGAATCGCGTCCTCCGCGCATGCGTTCATCTGGAGCGCGAGCGGAGGCATGGTGGACCTGGGCACGCTCGGCGGGCTGTCGAGTGCCGCCGCGGCCGTGAACCAGACCGGCCACGTCGTCGGGTGGGCACAAACCGCCGGCGCCGCGTCGGACAATAACTGGCGCGCCTTTCTGTGGACGGCGGCGGGCGGCATGGTGAACCTCGGGTCGCTCGGCGGGCCCTACAGCGTCGCGCGCGATGTGAACGAAGCCGACGCGGTGGTCGGCACCAGCGCCGTCGCCCCCGGCACCCCGGCCCTCCACGCGTTTCTCTGGACGTCCGAAGCGGGGATGCGGGACCTGGGCACGCTCGGCGGTACAGACAGCGAAGCGTACGCCGTCAGCGAGACCGGCCTGGTGGTGGGGCGCAGCTTGACGGCCGGCGATGCGGCGTCGCACGGGTTTGCCTGGACACCGAGTCGCGGCATGGTGGACCTTGTCCCGCTGCCCGGCTATACGGATAGCGTCGCGTACGTGGTGAACACCAGCGGCGCCGTCGTCGGCTCGAGTTACGACCGCGTCTCCGGCACCTATCGCGCCACGATGTGGAACGTCTCCGTTGCCCCGCCGAGCGATGAGTGGACGTTCTGCGCGACCGAAGGCGGGTTCTGCGCCTTCACCGGCACGATGGACGTGCGTTACGGGGCGAACGGCTCGTTCTTCTTCAAAACGTTGACCGACGGCACGGCGTGTATCAACGGGGTGTTCGGCGATCCGGCACCAGGCACGCCCAAAGAGTGCGCCATCAGGACACCCTCCACGCCGCCGCCGACGGACTGGGTGTTCTGCGCGCCGGAAGGCGGCGTCTGCGCCTTCCCCGGCACGATGGAGGTGCGCTACGGAGCGAACGGTTTATTCGTCGTGAAGACGTTGACCGGCGGGACCGCGTGTACGAACGACGTGTTTGGCGATCCGGCCCCAGACACGCCCAAACAATGCGCCATCAGGGCACCCGCCATGCCTCCGCCGACGGGCTTGACGTTCTGCGCGCTGGAGGGCGGGTTCTGCGCCTTCACCGGCACGATGGACGTGCGCTACGGCGCCAACGGGTCGTTCGTGTTCAAGACGCTGACCAATGGGACCGCGTGTACCAACGCCGTGTTCGGCGATCCGGCCCCAGACACGCCGAAACACTGCGCCATCAGGACACCGCCCACGCCTCCGCCGACCGACTGGACGTTCTGCGCGCCGGAGGGTGGCGTGTGCGCCTTCACCGGCACGATGCAGGTGCGCTATGGGGCGAACGGCTTGTTCTCCTTCAAGACATTGACTGACGGCACCGCGTGCACGAACGAGGTATTCGGCGATCCGGCACCCGACGTGGCCAAGAGCTGTTCTCTTCCACTGACGGGTCCCTGATCCACATCGGGATGGAATGAAGGTCCAAGGACTCGGGTATCGGCTTGAAAGCGCATTAGACGATTCGAAACGAAGGATCGAATCCCAGATCACGGCGCGCCTTCTCGATCGCGACCGCTCCGTCATCGTCGGCGATGTTGTAGATGCCGGCGGTGCCGCGTGTGACCGCGAGCAGCGCCGCATGCGCCGCGGCATCGACATGCAGCGCCGGACGCCCGCGCGCGGATGCGGACCACGTGTCGGGTCCGTACAAATATCCGTAGCGTAGAACGATCCCATCGATACCGAGCGTGTTCAGCACCGATCTTTCGAGTGCGGCAGCGCCGGTTCGGACGCTGCTTTCA
The DNA here is from genome assembly GCA_046732795.1 of Acidobacteriota bacterium. GTDB lineage: Bacteria > Acidobacteriota > Vicinamibacteria > Vicinamibacterales > UBA2999 > Gp6-AA40. The sequence goes on from JBKPNV010000423.1 coordinate 8,738, forward strand.
TCGAGCGGGGCGTCTTCTGTGCGCGCGCCTTCCGCGGCCGCATACATGAACGCGACGCTCTGCGCGATCGTTCGCGTGACCCCCGCGCGGGCGGCGGCCGCCATCAACGAGGGCGTGCCTTCGATCCGCAGCCGGGCGTTGCGTTTCAGCGACGCGTCGAATTCTGGGGAGCCGGGCGCAGCGTCCAGGTCAGTGAGCTGGTGAATCAGAATGCGAGCCCCGGCGCGGGCAACCGCCTCGTCGATAGCGTCGCTATCGAGGACGTTGGCGACGGCCGCCGTCCCGCCGAGCCGCTCGATCATCGCGACCTTCGACGAGAAGCGGGTCGCGCCGGTAACGGTGTATCCGGCACGGCGCAGAAGCGGCAGGAGCCGCCGGCCGATCACGCCGGTGGCCCCTGCCAGGAAGATGTCCGTCGCCACGATGGTCACCGCCTAGGCTAGCCTACGGCTAGGCCCCAGCCTAACGCTACGTCTTCTTTCGTGTGGTTCCCTTGCGTGCAGGTCGCGATGGAGGCGATGTGGCCGCCGCTTTCGCCGGAGAGGGCGCGACAATTGGAGTCTCCGCACGCGCGAGCAGCTGCACAATCAGCTCGCGTTCGCCCGCGCCGGCGATCGAGAGCGTCGCGACATAGTCGACGCCAACCGCGAATCGTGCCTGGTCGAGCGTGAGGCGGATATCGAGGTCGCGGTGTTCGCCGGGGGCGAGCGCGAATCGCGCCGGAACGATCTCGAGCGCGGGATGAAAGCGTTCGCCACCTGAGCGCGACGCGAATGGCGATGCGCTGCAGACGACATCGGCCGACTGCAGCCGTGTGTTCTCGACGACGATCGTCGCCGAGGGAATCGATCCCGACGGCCCGCGCAAGTCGACGCAGATCGGCGGCTCCGGGCGCGGCGACTCGTGATCTTCAGGTCCAAGCACGCGATCGTACATTCCATCCGCGAGGCTCGACGACGACCGCTGCAGGCGACCGACGAACTCGAGGCCGAGTGCCATGACGTCGCTGAGGAACTCCGGGGCGTGCTGTTCGAGAAACCGACGCCCCTGCTCCTGCACCAGCGCCGGCGGGATCTCTCCTGCGGCGACGCGATCGACGAGCTGCTGATGCCGCGCCATGCTGCGCGCACTCTGTTCAGCTGCGTAGGTCGCCAGCGTCTGGAACCAGTTGGTCAGGTCGATGGCGGATGGTGATGGCGGCGGTGGCGGCGGCCCCTGTGCCGGCAGCAGGCCATCCAGGAGTCCGTCGCGATAGCGCGCCTCGACGTGGAGCAGGCCGGCGAGCAGACCGACACTCAATTCGACCAGCTCGCGCGTCGATGCGGTGGCGCGCTCCTGAAAATATTCGTGAAACTGGCGTTGAATGTCGTCGGGGCGCAGCTCTCCGCGTGCGACCCGATCGAGCAGCTCGTTATAGCGGCGGAGCGTACGGGCATACATCTGGCCCGCCTCCGCCGACAGTTCCTGGAAGCGTAGCCCCCAGTCGGCAGGCTGGGTCACGTCAGTGGCAGCAGCCGCAGCCGCACGGACGATGATAGGCGTCGCAATCGTCGGGGAGCACGGCGACCGCCAACACGGGCGGGCGGACTACGCAGCCATCGGCCCGCAGGCGTGCATACGCCACCTCACAGCGGTCGACGCCCCCGGCGCTGCGCGTCTCGCCCGTCGATGCCGCCGCCGGCGTGTTCGGCGCGGTCGCGCCGGCAGGCGTGTTCGGTTTGGTATCGGATGTCCCCGGCGTCGGCGGCTGGTCCTTCGTCTCACAGCGGATCTGTACGGTGACGATCACCGTGTGTTCGTCGCAGGAGCGGAGCGTGAACTCGGTTTCGGAGAGTTGCGCAGGCCATCCGAGATCCTTGCCGCCCGAGGTCATGAACTTCTCGAGTTCCAGCTTCACCTGGCGCTCGCGGCGCGAGTCGTTCTCGAACGTGACTGGAATTCGTCGCACCTCACCGCAGCGCGCGTGCACGAGCACGTCGGCGTCGCAGACGCAGCACTCGCAATGACAGTCGCCGCGGCGACAGTCGCTGCAGCCGCAGCCGCAATCCGACTGGGTTCTCGTCTGCACGCCCGTCTGCCCGCGCCCGTAGTAGCCACGCGCAATGTCCTGATACGTCGTCTGCGCATCCGACATCCAGCGCGACATGCCCTGCTGCACATTGGACATGTACTCGGGAAGATCCATCATGCGGTAGCGATTGGTGCGGTTGCAGTAGCCGTAGTAGAGGGCCGGCCCGCGGTCGGAGCGGGATCGCGAGTAGTCGGTGTACGAGCCTTGCATTGAGATCTCCTCCTGTTCCGGCGCGTGCCTAGTCAGGCACGATCGTGAACGTCAACGTGCCAGTCGAAATCGCCGCATATCCGGTATAACGGGACCGCGGCTCCAGCCTCTCAGGAAGCGTGATGGTGAGATCGACCGGCTTCGTCTCTCCGGGCGCGACCGTCACCTTGTCGTTCTGCACTTTCAACACCAGCGTGGCGTAAATCGCTTTGTAGCGTTTGCCCAGGGCGACGAGGAAGTCGTCGAGGTTCTTCATCGTGTCGCCGACTTCGTCGAGCGCGCCGCGCAGCGCACGGCAGTGAGCGAGCTCTTCGTCGAGCACCACGGTGCCGATCGTCCGCACCGAGAGCGGAACGTTGCCGTGGTTGGTGAACACCACCTGCTTCTGCACTTTCTCGCCAGGACGATTCGGCAGCACGAGCTCGTCGGGTGCGATCGAGAACGACGCGTCCTCGGTGACATGCATGACGACGGTGCGCATCTCGCCGTCCACGTCGAGCTGTGCCTGGTAGGTACCCGGCGGTGTCGTCGGATCGAGCGTCAACGCGATGGGTACCGGTCGCGATTGTCCTGGGCGGACAACGATCCGGCGCAAGAGGAGCGCTTCTTCGGGAATGGGGGTGACGACCTTGGCGGCGGCACCCTTACCGCGCGGTGCAGACACCCCCCGCTTCAAGAGCGGTTGTCGCACGATGATCTTGCGCTCGGTCGGATTCTGGACGCGGAACTCGCCGCGGATTCCGCGAGGCGGGCCGATCAGCACCAGCGGCTCCGCCGCGTCGGGCAGCACCGCGCCCTGTTTCGATGGGCGTTCAGGCGGCTGTGCCATG
>JBKPNV010000424.1:0-26210 GCA_046732795.1 Acidobacteriota bacterium
TGGATCCGGAGCCTGGCTACGAAGGGCTCGTCCCGCATTCGGCAATGAGCCCTGATGGGTACTTCCTCGGGTGGCTGCCCGGACTCACGTCGAATGTCGCGCCCCGTGGAATGTCATGGCCATTGCCCACGGGCGCCGATCTGATCCTGATGATGCACCTTCGGCCGACCGGCACGAAGGAAACGATTCAAGCGAAGCTCGGTCTCTACTTCAGCGATGCCCCGCCGCAACTGCAGCCGACGCTGATCCGGATGACGCGGCAGCACATGGACATCCCCCCCGGAGAACGCAAATACACGGTCAGCGATACGTTTACGTTGGACGTGGACGCGGATCTCTACACGATTCAGCCGCATGCCCACCTGCTTGCAAGACAGGTCAAGAGTTACGCGACGCTGCCGGATGGCACGCGGAAGTGGCTGATCTTCATCCGCGAATGGGATTTCAATTGGCAGGGTGTCTTCACCTACGCGCGCCCGCAGTTCCTTCCCGCAGGCACCACGATCACGTTCGAGTTCGTCTACGACAATTCGTCTGACAATCCCCACAACCCGCACCATCCGGCCCGCCGCGTGACCTACGGTGAGCACACGAGCGACGAGATGGCCGAGTTGTGGCTGCAGGTGGTGACGCGCAACGCTGCCGATCGGCCGCGGCTGGCACAGGCAGTGCGCGATCGCACCGTGCGCGAGCAGATCGTCGGCGTCGAGAAGCGGCTCGAAACGGATCCCGACAATGCCACGCTGCACGACGACGTCGCGTTGCTGCACGCGGAAGCTGGCCATCTCGATGGCACGGTGGCGCATTTCGCGCAGACCGTCCGCCTCCGGCCCGACTCTGCAGCCGCGCGCTACAACCTCGGCAACGCGCTCTTCCGGCAGGGACGTCATGCCGAAGCGATCGCGAGCCTGAGGGTGGCGCTCGCGTTGCGGCCCGACTATGCCCTGGCCCATGACGGTCTCGGAGTCGCTGTCTACGCGCAGGGCAACATCACCGAGGCAACCGAACACTACCGGCGCGCCGTCCAACTGGATCCAGAGAACACGGAAGCGCGCACGCATCTGGCGATTGCGCTTCGCCAACTGCTCGTCATCAATCCGAACCTGGAGGACATCAAGAAAGAGCTGACTGAAATCGAGCGGCACGTCACCAATTAGTGATTCTTGATTCCTGATCTTTGAATCGTTGGTGATTGTGGATCGTTGATTGATGAATGGATCGCCGGAAATCACAAATCAAGAACCAATAATCAACACGGAATCAAAGATCAACAATCGCTAATCAAAGATCGGCTAGAAGGAGGAAAACATGTCCTGGCGACTCGTGAAGGTTCTCCTTGTTCTCGGGTGTGTGCTCATCCCGGGGATCGCCACCGCGCAAAGCGCCATCGCCGGCGTGGTGCGCGACTCCTCCGGTGCCGTCCTGCCGGGCGTCACCGTCGAAGTATCAAGCCCTGCTCTCATCGAGAAGACGCGCTCGGCCGTGACCGATGACTCCGGCCAATACCGCGTCGTCGATTTAAGACCCGGAACATATGCGGTGACCTTCACCCTTCAGGGATTCAACACCGTCAAGCGCGAGGGCATCGTGCTCGACGCGAACTTCACGGCGCCAGTAAACGCAGACATGCGCGTCGGCTCGATCGAAGAGACCGTGACGGTCACCGGCGAGTCGCCGATCGTCGACGTCCAGAACACCGCGCGCCGCGAGGTCGTCGACCGCGAGCTGCTGGATGCGCTGCCCACCGGTCGCGATTTCCAGACGATCGGCAACGTCATTCCCGGCGTGACGATGGGTCGATTCGACGTCGGCGGCAGCTCGACGGCGCAATCAGGCACGCTGGTGGCGTTCGGCAGTCGCGGCGCTGACTTCCAGCTCAAGATCGACGGCATGCACGCCAACAACAGCTTCGGCGAGGGCTGGTTCAACGGCATTTACCACAACGAAGCGATCTTCCAGGAGATGTCATACACGGTGTCTGGCGGCAGTGCCGAGAATCAGGCGGCCGGCGTGTCCGTCAACATGATCCCGCGCACCGGCGGCAACACCTACGCATACGAATTCCTCGGGACGTTCTCCAACCACGCCCTTCAAGGGGAGAACGTCGACGACGAGTTGCGCGCCAGAGGATTCAACCCGACGTCAGGCGGACTGGACAATCTCTGGGATCTCAACGGCAATGCGGGTGGGCCGATCATCCGCGACAAGCTCTGGTTCTTCGGCTCGGGACGCTATTGGGGCTTTGCCGAGAACGTGCCGAACGTGTACTGGGGACAGTCCGATCCACGAGTCATACCGCCAGGCGCCGAGCAGGCGTCGGATGATACGAACCTCAAGTCGGGCGATCTGCGCCTGACGACACAGATGGGAAAGACTCGCCTCACCGGGGCGTACAGCAACGGCCCACGCTGGCGCCGTCACTTCGGGATCGAGAATCGCGGCGGCTCGCCTGAATCGTTCGCGCAGTACCCCAACGACTCATCGGTGACCCAGATCAAAGCCACGACCACGCTGAGCAACAACATGCTGCTCGAAGCCGGGTTCTCCCGCATCTGGTGGTATGCCGAACTCGAGGCGCAGCCGGTGACCGTCAAGGCGACCTGCTTCGTCGCGTTCAATCAGTGCCCGGCCGGCACCAACTACGGCGACATCCGCAAGCGCGATCTCACCAACTCGTGGAACTACAACGCGCCGACGACATTCGACGCGACGTATGCGTCGCCGCGCAATTCGTACATGGGCAGCCTCTCTTATGTGACGGGCGGGCACAACATGAAGGGCGGCATGATGTGGGACAACGGCTATCGGACGATCGTGACGCCGATGAACAACGGAGGCCTTCAGCAGCAGTACCGCCTCGGCGTCCCCGATTCAGTGGTGTTGCAGACGGTTCCATCCGTCCAGGACACCAGCATCGATCGCGAGATCGGTATCTACATCCAGGATTCGTGGACGCTGGGACGGGCGACACTCAACCCCGGGTTGCGCTTCGAATACATCAAGGGGTCGGTGCGTGACCAGACCGCTCCCGCCGGCCGCTTCCTGCCGGAGCGTGTTTTCACGCAGGCCGATTACGTGAAGATTCCAAGCTTTACCGATGTCAGCCCGAGGTTTGGCATCGCCTACGACCTGTTCGGGAACGGCAAGACGGCGCTGAAGGCGAACGTCGGCAAGTACGTGCAATCGTTCTCGTCGAACCTGGGCGACGACTACAACCCGATGGGCGGTGGCACCGACACGCGAACGTGGCGCGATCTGAATGGCGACGACATCGCGCAGGAGAACGAGCTTGGTCCCTCCCAGAATCTGAACTTCGGGAAACCGACCAACGTGACGACGCCCGACCCCAATCTGAAACGGCCGTATCAGGTGCTCTACAGCGTCGGGGCACAGCACGAGTTGCTGCCGGGATTATCGACGTCGCTCAACTACTACTATCGCAAGTACTACCGCGATTTCTGGGTCGACAACCTCGCCACCACGCACGCCGACTATACGATCATTCCGATCTCCGATCCGCGCGGTAACGGCGAGACGATCCCGATTTACAGCATCGCGCCGGGCAAGCTTGGCGTGATGGACAACTGGCGATTCAACTCGACGGAGAACGGGCGGCAGTACAACGGCATCGATTTCTCGGTGAACTCGCGCTTCCGGAACGGCACGCAGCTGCAGGGAGGGTTCACGACGGGCAAGCTGCACGAAGAGACGTGTCAGGTGGACGATCCGAACCGGCTGCGGTACTGCGATGCCTCGTACCCGTTCCTCACGCAGTACAAGCTGAGCGGCACGTACACCTTGCCGTACGCATTCCGTCTGAGCGGGCTGTTACAGAACCTGCCCGGTGTACAGAGCGCGCGTGACGCAGCCAACGTCGGGAAGGACCTCGCCATCCAGTACTCTGTCGGACGAGCCATGGCGCCCGGTTTGACGCAGGCGACGGTGAACGTGTCGCCACTCAACGAGCCGGGCACGGTGTTCCTGGATCGCGTCAACCAGGTCGACTTCGCCGTGTCGCGTGACTTCCGGTTCGACAAGGTGCTGGTCCGGCCGCAATTCGATTTCTTCAACGCGTTCAACAGCAACGCGGTGACGCAGGTCAACACTCAGTTCGGGCCGAGCCTCTTCCAGCCGCAGAGCATCCTGAATCCGCGGCTGATCCGGTTCAATGTGAGGGTGTCGTTCTGAAATTGTTGGTCTTTGATTGTTGATCGTTGATTCGTTGGTGATTGTGGATGAGGGATCGTTGGTTGCCAGGCGATGTACTGTGACGTTGCCCAGCGCCAATCAACGATCACCATTCGCTGATCATCAACGATTCAACAATCAAAGATCGGTCCAACCCAGTTACTGGGGCAACGCCCATGCCGTGAGCGTGGTTCCCGCGGGTACGAGCACGTGCTGCCGGCCATCCACCATGTAGGTGATGGCCGACGTGCCGTGCAGGTTCGCGCCCATCTGGTAGCGCCATAGCAACGTCCCTTTTCGCGAGTCGAGCGCCAGGACGTTGCCGTCGTTGTCGCCGCTGAAGATGAGGCCGGACGCTGTCGTCAGCAGACCCGAGGTCGAGGGGTTCAGATACTTGAATTCCCACTTCCGTTCGCCGGTGACCGGATCGATCGCGCGCAACGCGCCATACACGGGCATCGTGGCGCTCTTATACCGCTGACCCGCGCCGCCGGTGAAGCGCTCGCCAGCCTTGTAGTCCGGCTTCCAGGAGTAGAACGTCATGCACGCCTCCCGTGCGTTGACGAAGAAGGTGCGTGTCGAGGGATCGAACGTCGGCGGCCAGAAATTGGTGCCGCCGGTGATGTCGGGACACGTGATCTCTCCGCTCTCATCGGGTGTGTGTCCCGCCTCGACGACAGGTCGCCCGTCTTTCCCGATCTCGCGCGCCCATGTCGTCTGCACGAATGGCTTGGCGAGAATGAGACGGCCGTTGGTCCGATCGATCGTGTAGTAGAAGCCGTTGCGGTTGGCGAACATCAGCACTTTGCGCGGCTGACCGGCGATCGTGAGATCGGCGAGGATCGGCACCTCTGTCGAATCCCAGTCGTGCACGTCGTGCGGCGTGAACTGGTAGTGCCAGCGAATCTTCCCGCTGTCGGCATCGACCGCGACGAGCGAAGCGGCGTACAGGTTGTCTCCCAGGCGACTCTCGCTGTGGTAGTCAGGACCAGGATTGCCGACGCCGTAGTAGAGCAGGTTGAGATCAGGATCGTAGGCGCCGGTGACCCATACGCCCGCGCCGCCGGTCTTCCAGGAATCGCCGGCCCACGTCTCGTTGCCGGGTTCGCCCGGGGCGGGAATCGTGTAGAACCGCCACGCGCGTCTGCCCGTCTGCGCCTCGTAGGCGTCGATGAATCCGCGAATGCCGAACTCGCCGCCGGCGGCCCCGACGATGACTTTGTCCTTGACGACGATCGGGGCAATCGTCGACGCGTAGCCGTTCTTGTACTGATCGAGGGTGGCATCCCAGACGACGTTGCCGGTGCGCATGTCGAGCGCGAGCAGGTGCGCGTCGAGCGTCACCATGAAGAGCTTGTCGCCGAGCATCGCGAAGCCGCGATTGACGAGGCCGCAACAGGCGGTCAAATCGCTCGGCAGCTCGCGTCGGTAGCGCCAGATTTGTCGTCCGGTGCGCGCATCGAGCGCCCATGCGACGTTCTGCGGACCGGTGACGTAGAGGACGTTGTCCCTGAACAGCGGCGTCGTCTCGAAGTTGCCGAGCGTGCCGGTCTGGAACGTCCACTGCGGGACCAGCCCCTTGACGTTGGCCGGGGTGATTTGCGTGAGCGGACTATGCCGCTGATTGGTGTAGTTCCCCCCGAATGTGATCCAACGCGAGCCGTCTTTCGGCAGCCCCTCAGCGATCTCCTGGGTGGTGACGAGTGCTGGTGGCGCCTGCTGTGCGGCGAGAATCGCTGTGCCTACGATGACGAGGACAGCAATGAATCGGCTCGGCGCGACGTAGGGTCCCGCTTCAGCCTGACCTTTGCGAGTCTCAGCACGCATGACGGTCTCCTGTTGGCTACTGAACGACCGAGGGATCGAAACCACGCAGCGTCTGGAGGTAGCGGATCAGATCATCGAGGTCGCTTTCGCTGATTCGATTGGAGCCAAACGGCGGCATCGCCGATCGCGGATTGTTCTGCATCTCTTTGAGAGACGCCTTGTCGTACCCCTGGATCCGCTCTCGCGTATCCATGATCTGCACCGAGAAGAGGTCCTCGTTTTTCTTGACGCCGACGACGGCCTGCCCTTCCTGGGGAGTGACTGTGACCGGCTCGAACCCGGGAAGGAAACCTTCGACGCCGCCGCGAATCCGCAGCTCGAGCACCTCGCGCGAGCGCGCAGCGCCGATGCGCGACAGGTCGGGGCCGAGGCGCCCACCGACGCCGTTGACCCGGTGACAACTCGCGCAATTGGCCTGGTAAATCTTCTTGCCGTTTTCGGCGTTGCCACGCTGCGGGTCTGGACGCGCCGACGCGGCCAGCGTCTTGAGATAGGCGAGGATCTGCCACGTCTCATGCTCGAAGAGCCGTGGCTGCGCCGGCATCTCGGTGCCGGCGATGCCGTTCTTGATGGTCGTGAACAGGCCGTCGTCGGTACGGCCTGATGCCCAGACCTGCGTGATGTCCGGCCCGCGCACGCCATGAGCATCCATGCCGTGGCAATCCGCGCATCGTGCGCGAAACAGTCCCATTCCGCTCCTGATCGCGTTCTGATCGCCTTCGAGCGGGTTCTTTGCAGCCGGCGCCTGCGCGTGCGTCCACACGCCAGCGACGATGAACCATCCCGCCACGACACAGATAGCACGCCATGTCATACGAGACTCTCCTTGTCCGGACTGGCGCCGTTATACACGCTTACTGCGCGTGTGTCACGACCTTACGCAGAGCAGGCAGAGCGCGCAGAGAAGAGCGCGCCAGATCAGTGCGTCGACGTCGTCGCCGCGCTGTCGTAGACGATCTTCCCGCCGACAACGGTCATCGTCGGCTTGATGTCCTTGATCTGATCCGCCGGCACAGTCAGATAGTCGCGATCGAGCACGACGAGATCGGCCAGCTTGCCTGCCTGGATCGAGCCGAGGTCGTTCTCGTGGAACACGAAGTACGCGTTCTTGCGCGTGTAGGCGATCAGCGCGTCCTCGCGATCGATCGTCTGGCGGATGACCTTCAGACCGCCAGCCATCTTGCCGGTGACGGCGAAGGAGAGCGCCGTCATCGGTAAAAACTGGTTGGCGGCGGTTCCGTCGCTACCCAGTCCCCACGTGATGCCGCTCTGTTGAATCGTCGCGAGCGGCGGCATGTCGTCGGCGCCATTGCCGAATCCCTCGTGCATGATCGCGCCGTTGATGACCGCCCACGGGTGCACGGCGGCATACATGCCCAGCTTCTTCATGCGTTCGAGCTGAGAGGCATTGATCTGGTTGACGTGCGCCAGCGCCCAGCGCAGGTTCCTGATCGGATACTCCTTGTTGACCGCTTCGATCTGATCGAGAAACGCATCGATCGTGTCGCGCAGCTCGGCGTGCACGTGGAGCGGCAGGCGTGCCTTCGCGATTTCCATCGCCATCCGGCGCCACTGCGCGAGCTGGTCGGGCGTAGGCTCCGAGTCGGTCGCAAACATCCGATCGTGCAGCGGCGTATACACGCTCTCCCCGAACACGACATCGTCGATGTCGGTGTCGCCCTGGAACAGCTTCATCCGCGAGATCTGCTGGATGGAGCGATCGACCTGCTCAGGCGAGCCGGCCGCCGCGCCGCCAATGCAGAAGATGCGGACCGGAAGGGTGTGCTCGGCCTTCCATCGCTGCATGATCTTCAACACTTCGGCATCACAGCCGGCGACGCCGAACGAAGTGAGGCCGAAGCGATTGACGTACTGCACCAGCGCGCGCGTGCTCGCCTCGAGCCGGTCTGGCGGCAGCTTCGGCATCCGTGCTGCGACTGGGCGAGTGGCGGCGATGTCGCCGCGGATGACGCCCGTTGGCTGGCCTGACGCGTCGCGCATGATCGATCCGCTGACGAAATCCGGCGGATCGGGTTTGCCGGCTTCGATCCCGAACTCTTTCAGCGCGCGGCTGTTCAGGAACACCTGATAGTACGACTCCTGCAGCGCCACCGGATTGTCCGGTGCGATCGCGTCGAGCTCCTCGCGCGTGAACGGCTTCCGGTCATCGGTGAACTGCGCGGTGGCCCAGCCGCCGATGTTGAAGACCCATCCGCCGGGCCCCACGGTCTTTGCGCGACCGCGCAGCATCTCGATCGCCCGCTTCCGCGAATCGACGCCATCGAATCGCAGCTCCAGCTCCCACGTGTTGCCCGCGCGAAGCAGGTGAAGATGGTTGTCGATCAACCCGGGGATCGCGGTGCGTCCTCGCAGGTCGATGGTCCTGGTGTTGGGGCCGGCCAGCTTGGCAATCTCCTGGCTGGAGCCGACCGCCACGATCCGATCGCCTTTGACGGCGACCGCCTGAGCGATCGTGAATCGCTCGTCCACGGTCACGATCTTGCCGTTCGAAAACACCAGATCCACTGGGGCGCTCGTCTGGCTTGTACCGCCGGAGCCTTGTGCGAAGGCGGAGGTTCGTAAAAGCTGAAAGCTACCTACGGCCAGGCACAGCACAGCCGCGGTAATCGCGCCATTCGAAGTGCGTCGTTTCATAGGCCTCGTTTCTGCGATGCCGCACGATCATGCTCGCGGCTCCCAACGAAGGCAAGAGGCTGGAAGCCCTGGTGTCACCGAGACCCCAAGGTCACCAAATCAGCCAATAAACGACGAGGACCCAGAAGGGGAGCGAGAGCGAGAGGGCGAGGAGGATGCCCCGGGCGGGGTTCAGCGGATCGTGCGTGTCCTCGAACGTCTCATCGGCGCGGCCGACCACGTCGATTTCATCGGCCTCGTGGCGAGCGCCGGAATCGACAATGTCGAGCTCCGAGAATGGCCGATCTGCGACAGTCCGAGAGGCCATGCTGTGCAACCGAGCAAAGCGCGGGCCAGCCGATTCTAACGCCGCTAGACGTTGATGCAACGCGGTTGTCAAGAAAATTTAACAAAAATCGAGTGTTTGGCTACCCGACACAGCACTTCGTTAATACCTACGTGAGGGTAGGCGGTGACGATTTACTGAGCGCCGCGTCGGATTTCCGTCTCCAGGAACGTCACCACACGCTCGAACGGTTCGAGGCCGAATGCGGCCGCAATCGAGGGACGAAGGTTCGAGTTGGCGTTCACGTCGTAGAACACACGGCGCCCGCCAGGCGTCTCGAGATACTCGATGCCGCCGACGTCCAGACGGGCTGCGCGGACGATCCTCTTCGCGCTCTCGACCGCTTCACCCGGGACATCGAGGTAGGGATAGAACTCGACCGGCGGCGAGAGCGCCGGCGCTGCTGCGGGAATCTCGCATGCCCCCACGCCATTCTCCGGGTTGCAGACCGGCGATGGACACAGGTTGAAGCGGCCATGCGTCTTTACGCGCATCGCGTAGAGCAGTTCGCCGCCGAGAAATTCCAGCCGGACGATGCCCTGCTCCGGATCGTGCGGCAGGTATTCCTGCAACAGGAACAGGTTGTCAGGGAGCCACACCGATGGATCGGCAGCAAAGATCGATTCGACATGCGCCAGCGACTCCACCACGTGAATGCGCGCCCCGCTGCCACCTTGATCAGGCTTGAGGATGGCCGGCCATCGAATCGCGTCTGCGTACTCGCGAAGCGCGGTGACGTCGTTGAAGGTAATCGACCACGGCGTATCGATGCCGAGTGTGCGCAGCAGCGTGGCTTGTGCGCTCTTGCTCAACTCGAGGGCGAAGACGTCGGCGCCGTTCAGTACGCGCGCGCCGAGCCGCTCGAGCGTTCGCATGTAGGCGAGCGCGAGCGGAACCGCCCGCGTGTTCCCGCGGATGTACGCGCTCGGGCTCGCCTGGTTGAAGTACACCTTGGCTGACGCAGACTCGAGATTGCTGAACGCGGCTTGCTTCACGTCGAAGGCGGCGTATGCCACGCCTCGGCGTTCGAGCGCAGCAAAGAGCGGCTTCTGCCACTCGGGGTGCTCGTGAATGACGACGACATCGGTTTTGGATGCCATGCCGCCATAGTGTCACACTGCCGGACGGCGTGGAGCGTTGCTATAATCCGCGTCCGCCGGCATTGATCAAAGTCGCGGGTCTAATACCGCGCCTCTATCTGCGCACGTATCTGGATAAGGTGAAGACATGGGTCGCACGCTGATCATCGCCATCCTTCTCGCTGCTGCTTTCGTCGGATCGACGGCGGCCTCTGCACAGGAGCCGCCCGCCGCGCCACCCGCTGGTTGGGGGCCGATGAGCATCAACCTCGAGGATGTTCCTTATCCCCATCCAGTTTCGTATTTCTCCTTCACACTGGAAGATCAGGACGTCCGCATGGCCTACATGGACGTTGCGCCGATTGGCACGCCCAACGGCAAGAGCGTCATCCTCCTCCATGGCATGAATTTCTTCGGCGAGGCGTGGACCGACACGATCGAACTCCTTCGCAAGGAAGGCTACCGGGTCGTTGTGCCGGACCAGATCGGGTTTGGCCGATCCTCGAAGCCGATCTTGCACTATTCGATCAGCACGCACGCCGCCAACACCAAGCGTCTCATCGACCACCTGGGCATCAGGACGACGGATATCGTGACGCATTCGATGGGTGGGATGGTGGCGAGCCGCTTCGCGTCATCGTATCCGGACGCAGTCGGCAGTCTCGCGATGATCAATCAGATCGGGCTCACGGATGCGCGCGCCCAGCGACCATGGCGCGAGACGTCAGAGGTGTACAAAGCCAACCTCGCGCGCGACTACACGGAAATCGTGCGCGGCATGCGTGCCTACTACGTGAACTGGAAGCCCGAATACATGAAGTACGTGAAGATCCACTACGGCTGGATCACCAGCGGCGACTGGCCGCGCATGGCCATGGTGCGCGCGTTACAGCAGCAGGCTATCTACGCGGATCCGGTCGTCGACGACTGGCCGCGTATCAAGGCGCGTACGCTCGTCATCGGCGGTGAAAAAGACGGCGCCGATTACCCAGGCCAAGCGCGACATGTGAGCGAGACCGTGCAGAACGGTCAGCTCTACATCATTCCGAACGTGGGTCACAACCCGCAGTTCGAAGCGCCCGACCTCCTCTATCCGCCGCTCCTCCGGTTTCTGAAAGGGGAGGACGTCGGAACGAAGAAGACGTCGACTACTGCAGCACGCCGGTGACGTTGCGTTTCGGCACGTAGCCGACTGGAATTCGGGCGACTTCCTTCATCGTTGCGATGTCGACCACCGAGACGTCATTGGTCACGGGGTTGGCGACGTAGGCTTTCTTGCCGTCCGGCGTGAGCGTCACCCAGCCTGCGCCCTTTCCACCCAACTCTGCGCCGCCGAGCAGCTTCAGATCCGGAAGCGAGTACGAGTAGAGGTAATTGTTCAAGCGGCTGCACACCACAAGCGTCTTGCCGTCCGACGTCACCGCCATGCCGTGGGATGGATCCGACCCCTCAGGAACGGTGGGTTTTCCGGGAGGCAGTTCCGGATTGTTGATGCGGCGAATCTCTTTCTGGGTCGCGAAGTCGACCACGGCAAAGCCGTTCAGGCCGGTCAGCTGCGCGAAGATCCACTTCGTCGAGCCATCGGGGTTCCAGCTGAATGTCATCGGGCGAATGCCGAGATCCATGTCGAGCGTCCACACGGGCTCGTCGGTCTGCGCGTCGATGACGTTGATTGTCTTGCCCTGGATCGAGCCAGCGACGACGTACTTCCCATCAGGCGTGACGTAGGCGTTGTGAATCGTGCCCTTGGTCGGCACCGTCTTGACGCGCTTCAGCGCCACGGTGTCGATCACGTCGACGCCGCCGGGTGCCTGGATGATGCCGACATACACCTTGCGACCGTCTTTGCCGACGGCCATGTTGTTGGGATGTCCGCTCAGCGGGATGCGATCGGTGACTTTCAGCGTCTTGGCGTCGACGACGTCGAGCGTGCTCTCGGCCTCGTCGCTGACGTAGATGCGTTTGCCATCCGGCGCCACGCCGGCGCCATGGCTCACCTCGATGCCCTCGATGATGCCGGCGACTTTGTTGGTGGCCGGATCGATGAGGTGAACGTTGTCACCGGCGCTGTTGGTCTGGACGATTCTGACCTTTTGCGCGGCCAGTGAGGCGGTGAACAGAACCGTGGCCACGAGAACCGTGAGGCCGAGACGAGTGGCGTATCTGATCGTCATCGTTAACTCCATAAACCGAAACAGCGTCGCCGCTACTTCGCCGTTTGTCCCATGATCCAGGCCTTGAGTGTCTGCCACTCCGGCTCACTCTGGGAGCTCCAATGCTTGCCGCCGCTGTGATAGAAGTCGCCGCCGGCTTTTTCGTCCAGCGGGTGAAGCAGGAGTCTGCTGCTGGCGTTGCCGGGCATAGCGACGCGCTTGACCGCCTCGAAGTTCTTTCGCGACTCCTCGTCGGTCCAGGTCTTGCTACCCGCCGCCAGCGGCTGCAGCCGCAGCGGCGTGCCCGAGCCATGACATGAGATGCACCTGGCGTGGCCCGGACGCTTCGCCAGGAAGATCGGTTGCACTCGGGTCTTGAAGAACTCGAAATCGAGCGACGACGCCGATGCGGATGGAGCCGCAGCCGGTTGTTGGCTTGCGGGCCCAGCGAGCGACAGAAGTGCCAAAACGAGAGTGATAAACACGGGCCCTCCCGGGAGACAGAGGTCCACCAGAGGCGCCGATTATACGCCGCGCCCCCGGCAACCAGAAATGTTCGAATTACCGCTTGTCAGCCTCTTCGGCCCGGGCCGCCGACAACATGCCTCGCAGGCTGTAGTTGCCCTCGTGGCAGGCGTACTCGAGCAGTTCTCCACGCGAACGCTTCCAGGTGACCATTGCGGTCCACGGCTTCGTCCACATCGTGGCGTCGTCCACGGTGAACGTGTACTCCAGCGTGTCATCGGCCGTGCGCCGGAACCGTTCGGTAAGATGCAGGTTCTGATCCGAGAGCGTGAAGTACCCACCAAAAGGGTTGCCCTTGGGATGGAAGTTGGTGGTTTCGACCACAAGGGTGTCGCCTTCCCATCTTCCGCGTGAATCACCGAGATACTGGCGCATGGTGGACGGCAGGTGTGCGCGGCCGTCGAGCGGGATGATGCGCGTGTCGTGGATCTTCTCCAGCTGGATTGCCACATACTCCGGCGTCTGCACGATGCGGTAGACCGCCATGTACGCTGCGAACAGATCGGGGAAGCCGTAATGGATGCAGCGATCCTGCAGCGTCATGTCCTGCGCCGAGTTTCCCACCTGTCCGAAACGCCCGGCGGATGCGGCGCGTGCCGTGGCGCCTGCTGGCGTCGGCGGCGGCAGCTTTCCGTCGGACGGATCGACGATCAGTGATGTTCTGTGCTCGAAGTACCGGTTCGGCAACCAGTTCTGGCTATAGCTGCCAGTCGCCCCGAGTCCGGCGGGTCGTGTGTCGGCAAGCAAGGTCAGATAGAGCGCATCGCCGAAGGTCGCCTCCGCCTCCGGCCCGAACAAAGTACGCGCGCGGCGTTCGAACGTGGCCAGTTCCTCGTCCGACAGCCGCGCCTTGTCGGCGAGCTGCCGCGGCCGCTCCAGAGGAGTAGCGCTGTTGTTCTCCCATACCCCCTCCAGATCCGGGCGGCCATCCGCAGTACGGGGCAGCACCCAGCCAGTTGCGCGACCATTCCGCGCGGCGGGAGCCGCCGGTTGCTGAGCCTCGAGCACGGACGCGGTGAAGGCCGCCAGGCTCAAGGCGAAGACGATTTTCGAACACAGGGCACGACGCGTCATACCGCCCCCTTTAACCGAGTGATTCTGACGCAAACCCCAATGGCTGGCGAGTCTTTTCGCCCCCGCGCGACGGCCCTCATGCATCGATGAGGGTGGTGATACGCCGCCTTTTTCGTTCTCTGAGCGCGCATTCTCGGAGCGTGTCCGCGAGACGCTCCAGGCCCGGGATGCCGTAGATGAAGACGGTCTGCTGATCCGGATCGGATGAGCGCAGATGGAGCTGGCAATGGCCCGCGAGCCTCATGCCCACCGGCTTGTGGAGATCGAAATCGTCAATGCGAAAGAGCTCGACGTTCTCCTTGATCTTCGAGAGCAGCCCACGCTCGATGCGGATGCGCTGGCTCGTGATCTCGTAGGAGATCGACCGGCTCTTGAACCAGTACGGGATGTAGGCGATGCCCACCGTGAGCACCACCAGGAACCACTGGCCGATGCTGTAGATGACGGCCGGATGACCCTCGAACAGCGGTTTTTCCGTCTCTGCGTCACGGGCGGCGTTGAAAGCCTCCAGGTCCGTGTTGCAGAAACGACATTTGATGGCCGCAGCCTTGATCGTCTCGCCGCAGACCGGGCACTGCTTCGTCTCGCCGCTCATATCTGCAGCAGTATTACACGCTCTTTCTGGACCGACTTGGCGCTAATATTTGCACGCCATGAAGCGAGCGCTTGCCGTCGGCGCTGTCGTCGCGACCGTGCTGTGGGGCCCCCACGCGCGCGCTCAATCTCCGAAGGTCGACGAGCTCATCCCCAGGGCTACAGCTTACGCTCACGACTTCGTTGACCGGTTCTCGAACGTCGTTGCCGAGGAGCGATACGAGCAGCAGACCACCGTCCCGAAACGCAGCCGGCTCCTGATGTCGGACTTCCTGCTGGTCAAGGCTCCCGGCGACGAAGTCTGGCAGTCGTTTCGAGACGTGGCCGAGGTCGACGGCAAGCCGGTTCGCGATCGCGAAGACCGCCTCACGAAGTTATTCCTGCGGCCGTCTTCGAGCACGCTTCGGCGAGCTGCCGAGATTCGAGACGCGGGTGCGCGCTACAACCTGACCGACGTAGGCACGCTCAGCAACCCCCTGTTGGTCATCGCGTTTCTCCAGCAGCAGTACGTCGACCGTTTCCGGTTCAACCTGGCGGGTCTCGACAAGAAGCTGGGGCCCGACGTACGCACGGTTCGCTTCGTCGAGTTCAGGCGGCCGACCGTGCTCAAGCTCGACGCCAATGGCGACCTGCTTTCACGAGGTTTGATCTGGGTCGAGGAAGGAAGCGGGCGCGTTGTCAAGACGGAGCTGCAGGTGGGAGGCCAGGTCGCTCCGGTTCGCGTGACAACACTTTTCACGTTCGACGAAGAACTGGGGATCAACGTCCCGACCACGATGGAAGACTGGTATCCGCAGGGAACGGGAGAGTTCCGGGGCAAGGCCACCTACGGCAAGTTCCGTCGCTTCGAGGTAAAGACCGAGGAGAAGGTGCAACCGTGAAGAGACTCGTTTTCTCCATCGCCATCATGCTGCTGTGGCACGCACCGTCATTCGAACAGGCGCGAGCGGCGCAGGCACCACCTGGAACCGCCACGCCTGCGCCACTGCAACCGAACCCGCGCGGACCCTTGTATCAACACGTCGGCGAGCAGTATCGGGTGTACGAGTTTCCCGGGACCACCGAGTCCATCCCGTACCGTCTCTTCGTGCCGTCACGATGGAAGCAGGGTGCGAGGCTTCCGTTGCTCGTCACGTTGCGCGCAGGTCAGAGCGTCGACAACCCGTACCGCGAGCCGAACAGCCTCGTGACTCAGGCAGAGCAACGCGGCTACCTGGTCGTGACGCCGATGGGTTATCGACCGCTGCGGCAGCCTTATTACGGCAGCCGGTATCAGATCGCGCGGCCGAAGGCGGCAGCACCCGCGGACGGCTGGACTCCCGAGGAAGACGCGCGGGCTGAGCAGGACGTGCTCAACGTCATCGATCTCGTCACGAAGGAGTACGGCGTCGATACCTCACGCATCTACCTTCATGGACAGAATCCATCCGGCTCGGGTGCCTTGTATCTCGGGGCCAAGTATCCCGAGCGATTTGCCGCGCTGGTGATCAGCTCCGGTCCGATCGTGTTCGACTCGTATCCGTGGGATCGCATCAAAGGGAAGATGGGGCTGCTCGTGATCCACGGCGACCAGGACACGACGAATCCGATCGAGGCGTCCAAGAAAATGGCCGATGCGGCGAAAGCCGCGGGCGTCACGACCGTCTATGCCACGGTGCCGGGAGGCACCCACCTCGCCGCGTATTTGACGTACGCAAAAGAGATCTTCGACTTCCTCGATACCCAGCGAAAGCAGTGATCTGCGGTCCTTGGTCCGTTGTGCCAGGTGCCTGGTCCCTGGTCCCTGGTACTTCGTCCTCTGAGTCCGTGAAAAGCGCGTCAGCGCGGCGCCGGAGGTGTGCGCGGCTCGTTGGGATGAGTGGCACGATAGGCACGCTCGGCGCGTGAGGCGTTGATGAAGTCGCGGATCGTGCGGTTGCCTTCGTGGCACGCGTATTCCCACCATTCGTAATCGGGCGTCAGCTTCAGTGGAAATCGCGCGGTCCATCGCCTGACATGTGCTGATCTCTCCTGAGGCTCAGATCCCTACCTTTTCAATGCCGGGAGGTGGCCCGCGATGCGGGAATGATTCACTGTATAGGTACGCGGGCCTTCAGTTCGTCGAACCAGTGCAGCACGACTTCCGCTCGATACTGCGCATTCTCTTGCTGTGCGGCTGCCTCTTGTAACACGGCGAATAGACGCGAGCCATCACGAGTGAGGTCGTGATTTCGCGCCGTTTGTGTCGAGGTGAAGCTGATGAATCCGCCAGGGACCACCGCGGGTGTTCCGATCGCAAAACCGCCACGAGTGTTGACGGTCACGGACGCCAGCTGATCGCTGCCGGGGAAATACAGCAGCCGGGCGCCGTCGGGTGACCATTCAGGATGATGGCCGCCCGGACCGGACGCAAGGTATTTCGCGCCTGTGGGCGGAACCGGCTGCACATAAATCGTTGCACCCGTTGGTCCGCCGCGCTGCGTGTAGGCAATCCATCGCCCGTCCGAGGAGAATTCAGAATTAAGCAGTGCGTTCGAACGCACATCGCCGAATGGGACAGACTTGCGATCCCGAATCGAGAATGTATGCAGCGTGACCGTGTCGGTAGACTCCACGAGGCTGTAGGAAAATGTGTCGCTCTTAGGCAGGAATGATTCAGGCACATGCGCCTTGCCCGACTCGGCTCGCGTCAGGCGTTCCGCCGCGGTCGAGCCATCCGCCCGCTGCCACCAGATACCTGCGTCACCCTCCCGGGTCGATTGAAACACGATGTGCTGGCCATCCGGGGACCACACGGGAAACCGGTTCCGTCCTTCGAATGTGAGCTGGCGCAGAGATGTTGAACCAGAGAGATCGTACACGTGTACGTTCGCCTGATTACCGTCGTCGATCACAATGGCGAGGTGCGAGCCATCCGGTGAAACTCGTGGCGATTCGTACGGTGCAGGGGCTAGCGCGAGAGGGGTTTGCCCCCCACTCTGATCGATAGACACGACGCGACGCTGACTCACCGAGACCGCGGACGGACCGGGAATGAAGAGAAGAGTGCCGGTTTCCGAAACACTGTATTGCGCCATGCCTGCTCCGACATTGCCAATCCCACGCGCAACCCCCTCCACAACCGGAATCGGATTTCCCCGTGCCTCCAGCCGCTGCACGTCAAACCGCCTCACGAAAAGAACGCCGCCTACCGCATACACCACGTGGCCACTTGGCAGGTAACGCGCATCGTTTCCACCTTCGGCGACAACCTTACGCTCCTCGGATCCCAACGATTGAACGACGATGCGACCGCCGCTGAAATCGAGCGTATTTGCATTCACGGATAGAGTGAACAAGACAGCCTGGCCGCCCGGCAACACCTGGGGACTGAGCGCGAATTCGTCCGTGCGCAGTCGAACGAGCGGCTCGGGCGTCCCGCCATTCGGATCCACTCGCAATATGGCGCGAGGACTGCCAAAGACGATTCCCTCGGCGCCCCAGCTCATTCCCGAAGGGGCCGCGATCTGTGACGCCACTGGAATGGCGGGTCCGCCCGCGATTGCCACTCGCTTCAATGCGCGATCGAGCACGGCATAGAAGGCAATCCACTGTCCGTCGGGCGAGAACGTTACATCCTGGAGTCTGTTGGCGCCACCAGCTTCCACGAGCAGCCGTGGGATGCCGTCGGACATAGGCCGGATGTAGAGACCGTTGTCGGCGGCGTACGCGACTTGCCGGCCATCTCGCGAGATGGCAATCTTACGCCGTGGACCGGTGAGAGTTCGGTCGATCGGGATCGACAGGCGAATGGCCTCTGATGGGACAGCTCGGTCGAGCTGCGTTCCCACAAAAGTACCTAGCAGACCGGCCGCTAGACCGACCGCGGCTAGCCAGATCATTAATACCGATTTCGCACGAGGTTTGACGATGCCCCCGTTGACTACCTGCAGCGGCGCATTTGCAACAATCTCGAGCTCTGCGCGTACGTCGCCCACGGCCTGCCATCGGCGCCTCGGATGTTTATCTAGGCATCGTCTAACGAGCTCTTGCACACGCGGCGCGGTATCCGGTGGGAGTGCCGACCAATCCGGTTCGCGCGCTAAGACTGACGCGAGGATGTCGAATACCGTGTCACCCTCGAAAGGCCGCCGTCCCGACAACATTTCAAACAGGACGCAGCCAAACGAGAACACATCGCTGCGATGGTCGGCGCGCGCCCCTTTGGCTTGTTCGGGCGACATATACGCAGCGGTGCCGAGGATCACACCGGCCATCGTGCCGCCTTCGCCGTAGCCTTCACCAAGGCGAGTCAGCGCAGGTGTCGTGGTGGTCGGCGACTGAGATAAAAGGCGAGCCGAGTCCGGATCGCCCGTTGCGGCGCCAGGCGCAATGAGCTTTGCCAGTCCGAAATCCAGCACCTTCACCGTGCCGTCGGGGCGAGCCTTGATGTTGGAAGGCTTGAGGTCGCGATGGATGATCCCTTGTTCGTGTGCCGCCTCGAGCGCCTCGGCAACCTGGCGCGCGATTAGGAGCGCCTCTGCGACTGGTATTGGTCCGCGCGTGATGCGATCGGCCAGCGTCTCACCCTCGACGAGCTCCAGCACGAGGGCCGGTATGTCGTTTCCGTCTTCGACTCCGTAGATTGCCGCGATGTTGGGATGATTCAGCGATGCAAGTACTTGGGCCTCGCGACGGAAGCGGGCCAGCCGCTCGGCATCCAGCGCGAAGGATGCGGGCAAGATCTTCAGGGCGACATCTCGGTTGAGCTTAGTATCGCGCGCCCGATACACCTCGCCCATGCCGCCTGACCCGAGCGGAGCCGTTACTTCAAACTGACCGATTCGAGTTCCGACGGTCAGCGCCATAGCGAGGTCAAGGCGCCTTCGCCAAGCTCGGCGACGACGTCATATGAGCCTAGTCGAATGCTGGCGGTCAACATGGCGCAGTTCTGGGAAAGTTCGAAAACGACATCCCAATGGGAGCGTGGTGAGCGCGAATTATATCGGCGGAAATGGGAAGAGCCGTGGGCCTTATTTAGGACTTGTCATTCACAAAGCCCGCCGCGCTGGCACAAACCCGCCGCGAGGCCTACACTGGATTTGGCGTCATTGGTGCATAAGCACTGATCAACGAGGCTGACGCCATGCAGGAAGCCCGGAAGCTCGTCGAATACGGCGTGCCGATCGACCCGGAGGTGATGGTTTCCCCCCCGGAAACCACCGAGCTCGAGCTCGAGCCCGGTCATCCAGGACTCGGCGATCCGTCCTACATCCAGCGGCGAAAGAACCTGTTTGCGCTCTGTCGCCGGCACCGCCTCGAGGAACTTGGTCCCCCGCTGATCGACTACACCGCCGAAGAGACCCGCATCTGGCGCGACGTCAGCCCCAAGCTCAACGAACTGCACGTAAAGCACGCCTGCGAGATGTATCTCGCGGCGAAGCGCGATCTCGCGATCAACCAGCAGGAGATTCCGCAGCTCCGGACCTTGAGCGAACGCGTGCAGCTCGAGACGAACATGCATCTCGTGCCCGCTGAGGGCGCATTGCCCTATCGGACGTTCTACCAGTACATCGGAGCGCGCGGGTTTCCGGTGACACAGTTCATTCGTCACGGCTCGCATCCGGAATTCACCCCCGAGCCGGACATGATTCACGACTGTCTCGGACATGTCCCCCCGCTGATGAACCACGACTACGCCGAGCTGCTGACCCTGATCGGGCGAGCCGTGTCGGCAACGCATTCTGGCGAGCACGTCCTCGCGCTCAAGAGGTTCAGCTGGTTCAGCATCGAGTTCGGCTTGATCGAGGATGCGGGCGAGACGAAAGTGTTCGGCGCCGGTATCCTGTCGTCCACCGGCGAGATTCCATACTCGGTTTTGTCACCAGACGTGCGTCGAGAACCCTTCGTCACAGGCACAGTGATCAACACGGACTACGACCCATCCCGGATGCAGAATCATTTGTTCGTCGCGCCATCGTTGCCATTTCTCAGGAGCGAGCTCGAGTCGCTGGTCCGTCGATTCGGCATAGCGGTGGCTTGAATCATTGATCGGCGATCTTTGATTGTTGATTCGTTGATGATTGCCGATTCGTGATTGTTGATTCATCGAGGGTCACAACTAATCAAAGATCAAAAATCAACAATGGTTCGGTATACTGGCGGTTGACGGCTGCGCGATGCGCGGCCGGACCCCTTCGGCCCGTGCTCATGGAAGTGCTGCGGAAGTCATTCCGATTTCCTGCTTGAGCTGGAGGCCCCTGAGGCCCAGAACAATTCAGCGAACGCGAAACCGGCCCGGTGTCCGAACCAGCCTCGAACGCCCCGCCCCCAGGTTAGCCGACGCGTTTGCGCCGGCAGAGAGTACATGACATCAGCAGAAACACGTCACCGCATTGCGGTATTCATCGACTTCGACAACGTCGAAATCGGAGTCAAGTCCACCATTGGCAGTCAGTTCGACATCGGCCTCGTCCTCGAGGCCATCAAAGAGCGCGGCGAGATTGTCACCAAGATTGCGTATAGCGACTGGAAGCGCGCCGGCGATTACAGCCGGCTGCTGACGCAACACGCCATCCGCATGGTCCAGCGCAACCTGACGCCAGGCGGCGACAAGAACGGCGCCGACATCACCATGGCGCTCGACGCCCTCGAAATGGCCTTCACCCACGATCACATCAACGCCTTCGTCATCGTCGGGGGCGACAGCGATTTCATCTCGCTCGTCGAGAAGTTGAAGCAATACGGCCGCAAGGTCATCGTCGTCGGTGGGCGGCAGTTCACCAGCGTGACGATGCAGAAGAACTGCCACGAGTTCATCGCTTACGAAAACCTGGTCGGCAGTCGCGGGCGGCCGGCCGATCGAAGTGGGCGACCGGTGTCGACCGGTGACATTTCGAAAGCGCTGCCGATCGTCAAGCGCGCGCTCAAAGTGTTGTCGGAGCGCGAAGTCACGCCGCAACTCGGATTGCTCAAGAGCACGCTGCTGCAACTCGATTCCACGTTCTCCGAGCGGGAGTACGGGGCCGGAAGCTTCCGTGACTTCATGGAGAAGGTGGCGCAGACGGGTGCCGTCGCCCTGAAACACGCCGGGCGGAGCATGCTCGTCGAATCGCGCGAAGAAGGGATTGCCGAGACGGAGGAGGGATCGGCCTCGTCCGAGAGAGCGCCAGAGCCGATTCGGCAACCGCCGCCTGCCCAGGGCATCCAGGACGACGAGGACGAGGAAGCCATGCCCGTCTCGCCGATGACGATGCAAGACGGGATTCGAGCCGTGCAGCGGGCGATCCACGAAGCGCAGGCACCTCCGCGGTGGCCGATGTACGTGCGGCAGGCGAAGCAGTTCCTTCGCAACGCGATCGAAAACTTCGACGAGCGGAAATACGGTTTCGCGTCTGTCGTCGATCTGCTGCGCGCGGCCGGCAAAGAGGGTGTGCTTCGCATCGAACGCGATCGGCAGGGTGCCGTGCGTGTGTTCCCAGGACCGAATCTCACCACGCGGCCAGCGGCACCTCGATTCGAGGAGCCTGTCGAACTGGACGAGACGGTCGACGTCGAAGTGCCGCAACGGGCCGTGCTCGATCCGCCAGCCGTCGAAGAAAGTGGCGAAGTTGTCGAACAGGTCGTCGACGCGCCACCCATTGTCGACGCCGAATCAGTGCAGGAAGTGACCGAGGACGAACCAGCGGACGAGGTCGCGGTCGAAGCAGAAAAACCCAGGCGTGCGCGTTCGCGCAAGACTACAGGCGGCCGTGCACAGAAGGCGACCCGGCCGCGTGCCCGCAAATCGACGCGCGCCGGAAATCATCGATGAATTGATGATTATTGATTGTTGAATCGTTGTTGATTAGTGATTCTTGAACGTTGATTGGCCTTCGGCCCTTGGCCACGAACCAATCTTCAATCAAAATTCAACAATCAACAACGAATCGATAATCACTAATCTCCTATCACCAATTCTGTGTATCCCCCTTTCGGTGTCCACTGGACCCTGCGATCGGCGTACTGTTTGTGCCGGTGCGTGGCCCACACGTAGACGAGGACTTCGTCGAATCCACGATCGAGAACCGGTGTGACGATCTCGGTGGCGATCTTCTGCGCGTTGCCGACATGATCGGCGTCGACGTTGACAACTAGGACGTGGTGAGCGGATTCCACTTTCCTGACCGCCCACGCGTCGCCTTCCTTGAACTCTTTGGCGCGTACGGCGTTCAATTCTCTGAGGAGCGTCGGGACTGCGGTGAGTGGTGGGACGATGCGAGGCTTTTCAGACCAATGGACGGCAATCGCGAGTGCAGCGATTGCGACGAGCCAGACGCCGCCGCCGACGATCGCGAGCAGCCGCCCCATACATCACCTATTGATACTGATGCTACCTTAAGTAACAGTCCGCAGTCCGGCTGAAGCCGGACGCGACGACTCATTGTACGTAGTGTCAGGCGTTAGCCGGACTCAAGTGCTCCGAATGGCCAACTACACCGCAAAAGACATCACCGTTCTCGAAGGTCTCGAGCCGGTTCGTAAACGCCCCGGTATGTACATCGGTGGCGTTGGCACAGCTGGGCTGCATCACCTTGTCTGGGAAGTGCTCGACAACGCGGTCGACGAGGCGATGAACGGCTACGCCTCGAACATCATCGTGACGCTGCACAAGGACGGCAGCTCCATTACGGTCGTCGATGACGGACGCGGGATTCCGGTCGACAAGCATCCCTCGACCAAGAAGAGCGCGCTCGAAGTGATCTTCACCGTGCTTCATGCCGGCGGTAAGTTCGAAAAGGGCAACTACAAAACGGCCGGAGGTCTCCACGGCGTGGGCGCGAGCGTGGTGAACGCGCTGTCCACCGAGCTCGTGGCAACCGTCAAGCGTGACGGCGCCCAGTGGGAGATGCGCTTCAAGCGGGGGAAGCCCGCTGGCCCGTTGAAGAAGCTGGGCGCCGCGCGCGGCAGCGGCACGACGGTCTACTTCCATCCCGATTCCACCATTTTTCCGAAGGTCGAATTCGACGCGGCGCTGATACGCGAACGGCTCGAGATCGTCAGCTACATCCACAAGGGTGTGCGAGTGACCTTCGAGAACGAAGCGGAGGGCACCAGGGAAGTATTCCAGCATCAGGAAGGGCTTTCCGATTTTCTCAAATCGATCGTGACCGCTCGTGGCGCCAAGCCCGTTCACGAGACGGCCTTCCTGTTGGAACGTGAGAGTGGTCCACGTCTGGATCTCGTGTTGCAGTGGACCGAGTCGACCGACGAGCACGTGCGGAGCTACGTGAATGGCATCCCGACTGGATCGGGGGGCACTCACGACAACGGACTGCGCGCGGGCATTGGCAAGGCGGTCCGCAACTACATCGAGACCCACAATCTCTCGCCCAAGGGCGTCACGCTGACGGCCGAAGATATTCGCGAGGGACTGACCGGTGTGTTGAGTCTCTTTATCGAGGAGCCGCAGTTCCAGGGGCAGACGAAGGATCGCCTGAACAATCCTGAAGTGCTGTCCACGGTCGATTCCGCCGTCCGCCCCGCGCTCGAGCACTGGCTCAATCACAATCGCACCATCGCCGAAGCGATCGTCGGCCGCATCATCCTGGCGGCGCGGGCGCGCGAGGCGAGCCGCGCCGCGCAGGCGGAGGTCACGCGTCGCACGGCAACGAGCGGTCGCCTGAATCTGCCGGGCAAGCTCAGTGACTGCACCAGCGCCGATCGCGACAACAGCGAGCTCTTCATCGTGGAGGGCGATTCGGCGGGCGGCTCGGCCAAGCAGGGACGTGACCGCGCCAGGCAGGCGATCCTGCCGCTGCGCGGAAAGGTCATGAACACCGAGGGCATGACGCTGGCCAAAGTGCTCGAGAACAAGGAGCTCGCCGACCTGATCACCGCGCTCGGCTGCGGTATGGGCAAGAGCTTCGATCTTTCGCGACTGCGTTACGGCCGCATCATCATCCTGGCCGACGCGGATTCCGATGGCCACCACATCGCGACGCTGCTGCTGACGTTCCTCTACCGTCATCTTCCACAGCTCATCGCAGGCGGCAAGGTCTTTCTCGCGCAGCCGCCGCTCTATCGCATCGACATCGGCAAGGACACCTACTGGGCGTTGGATGATGGCCATCGCGACCGGTTGCTGAAGCAGTACACCAATGGCCGCGGAAGCCCGGAGATCACCCGGTTCAAGGGCCTCGGCGAGATGATGCCGAAGGTCCTGTGGGAAACGACGCTCAACCCGCGGACGCGCCGGCTGCTGCGCGTCGAGATCGCCGATCAGATCGTGACCGATCGAGTCATCAACGAGCTGATGGGAAAGGACGCATCAGCGCGCTTCCGCTTCATCATGGAGCGGGCTGAGGAAGCGCAGGAGCTGGATCTCTAATTCTCTCTGTCGCGAATCCCTCAATACGCGGTGCCAGGCCGCGTTTTTATCCCCTTCTTCGATCGCGCCGCCTCGAGGGCCGCGCCCGTCGTCACCACCGGTCCCGCGGGCCACGTTCATCGCGCTGCCTGTCGTCTCCATCGGTACTCATTGACATTTCTGCGGTGTTGAGAACGAGCCACGGAGGCTGCCGGGCCAGCGGCGCCTGCGCAAACGCCAACGCGATGCGCAGCAGGAAACCGGGTGGAGCGAGGCTTCCGCGGCGAGTTCCGTCCCCGCGTTCCTGTTGTCGCGGGTTACGCCCAGCGCTTTGAGCCGCGTGACGGATGTCGCATCGAGTTAACCGCTACTCGCCGCGCGTCGACAGGGCGCCAGCGAAAGCCGGTTTCCGGCGTGCAGCGCCGGCGACGCCGGGACCGGCAGCCCTCCGTGGACGGGTGTCGCGCGGGATCAGAAATCGAGTGTCGCGCTGATCTTCCCGAACCTGCCATTGACGACTGTCGTGGGCACGAGCCAGGTGCCGACCGGGTTGTACGCCTGGTTGTAGTTCAACACCGCGCTCGAGTTGAACAGGTTGTAGACGTCGACGCCGACATTGGTGCGCATGCGGCCGAAGCGGAAGATCTTGGCCAGACGAAGATCGATGACGTTGACGCGATCGCCCCATAACACGCCCGGCTCGATGATGTTGACCGTGACGTTGGGCGCACCGCCAGACAGCGGGCGTCCGAGGGACTTTGCCGCCTCGGCGCTCGAGACGACCCAGTTTGCCTGCAACGGCGTACCCTGATCGCTGCGGAACGTTCCGCTCACGAGCATGTCGATCTTCGGAACCGTATAAGCCGCGAGCCCGGTGACCCGAGTCACGAGACCCGGATTCTCGCGACAGAACGGATTGGTCGACGCGATCTCCGGCAGCTCGTCGCGGATGTCGCAGCTGTCGGTGACGGTGGAACCGCTGTTCATCCCTCCCTGGATCGTCAGGCCATTGTGCATGCGCGCGCTGACGTTCACGAGCACACCGTTGTACATCGACGTCTGCGAGCCGTAATTGTTGGACCACGTCGTGTAGCTGTTCGTCTGGCCCGCCTTTTCGTTCTTGACGTTGTAGAGGCCAGACACGACGTATCCGCCGCCGTCGGGCAGGCGCGGATCAACCGGCGCAGTCACGCTGAACGGATCGAAGTCCCCAGCGACGACGGACAGGTTGTCGACGACGGTGAAGTTCTGCAGCCAGCGCCGGAAGTAGCCAACTTCAACAGAGACGCCGGTGATGAGCTCCTGCTGGACTGAGACGCCGAACTGCCAATCGCTCGGACGAACGCCCCAGCCTTCGAGGATCTCGGGATCGAAGCTCCCGGTGAAGACCGGCTTGCCGAAGTTCAGATTGCTCAACACTCCGCAGATGTCGCCGCCGCTGGCGGTGAGATTCTGTGCGTTCGGGTTGAGCAGATCGCAGTCCG
>JBKPNV010000425.1:0-14262 GCA_046732795.1 Acidobacteriota bacterium
CCTCGCCTGCTCGCCGCCGCGTTTCTTGGGGCGACTCTCTTGGGCTTGAGTCGAACATCCGCCCAGCAATCGACTCCGACGCCGGTCCTCACCGCGCTCGACTATCTCGAGATCGAGCAGCTGGTCTACCGGTACGGCTACGCCCTCGACACGGGCGCCGACAATGGCTTCGCGTACGCGGACCTGTACGCACCAGATGCAACATTCACCGGAACCAATCAGGGGCCGAACGGGAGGACGTACCAGGGCCGCGATCGACTCGCGGCGCTCTCGCGCGGCGGCAAACGAGGGCCCAACTTCGTCAGCCATTACGTGATGAATGTCGTCATCGAGCCCGCGCCGGGCGGCGCCGTCGGACGAACGTATGTCGGCATCTTCGACATTGGCAACGGCGGCAACGGCGCGAAGAGCAGAATCGATCACGGGGGACTCTACAACGACGTTTACGTCAAGACGCCGCAGGGGTGGCGCTTCAAGTCGCGCAGCTTCTTCGAATCGACATCAGGAGCGCCGGTTCAGCCACCGCCCGCAACGCTCGGAGTCCCGCGAGCGCTGAGCGTCGCTCCGGCATCGAACGTGGCGCCGGGGAGCGGACCCAGGCTGACTGCCGAGGACTACATCGAAATCCAGCAATTGGTTTCGCGTTATCCCTATGCGCTCGATCAGAACCCGGATGAAGGGTTCTCGTATGCAAATCTCTTCACGCCGGACGCGGTCTTTCGACAGCCTCGCACCGAGGGACGCGAAAACCTCGCGGTGATGGCCAGCCGGGCGCCGCACGGAGCGAACTACACGCGTCACTTTCTTGCGAATCACGTAATCGAAGCGACCGCTGACGGAGCAATCGGAAAGCAGTACCTCGTGGCCGTGGATATCGGCGAGATGGGTCAGCCCAGCTCCGTGTTCCTTGGCGGCCACTACGAGGATATCTACGCGAAAACGCCGGAGGGGTGGCGTTTCAAGGCGAGGACCTTCATCGCGTCAGCGACGGGAACGGAAACGAAGTAACGGTCGTCGTGTCCGGCTTTAGCCGGACCAGGAAGACAATCATGAAGAAGGGCGTGTTGAGGATCGTCGGTGCGCTGCTGTTGATGGCGGGCACAGCCAGCGCGCAGCAAACACTGACGGCGCAGGACCGCGCGGACATTCAAGAGCTGACGGTCAAGTACGCGAAGGCCCTTGGCAGTTGCGCGGCTGAAGATTACGCCGACGTGTTCCTTCCGGAGACTGGATACTTTGCCAGCAACATTCGAGGCGAGGTGGTCGGCCGCGAGAAGCTGATTGCGCTCGTGAAGAGTGAGCGTCATTGCATCGGCACGAATGCCCCGCCTGCCGTTGGTGGCAGAGGCGCGCCAACTCCACGTCCGGCGCCGATGGTGGCGATCGAGGCGACAGCCAAAGGCGTCACCGGTCGCGCGGATCTCGGGGCCGCCGGTTATTACGACGACGAGTACGTGAAGACGCCGAAGGGCTGGCGGATCAAGGCACGGACGGTCATCACGGGCCAGGAGAAAGCGGCGAACATCACGGTTCAGGACACGATTGCGATTCGGCGGCTGGCAGGGACCGATCTGGGATTGTTCGACGACATCTACGTGCCGGGACCGGATGGGGTCAAGCGCTTTCGAACAGCCGGTGTGGCGCTTGGCCTCTCGGCGGAAGGCGTCACGGGACACGCGTTGCTCAAGAACGATGGCGGTTACTACGACGACGTATACGTCCGGACCCAACAGGGAGGCTGGCGCTTCAAGTCGCGAGTGTACGTCGCGGCCGATGCGGTATCTGCCGGCAATACACCACGAGCGCAGCCATAGGCGCTTTACCCAGCGACTCGCTTTGTTTGGTGATATCAGGCAGGGGAGCAATCTCGGGCGACCGGGTTCATCAGCCCGAGCGACTAGGGCGGCCAAGACCAAGCGAGTGGTGAGGGAAACAACCGGGCTCGCGCTCCGGGGCAGGACGAACGTCAAGGCGCGAACGAATTGGTTGGAGCTGGCGTGACCGCCTGGGTCTTGAATAAGAGTCGGTTCCCGGGGCAAGACGGCTCGCGCGCGCGGAGCGCGGGCCGAAGATGCTGCCCTCTGGCGAGGTCGAGGCTACGCTCGCCGGTCCGACGTGGAGCCTCGCAAGGGCTGTGGAGGATGGTGCAGATGTTGCGATTCACACGTGTGATGTTGTTCGTAGTCGGATTGCTGGCCCTGGTGCCGACGCTGGCGCACGCGCAAGCGTCGATCACCGGCGTGGTCAGGGATCCCTCCGGCGCGGTGTTGCCGGGCGTGACGGTGGAGGCCTCGAGCCCCGCCTTGATCGAAAAGGTTCGCTCTGTCGTCACCGACGGAAGCGGCCAGTACCGCATCGTCGATCTGCGGCCGGGCACCTACGTCGTCACATTCACGTTGAGTGGATTCTCCACCGTGCGGCGCGAAGGGATCGAGTTGACCGGCACATTCGTCGCAACGGTCGATGTCGATTTGCGCGTCGGCGCCCTCGAGGAGACGATCACCGTCACCGGCGACAGTCCGATCGTTGACATTCAGCGGACAACGCAGCAACGGGTGTTCGATCAGCAAGTGATCGAAGCCATCCCTGCGGGACGCAGCCACATCAACATGGTGGTGCTCATTCCCGGCCTCGCGGCTGCCCAGCCCGGACGCGGTGCACTCGCCGATGTCGGCGGCACCAACAACCTCCAGAACACGACGTTCACCATTCATGGCGGTCGGACGAGCGATACGCGCCTGCAGCTCGACGGCGTTCGTCTCGGCAACGTGCTGTCGGGAGGTGAGTTCTCGAACTTCGTGCCAGACACCGGTTCGACGCAGGAAGTGGCGGTGGACTATGCGGCAATCTCCGCCGAGCAGCCGTTCGGTGGTCTGCGCATCGACATCATCCCGCGCGAGGGCGGCAACACGGTTCGCGGAACCGTGTTTGCGACCGGCGTGAACTCGGCCTGGCAAGGAAGCAATCTGACCGACGATCTGCGCAACCGCGGTCTGCCCGAGCCGAACGAGATGAAACAAGCCTACGACATCAATCCATCCGTCGGGCTTCCCATCGTCCGTGACAAGCTGTGGAACTACACGTCGGCGCGATGGCAGTCGAACCAGAACTTCATTGCCGGTCTCTACTACAACAAGAACGAAGGCGACCCGTCGAAATGGTTGTACGAGGCGGACACCAGCCGGCGCGGGTTCTTCTCGCTCGAGCAGAACGGTATCAATACGCGTTTCACCTGGCAGGCGACGCAGAAGAACAAGTTCGCGCTCTACTACGACAACCAGGCGCGTATCTGGGACGATACCCGCGCAGGTGTGTCGCCGGAATCGGCGGTGGCCTATCGGTTCCCGGTCCTCAGTCTCGCGCAGGCGAGCTGGACGTCCCCGGTCACCAACAAGCTTCTGCTCGAAGGTCGATATGCCCTTCGGGGTGAGGCGTTCGGCAACCAGCTGCCTGCAGCAGATTCGGTCTATCGCGACATGATCCCGGTTCTCGAGCAATCGACGAACTTCTTCTACCGGGGCAAGGGCGGTGACGGAGGAGTCAGCGGTCTTTTCGGCTACTCGAGCCAGAACATCAACACTGCAGTGGCTTCGATGTCGTACGTAACGGGTGCCCACTCGATCAAGGTCGGCTTCAGCGATACGTGGGCAAACACCGTCAGCACGTCCGACTCGAACTCCCACTACATGATGTTCCGCTTCAACAATGGCGTCCCGAACCTGGTCACGCTCTATGGCGTGCCGACGCGTGGAGAATCGCTGGTCAAAGGCGAGCTTGGTTTGTACGCGCAGGATCGCTGGACGATCGATCGCTGGACGATCAACGCCGGCGTTCGCTACGACGGGTTCCGCGGCGG
Organism: Acidobacteriota bacterium; assembly: GCA_046732795.1. Lineage (GTDB taxonomy): Bacteria > Acidobacteriota > Vicinamibacteria > Vicinamibacterales > UBA2999 > Gp6-AA40. The sequence continues at coordinate 3,857 of JBKPNV010000425.1, forward strand.
TTACCCGGAGCAGTACCGCGGGCCGGCGCCACTGCAACCAGCGCGCGATTACACGTTCGCCGCGGTCACAACCATGAGCATGAATGACATCACGCCGCGCCTGGGTGCGGCGTACGATCTGTTCGGCAACGGGAAGACGGCTGTCAAGGTCAGCCTCGGCAAGTACATGTTGACGCTCTTCACGATTGGCAACCCCGCTGGCGTGAGTACGACGACGACGCGAAACTGGAACGACTCGTTCTATCCGGTGGGCGATCCACGCCGGGGCAACTTCAACCCGGATTGCGATCAGCTCGACCCGGCGGCGAACGGCGAATGTTCGGCCTACCTCAGCCCGTTCGGAACGCTCACGTCGATTCCGCAGTTCAACGAGGACACGCGGTTCGGATGGGGCAACCGCCCGTTCAACTGGGAGTTCTCGACCAGCGTGCAGCACGAGCTCGCGCCACGTCTCGGCATCGACGTCGGCTACTTCCGGCGCTGGTTCGGTAACTTCCAGGTGATCCAGGTCCAGGGGCTGACGGCAGCCGACTTCGATGCGTACAGCGTCACGGCACCTCTCGATAGCGGCCTGCCCGATGGCGGCGGCTACCGGATCGACGGGCTCTACAACGTCAATCCATCCAAGGTCGGGCAGGGCACTAACTACACGACGTTCGCTCGTGATTTCGGCAAGCAGATAGAGCATTGGAACGGTGTGGACTTCAGCGCGAATGCGCGTCTCCAGAACGGCGTGTTGCTGCAGGGAGGCGTCAGCACGGGCCGCACCGTGACCGACAACTGCGACGTGATTGCCAATTCTCAGGGCGCGGTGTTCACCACGTTGGCGGCACCGGGACCGGGTCCGAGTCCGCGCGCGTGCCACGTCGAGGCAGCGTTCCTGACTCAGTTCAAGTTCCTGGGGACCTACACGGTGCCCCGGGTCGACATGAACGTGGCGGCGACAGTGCAGAGCACACCGGGTCCTGTGATCAGCGCCAACCGCGTGTACTCGAACGCCGAGATTCAGCCGTCGCTTGGACGACCGCTCTCGGGTGGTGCGGCGAACACCACGATCAACATGCTCGTGCCGGGCGACATCTACGGCGATCGCGTCAACCAGTTCGACCTTCGCCTGAGCAAGGTGTTCAGGTTCGGCGGCCGACGGGCCCAGGCCAACCTGGATATCTACAACGTGATGAATGCGAATCCCGTGATGCAGGAGAACGCCAGCTACGCCGTGTGGCGGACACCCCAGCGCATCATGGACGCGCGGCTGTTCAAGATCAGCGGGCAATTTGATTTCTGATCCGCGTCGGGCGTTGCACTCGTGAACACGACACTCCGAGGCACAGAGGCACCGAGAACGAATGATCAATCTTTCTCGGTGTGCTCACTGGCCGCGGTGTGTCGGAACTCAGTGGAAGTCGAGGGCCGAATGCCACGCTGTAGATTTCGCGTTGCGCTTGCGTTGTGTGTCGTCGTGTATCTGCCCCCGGCCGTTCAGGCGCAGTCGCCCGCTTCGCAACTCACCGCGCTCGACTACATCGAGATCCAGCAACTCGTCGCGAAGTACGCGCGCGCCATCGACACGTGTTCGAACAACGGCTACGACTACGCCGATCTGTTCACGGCCGACGGCTACTTCGCGCCCGAGCAGAACGGCAAGATTGGCAACAAAGCGCAGGGGCGCGACCGGCTGGCGGAAATCTCAGGCGGCGGATCGCGCGGCTGCCAGAACGTCGGCTGGATTCGACAAGGCGTCAAGCATCTCTACGTCAATCACATCATCACGCCCACCGCCGAAGGTGCGATTGGCACCGTCGATATGCTCATGATCGGTCTGGGCGGCGATCCGTACAAGATTCACCACGAAGGGTATTATGAAGACACCTACGTGAAGACGCCGCAGGGATGGCGTTTCAAATCGCGAATCCATCACGTGCCGGAAGGTGGTACGACGGGGCAGCCTGGGCCGCCGCCTCCCCAGCGTTAGTCGCCCTCATTCATCGGGCTTCGAGACTCGGAGACCATAGTCCTCCTGGACGTGATCTCGAATCTGTTCTGCTTCGTGTCGAATCTGATCTCGCCGGCCGGCGCTATACGTGAAGTCACGTCGCGCGGCCTGCAGTGTGGAATGGGAGCGCGCTTCTGAGCTGACGCCGAAGGACGAGAGCAGTCGCTCGATGTCCTGCGAGTGGCACGCGGCACACGCGGGTTGTTCCCCGCGGCGGACGAGCACCTCGAAGGTGTGACCGCAGGCTCGACATTGGTACTCGTAGAGTGGCATCCAGCACTCCGTGCACACGCGTTCCTGGCAAGCATACAGATATCACGGCGGCGCGAAATTCGCTCGAAATCCAAGCAAATTGGGCGCTTGTCACCTGATCGGGGCATTGATCGGAATCCCGGAACTGTCATACAACCAGACAGGGGCTTCGCCAGAATTTCGGCGAAGCCCCTGTCTGGGTTGTCGGCATCTTCGTGGCGCGCTTCGCGCGCCTGGAACGCCACGCGGTTGCGACCTCACGTCTATGGATCCCAACGATCCCGCGTGGAGTTCCCAGTCGTCGAGCTTACAGTGTGCTGAGGTGAGATGAGGGGACGCGCGCTTTTGATCGCATCGGTGTTGGCATTGCCGGCAGGGTGGGCCATCCTGCACGCAAGCAGCACGCAAGACCCGCCAGCGCGTCCGGCGAACGAGTCTGCCGCCAATGCTCGCGTCGTTGTCGATCGTTACTGTGTCACCTGCCACAATCAGCGGACCAGGACATCGGACCTCGCGCTCGATGGGGTGGACATCGCGAGCCCTGCCTCGAAGGGCGAGATCTGGGAAGGCGTCGTGCGCCGGTTGCGCACGCGTTCGATGCCGCCACAAGGCATGCCGCGGCCTGACGACGCGACTTACGACACTCTCGCCACGTACCTCGAAACCGAATTGGATCGCGCGGCCGCCGCCAAGCCGAATCCCGGCCGGCCGATCATTCGACGATTGAACCGCAGCGAGTACGCCAACTCGGTTCGCGATCTCCTCAACGTGGAGGTCGACGTCCAGGCGTTGCTTCCGCCTGACGACTCGGCCTTCGGATTCGACAACATCTCCGACCTGCTCGGGACGTCGCCCGCATTGCTCGAGCGATATCTCGTCGCTGCCGATCGCGTCAGCTCGCTGGCCGTAGGCGCACCAACCGCGCCCGGGTCAGACACGTACCGAATCCGCCAGGATCGATCGCAGGACCAGCACATTGAGGGCCTGCCGCTCGGGACGGTCGGTGGTCTGGTCGTCGATCATACGTTCCCCGTCGACGCCGAGTACCGCTTCTCGCTCGAGCTCTATCGCACCAACCTCGAGGCAATCCGCGGTCTCGAGCATCCACATCAAATCGAAATCACTGTCGACGGCGAGCGCGTGTTCCTGACCACGATCGGCGGCGACAACGATCAGGCTCCGCAAGGCGCGAGCATCACCGAACGCAGCGACGCGGTCGATGCGCGTCTCCAGGTCGTCGTGCCGGTGAAGGCAGGGCCGCACGAGGTGGGCGCGAGCTTCCTCCGTAAAATCGGGGAGGGCACACAGCGCCTGCGTCCGTTCCTCCGCAGCTCCGCCGGAACCTACGATTCAACCGGGCGCCCGCACATCGAGACGCTGACCGTCAGAGGCCCTTTCAATCCAGTGGGGCCCGGCAGCACGCCGAGCCGCGCGCGCATCTTCTCCTGTCACCCTGCCCAGGCAAATCAGGAAGAGGCGTGTGCGACAAAGATCCTTTCGACGCTGGCTCGCCGCGCGTATCGTCGGCCTGTGACGACGGCGGACACCTCACGCTTGATGACCTTTTATCGCGCGGGACGCGCGAAAGGCACGTTCGAAACGGGCATCCAGATGGCGCTGCGCCGGTTGCTCGCAAGTCCGAGCTTCGTCTATCGGGTGGAAGAGGACGGTCCCGGCAAGCCCGGGACGATCCAGAACGTGAGCGACGTCGAGCTCGCGTCGCGGTTGTCGTTCTTCCTCTGGAGCAGCATCCCCGACGATGCACTGCTCGACGTGGCGAGTCGCGGACAATTGCGCAACCCCGGGGTGCTCGAGCGTGAAGTGCACCGGATGATCGCCGACGCGAAGGCCGACCGCTTCATCCGCAATTTCACCGGCCAGTGGTTGCACACGCGGAACCTTCGAACCGTTGCCCCCAACCATGACGAGTTTCCCGATTTCGACGACACGCTGCGTGATGCCTTCCAGACCGAGGCAGAGCTCTTCTTCGACAGCATCGTCCGTGACGATCACAACGTCCTCGATCTGCTGACGGCCGACTACACGTTCGTCAACGAGCGTCTCGCGAAGCACTACGGCATTCCGTATGTCTACGGCAGCCACTTCCGCCGGGTGACGCTCACCAACGACGCGCGGCGAGGGCTGCTGGGGAAGGGCGGCCTGTTGATGGTCACCTCGAGGGCCGACCGGACGGCACCGGTGCTGCGCGGCAAGTGGATCCTCGAGAACGTGTTCGGCACACCGCCGCCGCCGCCGTTGCCCAACGTGCCACCGCTCGAGGGCACCTCTGAAGAGGCGCCGCGGACGCTACGCGAACGGATGGAGAAGCATCGTGCCAGCCCCACCTGCGCCGGATGCCACAAGCTGATGGATCCGCTTGGTTTCGCGCTGGAGAACTTCGATGCGACAGGGGCGTGGCGCACGCGTGAGGCCGGTGTCCCGCTCGACGCCTCGGGGCAGCTCTCCGATGGCACCAAGGTCGACGGTGTCGTGGCGCTGAGAAACGCCCTGCTCGCGCGGTCCGATGTCTTCGTGCGCACGCTGACCGAGAAGCTCATGACTTACGCGCTCGGCCGTGGAATGCAGTATTACGACGCGCCGGTTGTCAGGGATATTGTCCGAAAAGCCGGGCGCCAGGAATACCGGTTTTCAGGCATCATCATGGGGATCGTCACGAGCCCGCCGTTTCAGATGCGGGTCGTGAGCGACGGCGATCGGTAAGACGGGCGGGAGTCCAGGAGCGGATTGATGTTTGTCACAAAGAAGGCGTTGCCCAGGCGGACCTTCCTTCTTGGTATGGGGACCACGTTGGCTCTGCCCCTGCTGGAATCGATGGTTCCCGCGTTCACCGCTCTGGCTCAGACGGCGGCGAAGGGGCCGCTGCGCTTCGGCGCAGTGTATTTCCCGAACGGCGCGACCAACAAGCATTGGTTCCCGGACGCCACGGGCCCTGGCTACGAATACAAGACGATTCTGAAGCCGCTTGAACCATTTCGCGAGCAGGTCACCTCGTTCGGCAATCTGTCCAGAGCGGGGGGCAAGACGGTCACCGATCACGCGGTCAGTTCCGCGGGCTGGTTGAGCGGCGCGGTCGCCAAGCAGACCGAGGCCGAGGACATCCGCGTCGGCATCAGCATCGATCAGGTCCTCGCGAAGCAGATCGGTCAGGACACCCAGCTTCCGTCGATGGAAGTGGCGACGGAAGACTTCAGCGGCTATGTGGGCGGCTGCGTCCCCGGCTACAGCTGCGCCTACATGAACAGCATCTCGTGGGCCTCGGAAACGCAGTCCAATCCGATGGAGACGAATCCGCGCGCGGCGTTCGAGCGGATGTTCGGACGATCGAGCACGACTGCCGAGCGGCTCCAACGCATCCAGGAAGATCGCAGCATCCTCGACTCGGTGACGGAGGAAGCGCGCGATCTGCAGCGCAAGGTTGGCGCGCGCGACCGCGCGCGGATTGGCGACTACCTCGACAACGTCCGCGAGATCGAACGGCGCATCCAGCGCGCCGAGGCACAGAACGCGAAGAAGGTCATCGCCCTCGATGCGCCGCTTGGTGTGCCGGACACGTTCGTGGAGCACGCCACGGTTCTCTTCGACCTGCTCGCCGTCGCGTATCAGTCCGATCTCACGCGCGTGTTTTCGTTCATGATGTCGCGCGAGGCGAGCCAGCGGACGTACCCGGAACTCAACATCCCGGGAACACACCACGACGTTTCGCACCACGGCGGCCGGCCGGAGAATATGGAGAATCACGCCAAGATCAATCTCCATTACGCGCAGCTGTTCGCCACCTTCGTGGAAAAGTTGAAGACGATGCCCGAGGGCGATGGCACCGTCCTCGACAACTCGCTGATCTTCTACGGCGCGGGGATGAGCGACGGCCAGGCGCATGCGCCGTATCCGCTCCCCCTCGTTGCAGTGGGCAGCGCCGGCGGCAAGGTGAAAGGCGATCGTCACATCGTCGCCCCGGAATGGACGCCCGTGGCCAACCTGTGGCTGCGCATATCTGATCTCTACGGAGCCCACCTCGACTCGTTCGCTGAGAGCACCGGTCGAGTGGAGATCTAAGGCCGCAATGGCAAAACCATGCGGGTGGCAGAGGGTGGCGAATACAGGCGTCCTCCTTGTATTCAGTTCGCTGTCTCTCGCCTACGGTGCAGATCACGCGCCAAATCTGATTGAAGCCGTCAAAGCCGGGAAGCGCGATGTCGTGCGCAGCCTGCTCAAGCAGCCCGGCGAGCTCCAGATCGTCGAGCGCGACGGCACCGCGGCTCTCCACTATGCGGTCAGAGCCGATGATCTCGAGACGACGCGCATGCTGCTTCGCGCGGGCGCCGATGTGAATGCGGCCACGCGCGAAGGCATTACGCCGCTGGCGCTCGCGGCGGTCAACGGGAGCCTGGAGGCGACCGAGATCCTGCTCGAGGCCGGAGCCAACCCGAATGCCACGCTTCCCGAGGGCGAGACCGTGCTGATGACGGCGGCACGCACCGGCAGGCCTGAGGTGCTGAAAGCCTTGCTGCAACACGGCGCGGATCTGAAGTCGCGCGAGAACTGGTACGGCGAGACGGCCTTGATGTGGGCGGCTGCCGAGAACCACGTCGATGCCATCAAGGTGCTCGTCGAGCATGGTGCCGACGTCAACGAACGCTCCCGGCTCCTCGACGTTCCTCGCCGCCGCAACGGGCAATCGATTCTCCCGCTCGGAAGCTGGACGCCGCTGATGTACGCGGCGCGGCAGGGCGCGCTCGAAGCGGCAACGACGCTCGCCATGCTCGGCGCCGATATGAACCTCACGGACCCCGATGGGGCAACGGCGCTGGTTCTTGCGATCATCAACGCCAACTACGACGTCGCTGCCGCGCTGGTCGAGAAAGGCGCCGATCCCAATGTCGCCGACAACGAAGCCAAGATGGCGGCACTCTATGCGGCCGTCGATATGGACCGCCTGGCGATCGGTCACGGGCGCCCCAACACCAAGCCATCCGGAGAGCTCAGCGCCGTCGATCTGATCAAAGTGCTCCTCGCGCACGGCGCCGATCCGAATGCGCGACTGGCAGCACCGCTCTTTCAGCGCCACCACACGGCTGGCGATCGCGCGCTGGGCGAAGGATCGACGCCCTTCATGCGCGCCGCCAAATCCGGCGACGTCGCCGTGATGACCTTACTGCTCGCCGCCGGCGCCGACCCGAAACTCACGCAGCCGAATCAGGCGAACGCGTTGATGCTGGCCGCCGGAATGGGTTGGCGAGACGGAAGTCCGGCGGCGCCGTCGTACGATCAGGGCTCAGAAAAGGATGCGATCGAGGCGATCAAGCTGTGCATGGAGTCCGGCCTCGACATCAACGCCACCACCAACACCGGCGAGACCGCATTGCACGCTGCTGTCTCCGGGCGCGGCGCGGAATCGATCGTGCGTTTTCTCGTCGAGCACGGCGCCGATCTCGAGGCGAAGAACAAACAGGGGCGCACCCCGCTCGAAGTCGCCCTCGCGAGTCGAAAAGAGCTCAACGGCATCGTCGCCTATCTGAAGACCAAAGCGGCAAACTGAGCTGGAGCAGTTCCATTCCACATTCCGAGTTCCCGATTCGTGTTCGCAGTTCCAGTTCCAGGTTCTGGGTCCGAGTTCAGAGTTCGTTGCAAACTGTCGCTGGAAAAGGCACCATGCCCGAACCGCTGAACGCCGAAGCCTGAACACTGAACCGGAACCCTGAACAGGAACCAGGAACATGGAACCGGGAACACGGACCTGTACCGGCGCGCTATTGGCGCTCCTGTTCCTTCCGACAATCGCGGCGCCGCAAGTGCTGGCTGAGTGCCCCACATCCGAATGTGGCGGAGCCGGGCGGACGTCCTCGCCGGCTGACAGCCGCATCGGGCGCGAGGCCGCCTCCATTCACACGCTGAAGCTGGCCTTCGTCGAGGCGCTTCAGCGATTCACTCGTGCCCAGGCCGGAACGTTCGGAGACGAAGGGCCGGATCTTCTTGCCAGCGTCGCGTCGATGCGCGCAGCGCTCGAGCGATGGGATCGCGCCGTCGCGCAGTTCCAGGCTGACGCCGATCGCACCATTTCAACAAGCGCTGTTCGCGTGGCGGTCGCCACGGTGCTGCTCGATCGCCATCGCATCGAGGACGCGCTGCGCGAGCTCAGGGCCGCCGAGCGCGAGGATGACGGTCGCGCGGAGGTGTACACGCTGCAGGCGCTCGCATATGCGACGTTGAACAAACCGGCCGAGGCCGCGCGCGCGCTGCGACGGGCAATCGCGATCAACCCAGACAATCCAACAGCGCTCTATACGCTCGCACAGCAACTGACGCGGCTGGAGCAATCCGCAGAGGCAACACGAGCGCGGCGCGACCTTCAGCGTGCTCTGGCGAAACGCGAGGCTACCGCGAAAGGAACACAGCCGGACGGAGCGCCGTTCGAGCGAATCGATCTGCTCAGGCAAGCCGCCGGAGTGGCTCCCATCTTTCCGCAGGCGCGATACGCCGACGGGTACGCTGCATTACGAATTGGCGACTACGCGACCGCTGTGGCCAGATTCACCGAAGCAGCTGCCGGCGACCCGATTGCCGCCGAAGCAGCGGCGCAGGAACGGGTCGCGCGCGCGGCCGCACTGGTTCGCACCGGCCAGCTGGAAACGGCGCTGCAACAGTTGCAGGGAATTCTTGCGGACACGCCTGAGACGGCAGAGGCCCACCGGCTGCTCGGTCTCGCCTACTGGCTCGATGACCAGCCAGGCAAGAGCATCGAGCATCTGCGATCCTCGATCCGCCTCGTTCCCCACGACGAGCGGGCGCGCGTTGTGCTCGCCGACGTGCTCGCTGCTGATCGTCGCCTCGCCGAGGCCGAGCGAGAGCTCACGCAAGCGCTCGACACGGGGCTGCGGTCCGGGCTGGTCCATTATCAACGTGCACAGGTGTATGAACGACAGTCGCTGTTGCCTCAGGCAGCCAGCGGCTACCGCGACAGCGAAGCCTTTGGTCCCTTCGTCGGTCGCGACGAGTTCTATCGTGCGCTTGGCAGCTTGCTCGTCAACCAGGCCGACTTCGACGGGGCGGTTGCTGCGTACATGCGCCGCATCGACGCCAATCCCAACAGCGGCGAGGCGCATCGGCAGCTTGGAGAGATCTACTTTCTCCAGGGGCGTGACGAAGAAGCGCTGACGGAGTTTCTGGTGGCAACCTGGCTGGATCCACGCGATGCGAAGGCATATGCCGCGGCCGGACAGGTTCAGGTCCGCATGTTGAAATACGCCGACGCGCGCATATTGCTCGAGCGCGCGTTGACGCTCGATTCCAATCTGAGAGAAGCGCGGTACGCGCTCGGCACGTCACTGATGCGGCTCGGGCGGACCGAAGACGCGAAGCGGGAGCTCGAGATGTTCCAGCGCCAGCAGGGCGAGTTCGAGGCGCTCGGACAACAGGCGTTTCAGCTCGACGCGCTTCGCCGGGACGCTTCCCGGAACCTGATCGCCGGAGCATTCGATCAGGCTATTGCTTCGTATGAAGAAGCCTTGAAGCTCGATACGGGCGCTCGCTCGCAGCGCGATCTCGGCCTGGCGCTGCTCCGAGCGAAGCGTCCACAGGAAGCGCTCGAACGCCTCGAAGCCGCGCAGCGCCTCGATCAGACAGTCGAAGGCTTCGCGTATCTCGCCGCTGCGTACCTCGCGGCTGGCAACCGCGACGAAAGCGCGCGGCAACGCGCACTCGCGCAGCAACTGGCGCGAGCAGCCAAGCTCGATCGCATCCGCGAGTTGGCCCGCTAGAGGCCCCGGGTTCAGCTACGAAGGGCACGAAGGCCCCGAAGGTTCAGCCACGAAGGGCACGAAGGCCCCGAAGGTTCAGCCACGAAGGGCACAAAAGCGCCGAAGGTTCAGCCACGAAGGCCCGAAGGTTCAGCCACGAAGGGCACGAAGCAAATGTGAGTATTGTCGTGATCTTCGTGATCCTCGTGGCTTCGATCGTGGTGATCGTCGTGGCTAAGGTCGTCACCGAGTCCTAGGTCCTGGAGTCGGAGACCGAAGGCCTCGAGGTTCAGCCACGAAGGGCACCAAGGCCCCGAAGCGTCAGCCACGAAGGGCACGAAGGCCCTGGAGTCGGAGACCGAAGGCCCCGGGTTCAGCCACGAAGGGCACGAACGCCACGAAGC
>JBKPNV010000426.1:0-13463 GCA_046732795.1 Acidobacteriota bacterium
ATCGAGCTTCATGCCGAGCTCACGCCGCCGGCCGCCGACTGCTGCGTGCGGCCGCCCGCGATGATTCACTTCGACAAGAACGGCACCGTCATCGGGTCCTTCGATGCACCGCAAGGCCATGGCATGGACGTGGACAGTCAGGGGTTCGTCTACATCGGCCAGGACACCGTCCGCAAATACGATCCGAAGACGGGCAAAGTTGTGGCTGAAATCGCACGTGTTCCCGAGACGGAAGGCGGAGGACCTCCGGGAGGACGCGGCGCCGAACCGCACGTCCCTGGACGGGGCGGACGCGGGCCCGTCGCCGGATTCCTCGGCCGCGGCGGCGGAAGCTCTGGAGAAGGGGCCGCGCGTGGAGCGGGTGCGGCGGCATTCCGCGCCAAGTATCCCCCGTCGACTCCGATGATCGTCGGAGGTGTCGAAGAGATCCGGATCGACGAGCCGAACAATGACATTTACGTCGCGGATAGTTATCTCGGCGGACGCGTGATGGTCTTCGATTTCAAGACGCTCGCGTTCAAACGCGGATGGGGCGCCTACGGCCGGCCGCTGTCGGAGGTCACCACCAACGACGCGGACCGCGCGTACACGCCTGGCGGGCCGATGCCGAAGGAATTCCGCGGACACCTCACCATCAATGTATCGAACGATGGCCTTGTGTATGCCGCCGATCGCAACGCGAACCGCATTCACGTCACAACGAGAGAGGGCAAGTTCCTCAAGGAGTTCAAGCTCGCAGAACATACGGGCGTCGGCGGCGCGACCGGCGGCGTCGCGTTCTCGCCCGACAAGCAGCAGCGATTACTCTACATCTCAGACCTGACGAACAATCACATCTACTTCCTCGATCGGCAGAGCGGCAAGGAAATCGGGCGCATGGGGAGCATGGGTGAGAGTGGCGGCTTCTTCTGGGGCCTGCACATGATCGCGGTCGATTCGAAGGGGAACATCTACACTGGCGAGGTCTTCGCCGGTCAGCGCATCCAACGGTTCGTGCCCGCCGACAGCCCGCGTGGCAAAGTGCTCGAACAACTGACGCGCACACCGTTGAACTGATTTGTAGTCCCGGCTCCTTCGTGCTTGGGTCTTGGTCCGTCCAGGGGTCCTTCGTCCATGGTCCACAACGGACCAAGGACGACGGACTTGAGTGACGGACGGACCTGGGGTCAAGGCTCAAGAACCAAGGACGGCGGCCTACACGCAATCGAAAACCAGAACCTCCCAGCCGTTCTACGGGACCAGCATCCGCACCCACCCATCCTGCCGCGACGTCACGAACAACTCGCCATCCTTGCTCTGGCTGATATGGAGATCCGCGCGCGGAAGCTTCGTGCCCATCACCTTGGCGATCAGCTCGGGTAGCGACACGTCCATCCGCGCGCCACTCGCATCGCGCACGTAGAGCTGAACCTCCTCGACCGGCGCCACCGTCTGCGGCACTCCATCATCTGCCTTCTTCATCGCGGCGAGATCGGCGGCGAACACCCGCCCGCGCTGGACGTCGCCAAAGACGAACTTGCCGCGCAATGCTGGAATGCGGCCGTGGTACCCGAAGCCGCCAGACACGGCCTGCCCCTCATCGTGGTCGTAGATGGCAACCGGGTAGGTGAATTCGTCCTTCTTGCGTCCGTCGAGGATCTCCGCCGGGAGCGTGAACAACTGGTCGAGCGCACCGCCTGGTCTGATCATGCCGTTCTCGAAGAATCCCTCGCGCTTCATCCACCCGTAGTTCTCTCCGTTGCGCACGATGTTGATCTCTTCGATGTTGTTCATGCCGATGTCCGACGCGAACATCGTCCCATCGGTGAGATCCCAGGAAAGCCGGTGTGCGTTCCTGAAGCCGTAGGCGTAAATCTCGCCGAGCGTCTTCGGATCACCGTCGGCAGCGAACTTGTTGCCCGGCGGAATCGTGTAGTCACCAAGCCCCTTCACACCTTTCGAAACCGATGGACTTCGCGGGTCGATTCGCAGGATGGCCGTGATGACCGAATCCAAGCGCTGAGTCTGTGAAGGATTGTTCGCGTTCGGTCCACCGCCGTTGCTGAATCCCGTATCGCTCCCGCTCGTGTAGAGCAGGCCATAGTCGGGCGTGCCGGGCTTTGCCGTCGGATTGAAGCCGACGAACCCGAACGGATGCGTCAGGTTCATGACCACATGGGCGACGCGGAGAAGCTCGCGCCGAGTGCCGTCGAAGGTGTTGGCGGCTGGATTGTTCGCGTGCCACTCCGTGATGACGTTGTGGTAGGTGACGTCCTTCTCGGTGTACCCCGGCGGGATGAAGTTCAGCTTCGCTGGATTCCCCATGGCGCGTTCGCCGTGGACGGTGTAGAACAAGCCGTTCTTGGCGAACTCGGGATGAAAGTCGAAGCCGATGAAGCCGCTCTCCAGCCTGTTGTAGATGGCAAACGGAAAAGCCTCGGCGACGTTCGCGTACACCGTTGGCTTGTTGTTGCTGTCGAGCAGGTACAGCAGTCCGCGCGAATCGTTGACGAAACGGCGGCCGTCCGGAAGGTCGCGCACAAACTGGACGCGCGCCCAGCCTGCGGGGTTGACGTCCTGACCGGCGGCCAGCATCGAACGCGTATCCGGCAGGCGCACCAGATCGCGAATCTCGACGGCAAGACCGCGTTTTTCAACCGGGGCGGGCAGCGGGTTTTTCGTGATCTGGGCATGAAGACCAATAACGGTGGCAACGACAACGAAGACGATGATGAGCGGCAATCGCGGGCGCATCTGCCCTCCTCTGTTTGAGGATGAAGTATTGTGGGAGGACTCTAGCAGGGTGCTGAAAAACCCGTCAACGAGGTAAGTCCAGGAGGTCGGACGGCGGGACCCCGGTGCGTTTGGCGATGCGCGCGGACATGCGGTCCGATCTCGTCGCTGTCGTCAAATGCGAAGACGAAGTCCGGCCAGTTGTTCCGGCGCGCCCGCGCGCTGCAGGCGGCGCGATTTGGCTCATCACTCCGATGCCCAGGAGGAGCTTATGGCACGAGCACTAGTCATCGGCGGAACCCTCTTCATTGGCCGCGCGCTCGTGGATCAGTTGCTCGCACGCGGTGATGACGTCGTCATCATGCACCGCGGGAGTGGAACACCCTTCGGCACGCTCGTGGGTGAAATCCAGTGCGATCGGAACGATGTAACAGCGGTCCGCGCGGCGCTGGCCCACCGCAGATTCGATGTGGTCTACGACAACGTCTACGACTGGCAGCGAGGCACGACCGCCGATCAGGTGATGGCCGCCGCCGGTGCCGTTGCATCCGGCAATCTGCGTCGTTATGTCTTCACGTCGAGCATCGCGGTGTACGGAGAAGGAGGCGAATACAACGAGGACGCTCAGCTCGTCGCATCCGATTATCCGAATCCGTACAGCGCGCAAAAGGCGGAGAGTGAACGAGCGCTGTTCGACGCGCACCGGCGAAACGCCTTTCCTGTGACCACGCTGCGGCCGGCGTTCATCTACGGGCCGCACAATCCCTTTGAGCGCGAGGCCTTCTTCTGGGATCGCTTGCTGGCAGGCCGGCCGATCGTCGTGCCGGAAGACGGCCTGCGGACGATGCAGTGGGTCCACGTCCGGGATGTCGCGCGCGCCGCGGTGCTTGCCGCCGACAACGACGACGCGATCGGGCGTGCGTACAACCTTGCCAGCTATCCGCCCGTCACGCAGCTCGAGTTCGTTCAACTGCTGGCAAACATCGCAGGAAAGCGGGCGCACGTCGTGCACATCCGGCGCGAGACAATCCAGCAGCTGGGCGGCCAACTGTTCGTTCCGCCGCACTATTTCGGCGTTTACCTCGACATTCCAGCAATCACTGTCCTCGGCGATCGAACACGCGCCGAGCTTGGCCTTCAGCTCACTCGGCTCGAGGAAGGTCTGCGTGAAACGTACGCGTGGTATCAGCAACAACAGCGACCGCAGCCCGACTTTTCCTGGGAGGATAATCTTCTGTCCGTGCGGTAAGTCGGACGAAAGGTGATGGTCTGGAGGTCGCGTTGCATCGAGACACGATGATTCTGCAAGCAGGCCATCGATCGCCGAAGCAGCCGGGGACCTTTGTCGATGGCCCGCAGTTCGCCGCCACCTACACCTCGCCGGGAGATCCGTCGCAACACCAGTTGACGTACGGGCGTTTCCACAACCCGACGTGGGCGGCATGGGAAGACGCGCTCGGTGTGCTCGAAGGCGGTCACGCGATCAGCTTCGCCTCAGGGATGGCAGCGATCGACGCCGTCTTCGGTGTGTGCCTGACGCCCGGCGATGTCATCGTCCTGCCGTCGGATTCCTACTACACGACGCGAGTGGTCGCGTCCAACTGGCTGCAGACGATTGGCATCCAGGTGCGCCTCGCGTCGACGCGTGACAACGCACAAGCGGGTGTCCTCGAGGGCGCGAGACTCCTGTGGCTGGAAACGCCGTCGAACCCGCAGCTCGAGATGTGCGACATCCAGGAATTGGCGCAGCTTTCCCATCGTCACGGCGTCGTCGTCGTGGTTGACAACACGACGGCCACAGCGTATTTGCAGCAACCGCTGGCATTAGGTGCCGATTACGTGGTCGCCGCGGACACCAAAGCGCTCACCGGGCACAGCGACGTGGTGCTCGGGCATGTCGCCACAGCGGACGCTGATCGCGCGTCCGCGCTGCGCACCTGGCGCACGCAGCACGGGGCCATTCCGGGTCCGATGGAAGTCTGGCTCGCGCACCGGTCACTTGCGACGCTGCCGCTGCGCCTGACGCGACAGTGCGCGTCGGCTGAAGCCTTGGCAACATTCCTCGAATCCCGGCCAGCGGTGCAGGCCGTCTATTACCCAGGACTCCCGAAACATCCGGGACACGCGATCGCCAGGCGACAGATGCGAGGCTTCGGCAGTGTGGTGAGTTTCGATCTTGGCACTCGTGCCCGGGCAGAAGCATTTCTTCAGGCGCTGACACTCGTTCGTGAGGCCACCAGCTTCGGCGGTGTGCATTCCACCGCAGAGCGACGCGCACGGTGGGGCGGTGACGCCATCAGCGAGGGCTTCATCCGATTCAGTGTGGGTTGTGAAGCCAGCCCGGACATCCTGGACGATGTGGGCAATGCACTTGCCGCTGCTGGCTGAAGGCGCTGGAAGGAGGTACCCGCATCCTCCATTCAGCCAGCCGGGCATGCTCGATTTCCGGCGTCCCCGGTTGTCGTTGTGGATGGGCGTCCACGTGGTGCAGCTCTTCCTGCCCTTCCTGCTCGGGCTCGTGCTGTTGTTTCTGACCGAGGGGATTGTCAGCAAGGCGGCTACGATCAGCCGACTTGCGACAGCCTTGTTCCTGGTGTTCTATGCGGCGTTTGGTTCAATCGTCGCAATCGGAACCGGGTTGCTTGCGCAGCTCATGGCCGCGGATCGCGCGCTCGATTCTTCTGTCGCTGCAGATCTGATGGACCGCTATTGGCTCGCGCGTTTCGATGCTGCGGTCGGTCCGCTCATCGGCCGGGCGGATGTGACGTGGCTCGTCGCCGTGACGACCGCCGCGGGTGCGTTGCACGCACGCGGCGCATCATGGCCCGCGGTGGCGCTGTTGATTATTGCCGGAGTGTCTTTCGCGATCGATCACCCATCGCCAACCGGAACCGTCGGGATCGTCTGCCTCTTCGCAGCAATCGTCCTCGTGCATCGCAGCGGGTTGCTGCCAGTAAGTAGAGGCGTTAAATCGATGTAGCGCGAGTCATTGGGCCTTCGTCCTTCGTCCGTCCTGTTGGGCAGCCCAAGACATGGGTGGTCCGAGGCGCGTCTTTAGACCGCCGGTGCTCCGCTACAATGCACGTCGGAGTCGAGATGCCCACACTCATTCGCCGAACTCTGATTGCGCTCGCCTCAACGATGATTGCCGGGTTGGCGCTGCCATCCGCCTCTCTCGTCAGCGCGCGACAGGCCAGCACGCTGCGGCCGCCTGCCTTCGAGCTCGATCCGAAGTGGCCAATTATTCCCAACAACTGGGTGCTCGGCGAAGTGTCGTCGATCGCCGTTGATTCACGCGACCACATCTGGGTGCTGCACCGGCCACGCTCGATCCCGGCGGAAAAGCGCGCCAACGCGGCGCCGCCTGTACTCGAGTTCGACACGGCGGGTAAGCTGCTCGGCAGCTGGGGCGGCGACGGAACCGGGTTCGACTGGCCCGAGCGCGAGCACGGCATCTCGGTCGACGGCAAGCGATTCGTCTGGATCAGCGGCAACGGCGGATGGCCCAAGCCAACGCCCGGCGGCAGCACCGACGACATGATTCTGAAGTTCACGACCGCAGGCAAGTTCGTGATGCAGATCGGGAAACGCGGTCAAAGCACTGGCGACGGCGACACGATGAACGTCCATCAGCCGGCCGACGTGTTCGTGCATGCGCCCACCAACGAGCTCTATGTTGCCGACGGCTATGGCAACCATCGCGTGATCGTGTTCGATGCCGAGAGCGGCAAGTTCAAGCGCACGTGGGGCGCGTTTGGTGCAAAACCCGAGCCCCCAACGCCGACGGGCGCTCAGGCCCCTGGTTCCGCGCCGGCGCCGGCGAACCCCGAGGGTCCGTCACAGTACGGCCTGGTTCATGCCGTCAAAGTCTCGAATGACGGCGTGGTTTACGTTGCCGACCGCGTGAACAACCGGATCCAGGTATTCACGACCGAGGGTAAGTATCTGCGGCAGGTGAAGGTCACGAATGAAGGTGGTGTGACGCCAGTGCCGGCCGGCTTTGCGTTTTCGCCGGATCGCAAGCAGCAGTTCCTCTATGTCGTCGATTCCGGCCCGATGCGCGTCGTGATCTTCGATCGCGAGAAGCTGGCACAGATCGGCGCCATCGGCATGCGCGGACCGAAGCCGGGCGACTTCGACATCGTGCATCACATGGCCGCTGACTCGAAGGGCAACCTGTATACGGCGGAGATCGTGACCAATCGCAGGGCCCAGAGATTTGTGCTGACGACACGGTAATCGACACTCCCATGACTTCTATCGATTACGACACACAAAGGCACCGAGGCAGCGAGAAGAGACCCAACGGATGTGCCCGTGCCTCACGGCCTCGGTGTGTCGTTGTCACCGCCGGTATGGTGCGTATCGCTGTTCTGTTGATGCTCACTTTGCTCGTCGCGGTTGCCGCTCGTGCCGACGAAATAAAGGTCATGACCTCGGGCGCCTTCACCGAGGCATATCAACAGCTGGTCCAGCAATTCCAGAAGACAACCCACCATACGGTCGTGACCACGTTCGGTGCATCGATGGGTGGCGCCTCGGACTCGATCCCGGTCCGGCTCGGCCGCGGTGAGCCGGTCGACGTGGTGATCATCATCGAGAGCGCATTTGACCCGCTCATCAAAGCGGGTCACATCGTTGCCGGCAGCCGTGTTCAACTGGCGCGGTCGGTTATCGGAGTCGCCGTGCGAAGAGGGGCGCCCAAGCCAGACGTCAGCTCGGTCGCCGCGCTCCGGCAGACCTTGTTGAACGCAAAATCGATCGCCTATTCAGCCAGCGCAAGCGGGACATATATCTCGACCGAGATGTTCGCGCGGCTGGGCATCGCCGATCAAGTGAAGGGCAAGGCAAAGCGCATCGAAAGCGAACGGGTGGGAGCCGTCGTCGCGCGCGGAGACGCCGAGATCGGGTTTCAGCAAGTGAGCGAACTGCTGCCCGTCGATGGGCTCGAGTATCTGGGACCAATCCCCTCTGAGGTTCAGCAGGTCTCAGTCGTGACAGCGGCCATCGCGACAAAGGCAACGTCACCCGCTGCGGCCAAGGCGTTGATTGATTTTCTTGTCTCACCGGCCGCGGCAGCAACGATTCATGAGACAGGCCTTGAACCGGTTGCTGCACTCACGCCGGCACGATAAGCAGGAAGATCTCACCGGGCGGCAGTTGACACCTGGATCTCCTTCACTCCCGCATGCAATCGGCGACGGAGCAGCGTGCGGAGCGTGACGCGATCCGCGTAACCGACGCGGGCGGCGTGAACCGCCGGCCGCCTTTGCCGCATCGTCGAGTGAGAAGCTCCGGGCGAGGTTCGCGCGCGCTCAATGGGGCGTTCGTCAGCTGAACTCGCGGCCGGTACTCTAGGAAACGACCTCCCGACCCAGAAGCCGTCTGGCGTTGCCGTAGTAAATCTGCTGTCGATCTTCGCTGCTCAACTCGAGGCTCTCGATCACTTTGATCGTCTCGCGCATGTAGAGGCCAGGCGTCGGATCGAACGGCATGTCGCTCGCGAAGAGCACCTGGCTCGCGCCGAAGAACTCGATCCCACACCTGGTGGCCGCTCGCGCCCCGAACATCGCCGTGTCGGCATGGAACTGCTTGAAGTAATCGACCGGTCGCTTCTTCATCGATCGCACGAGCGCGGTGTAATCGACTTTGGATGTGCGCGCGCCGAGCTGATCCCACCCATAACCCACGCGTCCTTCCAAGTAGGGCACGATGCCGCCCAGATGGTGCGTGATGATCTTGATGTTCGGATGTCGATCGAAAAGTCCGGAGAACACCAATCGCGCCATCGCCGCGCTGGTCTCGTACGGCCAGCCCAACGCCCACCAGATCTCGAATGACGAGGTGTCTTCGCTGGCGTAATCGGCCATCGACGCCCCGCGCGCGGGGTGCAGCCAGATGGGGACATCGCGGCGTGCGGCTTCGTCGAAGATCGGCTGGAACTGCGGCGCATCGAGCGGCAGGCCGGCGACGTTCGTGTAGATCATGACGCCCCTGGCGCCGAGCCGATCGATCGCGCGCGTCATCTCGTCGAGCGAGGCGCCGACGTTGTTCATCGGCAACGACGCGGCAAACGCGATGAACCGATCGGGGTGCTTCGACACCAGCTCCGCCAACCCGTCGTTGGCTTCGCGTGCGATAGCCGGTGACTCGGTGGGGCCGCCCAGCACTTCGATTGGTGGCTGGCCAAGTGTGATGACCTGCCGGACGTCACCGAATTCGTCGAGAACCCGGAAGCGATAGTCCAAATCGAAGCCAACGGTGGCGTTGGCCATACGCTTGCCGATCTCCTTGCCGGCGGCGCCGCTGGCGATGTAGCGATCAAAAAAGCTCTTTGGAAACACATGATTGAAGATGTCGATCTTCACGTAGATTCTCCACGGGTCGGGTACCCGCCTTCACCCGCCGAAGGCGAGCTATAGCTAGAGCCGGACACGACGTTGTGTCCCGATCAGGGCGAGGCCCGCTGCCGCCATCGTCGCGATCAGCGCAGGTATCGCCGCTGCCCAGAACACCTGCCCGATCGGCGTCCCGCGCGCCAGCAGCAGCCCTCCGAGAACGGGTCCGACAATGGATCCGATGCGGCCGATTCCGAGCGCCCAACCTACACCGGTCGAGCGGATGGCGGTGGGATAGAACCCGGCGGTCAACGCATGACATGCGTTCTGACCGCCGATGATACCTAAACCCGCCGACGCGATCGTGATGCCCAGCATCAACGGCGATACGCCTGATGCGCCGATGAAGAACACGCACACCGCCGCCCAGAGATAACAACCGGCCAGGATCCAGAACGAGAAGTAGCGATCGAGCACGGCGCCGAGCGCGAGCGCGCCGCCGATGCCGCCGACCTGAAACAGCGCCGTCAATCTGATCGCCGTCGCGACCGGAATATTCGCATCGCTGATGATCGTCGGCAGCCAGCTGTTCAGGAAATACAGGTTCAACAGATTCATGAAGTACACGATCCAGATGAAGAACGTGCCGGCAGCCCGGTGGTCCGTGAAGAGCTGAAGCACGACAAACGCGTTTCGCGGCTCGTCCTCGCCGATCCTGGCGGATAGCGATCGCGGGAGCGCGGCTCCGGGCGCAATCTGCGACAGATACTCCCTGACGCGAGCCTCCGCACCGCCCTTGATCAGGAGGAAGCGGATCGAGTCCGGGAGCCACAGAAATGCTGCTCCCGCGATGACGAGCGGCGAGATACCGCCGACCACGAACACCGCCTGCCAGCCGAAGCGCGGGATGATCGCAGCGGCCACGAATCCCCCGACGGCAGCCCCGAGTGAGAACCCGCAGATCATCGTGGTGACCGCGGTCCCACGCCGCCGTTGCGGCATGTATTCGGACGTCAACGCGATGGCGTTGGGCATCGCGCCACCCATTCCCAATCCGGTCAGTGCCCGGAACCCCGAGAGCGCCTCGACCGATTGCGCCGTCGCCGTCAGCAGCGATCCCACCCCGAAGATCAGCGCGCACGCGATGAGCACCGGCCGTCGTCCGAAGTGATCGGCGAGCGGTCCGCTCACCATCGCGCCGATCATCATGCCGACCAGGCCGCTGGAAATGACCGGTCCAAGAACCGCCCGCGGAATCTGCATTGCCGAGCTCAACGCGGGCGCGACGTAGCCCATCGCCTGCGCGTCGAATCCATCGACGAACACCAGCAGGGAGCACATCCCGGCGACCAGGAGTTGGTAGCGGCCAACCGGCTGCTCATCGATGAACTGGCGGACGTCAAAAGCAGTTGTGGGCTGCATCGCAGCGCATTGTGTATCAGGTTCGGCTGAAGCGGGACTATACGATTGCTCGACGAGCGTCCGGCTTCAGCCGGACCGTGCCACTGGACCTCGACCCGCGAGCGGCGCTACACTGCGGCGCTCACGGCATATCCGTGACGAGGAGAGAACCCGTGATGGTGATGCGCACCCTGTTGTGCAGCATTCTCCTGGGTACAACTGCCCTTTCTGCACATCATTCGTTCGCCGCTCAATACGACGCAGACAAGCCAATCACGCTGAAAGGCACCGTCACGCGGATCGAGTGGACGAATCCCCACTTTCACTTCTACGTCGACGTCAAGGACGAGAAAGGCGTCGTCACCCAGTGGGCATTCGAGGGGTATCCACCGAACATGCTGGTCCGCCAGGGCTGGAAGAAAGATGTCTCGCTGAAGCCGGGAATGGTCGTGACCGTGCAAGGCTGGCGCGCGCGTGTCGAGCCTAACCTGGTTGCCGCACGCGAAGTCACCTTCGCGGACGGATCGAAGCTGACGTCTGGCCCACCGGCGGGCACGGGCGGAAACTAGGTCCGGCTGAAGCTGGACACTACGGTGAGGAGAAAGCGGCGTGAAGAAACATGTCGCATGGCTAGTCACAGTGATCGTGGCGGTGACTGTATCTGTCCCGTCGCGTGCGCAAACGACTCCAAGGAAGCCCAAGCCGGCGCCACGAGCCGCCGACGGTAAACCGGACCTCTCGGGTGTCTGGATCGGCACCGGTCCTCTTCGCCTGATGGCCGGAGAGGCGGAGGTTGCGGCAGCCCGCCAGGCGGATATCGATGAAGGCAGACCGGCGCCGCGCACTGAGCCGCCGCCGTACAAGCCCGAAGCCGAAAAGCAGCGGCAGTATTTTCTCGATCGGCGTGGAATCGACGATCCAATGGCGCGCTGCCTGATCTCAGGCGTGCCGCGAATCAGCTTCAGACCACTGCCCATGCAGATCATCCAGATGCCCGATCAGATGGTGTTTCTCTACGAAACCCATCATGCCTTCCGTGTGATGCCCACTGATGGCCGGCCCCATCCCGACGACATCGAACCGTCGTATCTGGGAGACTCAGTGGCGCATTGGGAAGGCGACACGCTGGTCGTGGACGTGACCGGCTTCAATACCAAGACATGGCTGATTGGCGTGGGCACCGTGCACAGCGAGAAACTGCGGGTCACAGAGCGCTACACGAGGGACAGCTACAGCACGATGCTCTATCGGGTAACGATGGAGGATCCGGACGTGTTCACGAAGCCGTGGAATGCCGAGGAGATATTCAGGCTCCGTCCCGGCGAACGGATTCGCGAGTACGAGTGCATCGAGAACAACGAAGATCTTCTGCGGATCGAGAGACTGCTGAAAGACGAGTCCGTCTTCAAACGACCCTCAACCAACAATTGAGTACGACACACAGAGGCACCGAGGCACTGCCTCCTACTTCGAGTCCCGACACTTCCCTCCCTCACAGCGGTTGTTCTCGTTGCAGACCATCTCGTAGAGGCCGGTCTTGGCCCACTCGGGGTGGCGCTTCATCTCCCACTGGACCGACCACGGCTTGGTGAAGATCTTGGGATCGTCCACGGTGAACTCGTACGAGATCGTGTCCGCGTCGGTCCGCCGCAGCCGCTCGGTGGTGCGCAGCGCCTCCGTGTGCATCCGATACTCTTTCGGGTTCTGGTAGTAGTAGTCGTCGAGCGACCAGCGCTTGTAGTTCCTCGCCTCGATCACGAGCGTGTCGCCGTCCCAATGCCCGATGGGCTCGCCGTAGAACGTCGGCTCGATGTCGGTCTTGTGCGGCCGGCCGTCGAGCGGAATGATCCGCGTGACGTTCATGAACTCAGTCTGCATCACCAGGTACTGAGGTGTTTGAATCATCTGAACCGGGTAGGGTCCGAGAAACGCCGACGGAAATCCCGACGGCATGCAGAAAGCGCGCGGCTCGTCATGCCGCGGATCGCCGGTGCGAGGCTCGTAGAAGAGCGCCTCGCCTCCCGGAACGAATGGCGCCATCTTCTCCTTGTTGAACGTCGTCGCCGGACCTCGCGAGCCGGGCTCCTTGGGGTTGTCCCAGAACCCTGAGAAGTCTGGCTTGCCGTCCGCGGCGCGCGGAATCTGCCCCGTCGGCTTCGATTGCGCGTTGGCACTGACGGCGAGCACGACGACGATCACAGTAGCGAGGGCAGCAGCGTGTTTCGGTACGTGGAACATGACAGCCCTCCTAGCGAGGCTGTGCCTCTGACTGACGGCGAGACGCCTTTGCCTCGCTAGAGGCGGCGTCTTCTTCCCCGCACTCCGTGCGGGCGAGCGGTCTTGACTGGGGAACACTTGAGTCATACGTCACCAATCCAGAACGTCAAGACGGCTAGCGTGGAGCCGCGTCCTCGTTCGAGGCGGTGAACACGCTTCGTCCGTCGGCGAAGGTCACTTTGCCACCGGACGCATTGTTCGATCCGTCGCGCGCGCGGAAGCCCTCGACGATGACGGTGTCGCCGGTCTTCAGCGCGTCTCTGCTGATGCCGCGACGCTGCAGCACTCCAGGTGGTCCGCCCGAGAATCCCCAGTTGGTCACCTTTCCCTGGGTGTCTTTCACGTCCACGAAGAACCAGATGTGCGGGTTCTGCCACTCCACCTTCGTCACGACACCCGTCACCTTGACCGGCTGATTGGAGTCGTATTCCGCGGAAAACGAGTGGTGCGCGAGGAGGAACGGCGCAGTGCCCGCGAGCAGCCCGAGCGTCATGGCCGCCAGTCGTATTCGCATGGAATTATGGCCTCCTGGCGCATTGTAACTCCGCAGATGCTTGCGATAAGCCGGCTCTCCAGAACAAGACCCAGCCTACGCCGCAGAGTTACGCTACTTCTTCTGGAGTTCCTGGTACGCGATCTTCATGTTCGCCAGAGCGCCACCGAACGCGGGGCTGAGACTGGCGGCGTAACCCTTGAACTTGGGCGCGACCTTGTATTCGCCGGCGGCCTGCTCGG
>JBKPNV010000427.1:0-8315 GCA_046732795.1 Acidobacteriota bacterium
CTTCAATGCGACGGTCGAGAGCGGCGAGCATGTCTGACGGTGTGCCGGTGATCGCGCGGATCGTCGTCCAGTCCGGAATCGGCGCAATGGGGACGCCGGCCTCTGCCGATGTGTAGTGGAATGGAACGAGCTTGACGTCGCGGCCACCGGTGACCCACCCTGTCTCATAGGGACCGGCGGTCTCCTGGTAAGAGTCGAGGCGAGAGATCTTCCAGACTCCACCCTCCTTGACGTACTCGTTTTCGCTGATGCCCTGCTCCCAGCGCGCGCTTCCGCCGAGTTGCCCGATCATCGAGAACTCGCGCCACCGGCCTTTGGCCGTCTTACCATCGGCGGAGAGATTCAGGACGGGCGCGTCCTCGAGCATGGTGTGCAGGCCACCGGCCGGCAGGCCCTCGCGGCCGTTGCCCCATGTCGTGAGGAGATACCGGCGGATTGCAGCGCGGCCCCGAAGACGATCGGCGCCATAGACGGCGTCGGCATCGCTGGTGAAGAGCGCCGCCATCTCGCTCCACAAGCCGAACTGAGCGAACTGCGCGTAGGAGATCTGCAGCCGCTTGACGGCGCGGATATCCTCGGCACGCTGGACCTCCAGGGAGAGTCTGGCCAGGTCAGCTGCCTCGTCCACCGCACGCGCGGCACGAGTGGGATAGGCAATCGCGACGGCGATCACGGTAAACGCGAGCCAACGGCACAAGCGATGACGCTGAACGATCAGGGCGTTCTGCCGTCGTCGGAATCGTGTTCTCATACCGTGTCGCACAGCATAACGCCTGTGATCCCCATCCGGAAGGGAGGAAACAGTGAAGAGACATCTGTTCGCGGTGGTGATGCTTCTGGCCGGGTCTGCGTTCGCGCAGCAGCGCGCGCCCGAGATCTCCTTCACGTCGGTCCCGGACTACCCCAATCTTCCGGAGGGTATGAACTTCGGTGAGGTTCCCGGCGTGGCGGTGAACTCGAGAGGCCACGTGTTCGTCTTCTCGCGCTCGAACAGCGCGAACGGCCCTGCGTTTGGGGCCGCTGCGGCGCAGCTCTTCGAGTTCGATCAGAACGGCAAGTTCGTGCGCGAGATCGGCAAGGGTCTCTATGCATGGTCGGAGGCGCACAGCGTGCGCATCGATCGCAACGACAACATCTGGGCCATCGACAAAGGCTCGAACATGGTCGTCCGGTTCACCCCGCAGGGGCGCGTCGTGTGGGTGTTCGGACGGAAACAGGAAGCGGCCGACGGCGCCGAGCCGCTCGGGCATCCAGATCCGCCGCTGCCGCCGGTGGACGGCAACTTCCGTCAGCCGACCGACGTGGCCTGGGACTCGCAGGGCAACATCTACATCACCGACGGGTACGTCAACTCGCGCGTCGCCAAGTACGACAAGAACGGCGACTGGGTGAAGTCATGGGGATCGAAGGGCACCGCCCCTGGCCAATTCAACATCCCGCATTCGATTGCCATCGATCTGCAAGACAACGTCTACGTCGGCGATCGCACGAACCATCGCATCCAGGTGTTCGATACCGACGGCAACTTCAAGCGGATGTTCTCGATCGATGTGCCACCCGATCCC
The DNA here is from genome assembly GCA_046732795.1 of Acidobacteriota bacterium. Taxonomy (GTDB): domain Bacteria; phylum Acidobacteriota; class Vicinamibacteria; order Vicinamibacterales; family UBA2999; genus Gp6-AA40. Next base: position 1,566 of record JBKPNV010000427.1, read on the forward strand.
ACGTTCCGGCCGGTCAACGGCCCGACGCCCACGGGCGAACGTCTCAAGCAGGCGATCGGAGCGCCTAATTCGCTGTGCATGACGCCCGGGCCCACTCAGGTGCTCTTCGTTGGCGAATCGACATATCCTGGGCGAATCTTCAAAGTTGCCCTCGACGGGACGGTGCTCGGAGTGATCGGTCGCTCGGGGCGCAACCTCGGACAGTTCTCCGGTGCGCACGCGCTCGCGTGCCCGACGGAGCGTGAGTTGTACGTCGCCGAGACTTCGAATTGGCGCGTACAGAAACTGCTTCTGCGCTGACGTTGGCCGGTAGGCTGCCCGCTTGGTTCCTGTGGGTTGTCGCACCCACCTGTGGTCAAGCGCGCGCCGACATCACCACCCGGATGGCGCACCCGTTGCTGAACCGGATCGTCCGCAACACGCCGGACTTCGTGGTCACAGTCACGCGCGACCTCGTGAAACGTTGTCAGGCGCTGGTCAGGTTTTGCGACAGAACTCGGCGAGCTCCGAGGCACCGTGAAAATACGGGGTCTCGCCATCGACGCGCACGTTGCCGAGTCCGAGCGACGCCATCTTGAACGGCAAGTGACGGGCCCAGTCCGGATTCCATCCGCGTTGCTGAATGATCTCGAACACGCGCAACGACAGCGTTCAGAATCCAGTGCGATCGAGCGTCCGCACGCTGATGCCGTCGGGTTCCTCCAGGAACAGCGTTCCACCAGGCGCCAGACAGTCGGCTTTTGCAGCGCGCGTTCGCGCTCCCGGACGTGCAGCAGCGTCCACCGCGTGTGCGCCAGGTCGAACGTTCCGGGCGGAAAGTCCGCGTCGATGACGTTCTCTTCCCGAACGTCCAGGTTCGCGTAGACGCACTCGTACCGCCGCGTGGCTAGCAGACCTCCCGTGGGCTGCTCCTGAGAGATATGGGGAATCAGCGATGCGCGGCGGCCGCAATCAGCAGTCCTCAGCGCCGCGTATCGCCGGTGTGCCGTTGTCGGTCCAAACCAGGTCAGCGCAATGCGCTCATTTGGCGGCAACCAGATTGGGACACATTAACTTCAGCACTCGAGCGGCGGCAGGGGGCAGCCCAACGATCCTCGCGTCGCGGCCGGCGCCCAGGACGTCAGTGAGAATGGACTTGGCGATGACCACCCATCCGCCTGCCGTCTTGTAACTGAGAACGCACTTGCCCTCTCGCCGATCGCTCAAGAGATGCGGCTCGTCCTGAAAATCAGCCTTGCGTGCAGCGACGATCTGCTGGTCTGACGATCTGACGTACCGCACTGGAAGCTCCGGAACGCGGGACACGTTCGAATGAGCCTGTCGGTCCTCCTCTGACTGGATGAACAGTCGCCCGGTCTGCACGACAGCGCTCGTCTCGACATCTGAAACGCGCCTGCGCAGCGCATGCTCGATCCGATTGAAAATGTCTTCGGCAAATTGTTGCGGGTAGTCGAACAGCTTTTCCACCTCCGCTTTGAGGTGCGGCAACTTGCGCCACCCGCTCACCCACGCGAGCTTGTCGGCGTCACCGCCGACGAAGACATCTTCCAAGGCGAAGTGTGTCGTCGCGTCGGGCTGTAAGGTTTTCAGCGCCATGTGTTCCATGAGATCAGTTGAAAACCCGTACAGGACCCCGTACGGAGAATAGGCGCCGGCAACCGGCCGGAAGTGTGGACAATCGTCATTCAAGGCCTTCGACACGCGACCGATGCGCGCTTCGTATTCCTGGAGCAGCTGCACGTGTCGCGCACCCATGGGCGTGTAGACGACCTGCCCATCGCGATCGGTCGTAATGAAGAGATGCTCGATCATGCTGTAAGCACCCAACAACTCGACGCGATTCAGAAACAACTCTGGATCCGGAGAAACGCCCTGACAAATGGCGTCTGCCAACGCGAGCCTGCGCGTGCCGTCCTCGCGATCGCCACTGTGCCAGGCCTCTTCATATGCCTCGAGCAAGGGCACGAGCTCTTGAATAAGCAGGGCGAAGTCAAGAGCGTTGGAGGTGCGGGTGCTGAGAACCAGGCCTCTCTCGTCGAGCGACGCAGCGTTCTTCATGCAGTAGTACCGAATCTGTGAGCGTAAGTGTCCCGCCGTCATCCGAACGCCGGCTTTGTGGATCTCGATCCGGTCCTCTTTCGAGAGCGTTCCGGCGATCTTTTCCGCGGCTTCGAAATACGCACCCAAATCATCGGTCGCAGGACTCTGGGCCATCTGGATCAGCCATCGTGCATCGCGCACGAGCACCGGCTGATCGGCTGGTGTGGTTGCCCAGAGGCGGTCGAGCACGCCTTGAATGTGCGAGAGGCGATTGCCCGCCGTGATCGAGTCGTCGTCCCACAGGCGCATACTCAGCAGCTCGAGGCACCGGAGCACATACAGGCTGAAAAGCGTCTGCGCGTAATGGACTCGACCGTTACGACCCGGCCAACGGGTCTGCTGCCACAAATGGAAGCCGCGGATCATCATCTCCGCGGGATCGACCAGGCCGTTATGCAGCCCCGGAAGCTCGCGAGGCCTGAATCCGCTTGCCCAATGCGCGTTTTCCAATTGACCACGAAGGCGCGCTTGGCTCGACGTGACTTCGGTGAGTGTGAAGAAGCATTCCTCGATTAGACGAGACAGAAGAGAAGCGTCCTGCAGGTATTCAGGCGGCTTTCGCTGGGCGTTCAGCACCCCCTGGATTCGCTCGACGATGTCATTGCGATGGGCGAGGAAGAATTGAAGCAGCTCGATATGTGCCTGAAACGGCACCTGCCTGAGACGCGCTCCGCCTGGCCTTTCGTCCGGCGCAAGAAACGGATGAAGAGTCAAGCACTACAAGATACACTCGTCGAACATGAGACGCAGTGACCATCGCATTCTGACGACGCACGCGGGACGGCTCGACGGACCGCCCGAACTGGTGAAGCTCTCGCGCGACGTGATGGCCGGCCACGTCGCGGACGCGAACGCGTTACGGCCGGCCGTTCAACGTGGCATCGTCGACGTGATCCGCAAGCAGGCCGGCGCCGGTGTCGATGTGATCAGCGACGGGGAAGTGGGCAAGTTTGGGTTCGGCAGCCTCGCGTATTACGGGAGGCGGCTGAGCGGTCTCACCACGCGGCCGTTGAAACCCGGTGAAGCGCCGTTCATGGCGCTCGAGACGAACGAGCGCATCGAGTTCGCCGAATTCTACAAGGACCTTCAATTCCTGCCGGCGCCCTCGCAGCGCGTTGTCTGCAGCGGTGCCGTCACTTATATCGGGCAGCAGGAGATCCAGTCTGACATCCAGCTTTTCAAGTCCGCGATGGCGGAGGCGGACGTGCCCGCTGAAGACGCGTTCATGTGCGTCCTGGCTCCCGGTTGGCTGGAGCACTTCTTCTATAACGAGCACTACAAAAGCGACGAAGAGTACCTGTTCGCCCTGGCCGACGCGATCAAGCACGAATACAAGGCCATCGTTGACGCCGGTTTCGTACTTCAGATCGATGATCCCGCCCTGCCGGATACCTTTGACATGATCGTGCCCGCGCCGGACATCGATGACTATCGGAAGTTCGCGGCGGTGCGAATCGACGCGGTGAATCACGCGCTGCAAGGTATTCCCGAAGACCGGGTTCGCTATCACATCTGCTGGGGAAGCTGGCACGGACCGCATACGCATGACTTGCCGCTGAAGCACGTGATCGACCTGATGCTGCGCGTGAAAGCCGGCGCATATTCGGTCGAGGCCGCGAATCCGAGGCACGAACACGAATGGAAGATCTGGAAAGACACGAGGCTGCCTGAAGGCAAGATCTTGATTCCGGGCGTCGTCAGTCACGCCAGCAATGTGGTGGAGCATCCGGAGCTCGTGGCCGATCGCATCCTGCTTTATGCAAGCCTCGTCGGCCGCGACAACGTGATGGCCGGTACCGATTGCGGGATGGGTATGCGCGTCCATCCACAGATTGCCTGGGCAAAGCTGAAAGCGCTCAGTGAAGGCGCGGCGTTGGCGAGCAGGCAACTCTGGGGCTGAGGCGAACTCGGTCCTGCACGTCAGCGAGGCGCGACGATTCCCATCCACCACAGCGGCTTCTGGCCGACCGCCACATCGTAGCGCTGCGCGAAGGTGAGCCTGCCATCACTCCCGACGCGGAACACCGCGAGATTGGCGGGCACGCGCTTCGCCGACGAGCCGTCGCCGATCGAGACCGAATTCTGGTTGCCGACAACGAGCAGGCGGCCGGAGGGATCGAGCGCGAAGGTGCGCGGGGTGAAGCCGTGTGTGTCGACATTCTGTATGAGCGACGGCTCGCCGGTCGCCTCGTTGATCCGGAAGACGGCGATCTCGTTGAGCCCGCCCGTCGGTGCGCCGCGGTTGCCGACGTAGACGAATTGCCCGCCTGGATGCACGCGGACCGTGCTCGTGGTCTGTCCTGGTCTGACACCACCTCCGTCAGACAGCGTGCTTACGCTGAACAGCGATGTCGGGTCGAGCCCATCCTCACCTCTCCGGTACACATTGAGTCTGTTCTGGGCCTCGATTGTCAGGAACACCCACGGACGCGTCGGATGGAAGTCGAGATGGCGAGACCGGAAGCCGAGGCCGTTTTGCGGCGCTATGGAGATCTCGTCCGACAGCTTGCCACTGTCATAGTGGAACACCTTCAGGGCGCCCGGATCCTCGCGGGAGGATGCAGTCGGTTCATTGCCGCGCGTGACGAGGACGACCGCGCGATTTGAAGGCAGCACTCGAACCTGATGCGCGTAAATACCGGCATCGATCGACGAGGCTTGCGCCACTTCCGTACCCACACTGCCGTCGGCGTTGATGACGTGGACGGACACGCCGCTCGGATCGTTGTATGCCACGAGTAGATGTCGTCCGGGTCCGTCGCCAGTGATGTGGATGGGACGTGAACGCAGTGACGCCGGTGGACCTTGCTGGCGTAAGGCACCTTGCGAGTCGACGCGGAAGGCCGTGATGCCGTGTTGGTCTCCCCGTGGCTCGACGCCCGATCCCGCGTAGCTGGAGCCGCCATTGCTCCAGGCAACATAAAGGAAGGTGCCTCCTGGAGAAACCCAGGCCTCCTGGACGAAGCCGGGCAGCATGAGGGATGAGCGCCGACTGAGTGTCGCGCGCTGGATATCGACGCCGAATGTGATCAACTCTTCGCCGACGCCGGCGTATAGCGCGACGCTCGTCTGTGCATGCGCAGGATGCTGTGCGGCCAGCACCACGAGACAGGTCAGGGCAAGCGTTGCTCCGACGCCGAGCCGGGCCACATTTATCGGCATTTAGCGCGCTTTTCAAGTCGATGAAGCGCGAGTCCTTCGAAGGACGCGGCTACATTGAGACACAGATGTCCTGGATAGTAATGCCGAACGGCACTTGCCGGTGCAGAAAACAGACGACTATGCGGGAGACAGAGGGCGGGTTGATGCTCTTACGCCAGGACGGGCCGTGTGCGGCGAAACAGCACCACGCCGGCCGTGATCATTGTCGCGAACGCCACCAGGACGAGCACCATCATCCCCGTCTGCAACTCGCGCAACTCGAGGATCTGCCGCACACGATCGCCGTAGTGCTGGGCCAGGAGTGCGACGATGGTGAAGCGCAAGAGGCGCATCAATCCGAACACGACGAAGAACCGCCTTCGATCGAGATCGAGCGCGCCGCAGGTGAGAACGAACGCAGTCAGCGGAAATGGGGGAGGCAGCACAGCCGCAGCCGCCAGTCTGCCGGCGCCCGCCTTCTCCACGCTGGCCTTCATGCGGTCGAGCTGTCCCGGCGCCAACAGCCGCGGCAGCCCTGCATCGCCCGCACAGCGCCCGATCCAGTACGTCATCCCGTTGCCGGCGAGCGAGCCAATCGTGGCGACGACAGGGAAGATCCAGAAGATGTCGCCATAGGTCGAGGCGAGATAGATCACGAACGCGTCAACTCCAAATGGCATCACTGCACCCGCCCACGAGTTCGTCACGCCAGGAGGATCGACGCCACCCGGGAAAGAGGAACCCGACCTGGAACCGGGCCGCAACCAGCGCGACCGTCACGCGTATGTAGGGCAATGAGTGTGCCAAACAACTACTGGGTGATCGTTTGTGGCTTTCCTGAAACCGACCGCGCGCGAATCGTGAAGAGGGATGAAGTTTTGGCCTGGTTACTCGATCGCCGCGTCAGGTCCTTGTGGGCTCACAACCCTGCGAGTTCCGTTGCCAGAAACATCGCCATCCCGCCCCCGCGATCGTCGCGGCCGAGGATCGCGGCGCGACGGAGGTAGTCATCGGCAGTGAGGCCTCGTGTGCCTGTGCTTTCGCAGACATCCACAAGCCGGCCTTCCGCGCCGGTTCGCGCGAGGATAGCCTTCCATGCCTTCTGGACGAGCGGCTCATAGGTTCCGCCATCGATCCACCCGTTCCGGATGCCGCGCAGCATCGCCGTCGCAATCATCGCGGTTGCGGAGTACTCCGGATACGCGCCCGGCCGATCGATGACGTTGCGCCACATGCCGTTCTCGTCCTGGAAGCGCGCGAGCGCCGCCATGTGCGCGCGGTACGATGCCAGCAGACTCGAGTAGTCCGAGTGATCCGTTGGAAACTCCGATAGCGTCAGTGCCAGGCCAAGAGCCGGGAATGCATTGCCACGGCCCCATGCGGCTTCCGTGGACGCCTGATGGCGATAGAGCCCATCCGGTCTGAGCACGATCCGCTGCATGAAGGCGACGTGGCGGGCAGCCATATCGAAGTACCTGCGCTCGCCAGTAAGCGCGCCGGCCATGGCGA
>JBKPNV010000428.1:0-18666 GCA_046732795.1 Acidobacteriota bacterium
GCCATCGTCACGGAGTCGCAGGATCTTGCCGCGCAGGCTGGCGGGGTCCTGCGCGACCTTACCGATGTTGCCGCCGGTCGAGAAGTACACCATGCCGTCGCGGCCGAAAGCGACGCGGCCGTTCAGCCCGCCATTTCCTGCATATGCGTCCGGCACGAGGAGGTCGCGTACGTCCATGAGCGCGTTGCCCTCGAGCCGCCCGCGCGCGAGCGACGGAGTCCCTTTGCCGCCCTCGACGGGCTTCGTATAGGTGAGATAGACGAGCCGGTTCTCGGCGAATCGGGGATGGAGTGCGACATCCATCAGCCCGCCATTGCCATCCGTACGCACGCGGGGCACACCAGCGATCGATGTGGGATCGAGCACACCATTACGCATCACGCGAAGGCGGCCGGGCCGTTCCGCGATCAGCATCGCTCCGTCGGGAAGGAACGCGATACTCCAGGGGTGCGAAAGACCTTTGGTCAGCACGCTTACGCGTATCTTTCCCTGTTCGGCCGTATCGAACATGAAAGGTCCGTTCCCGAGTGGTGGCACAGGAACGCCGATCTGTTGCTGCGCGTGGCCGACGGCAACCAGGCTGACGAACGTGACGGCGACGACGCGAATCGAAGGAAAGACTGGCATGAGAGTTTCCAGTTGAACGATGCAAGCCGTACGTAGTGTCCGGCTCTAGCCGGACCAACAGCCGCGAGTATACGGCCGACAGGTAGAATTGCCGCGCTATGAAACACCGGCGCAGCGTTTCCAACTCCCTCCGGGTATTCACGTTGACGGTACCGCGAGCCGGGCAATGCCGCGAGCGGCACGATAGCCTTTATCGAACCGGGGCCGCAGCGAATGCGGTAACCGAGGGAGACTCGCGGGTGATGGCTTATACGTATCGTCTGTGTGTGACGGACGATCCCACCAACCGGATTCCGTTCTCGCGACCGAAAAACTACACACCATCCGACTTCGAGGTGCATGCCCGCCTGGACCGCGGCGTCCAAACCCGACGCCATTGACCGGGGGATGTTCAATCCGGTGCCGATGTGCTGTCCAGCGATCGGCACTATTACCAGTACGACTTGAACAGCACGCTCACTTCTCGACGATCTGACCGCTGATAGCTTGAACCAGTCGTATGTGGAAGCGGTGTCATATGGCCAGCCGCCCGACTCCTCATCGCGGGCCGCATGACCGTTTTGATGCGGACTCTTGACTGTTGTCCGTGTCTTTCCAGAATGTTTGGGTTCCTGCTACGGCGACCGCCGTTTAAACGCGTCAAATTCACGGCTTCGTCCGGCACGTCGTTTGCGGAAGCGACGTGTCGCAGGACGGAGGAAGACTGTGGTTATCGCCCAGGCGTTGATTGAGTACAGCGGGGCATCGCTGATGACGGCGCTACGGGACCTCTGGTTGACGGCGCAGTACCACCTCTCTGCCATGAGTTCGTCTTCGTGGCTGATTTTGGGCGCTTGCGTCGGGGTCATTTCTATTTTCTGGCTGCGCAGCTCGTAGTCCTACGTTTCAGCGGTGCGCTGAACTCGGCTACGATCGTCGGCGGCACCCACGTGAATGCACGCCTGTCGCAGCTTCAGTCCTATCCCTTTGAGAGACTGCGTGCGCTGCTGGCCGGTCTGGCGCCGGTTGCAGCGCCAATTCGTCTCTCGATTGGCGAACCACAACATCGCACGCCAGATCTCATCGGCCGTGCGCTGACCGAACATCTTGACGGGCTCTCCGTGTATCCGGCGACCGCCGGCCTCGATCAGCTCCGGGACTTGCTGGCAGGCTGGTTCGTGCGGCGCTACCGGCTGAAGGCGATCGACCCGCGCACGCAGGTGCTGCCGGTCAACGGCACGCGCGAGGCGCTGTTTGCGTTCGGTCAGGCCGTGATCGATCCCGCGCCCGCAACGCCGGTCGTCGTGAGTCCGAATCCGTTCTACCAAATCTACGAAGGCGCGGCCCTGCTTGCGGGCGCCGAGCCACTGTTTCTCAATCAGACAGACACCAACAACTTCACGCTCGATCTGGACTCGCTCAGCCATCGGCAGTGGGCACGCACGCAGTTGCTGTATGTGTGTTCGCCCGCCAACCCCTCGGGCCGGGTGTTGACGCTCGATGAGTGGCGGGCGCTGTTCGATTACTCGGATCGCTACGGCTTCGTCATCGCGTCCGATGAATGCTATTCGGAGATCTATGACGAGCGGGCGCCGCTCGGCGCGCTCGAGGCCGCGCAGCAGTTGGGCCGCGACGCCTTCCAGAACCTTGTGGTCTTCAACAGCCTATCGAAGCGGTCGAATGCTCCAGGCCTGCGATCGGGAGCAGTCGCGGGAGATGCGAGGCTGCTTCGGCAGTTTCTCCTGTATCGCACCTATCACGGGTGCGCGATGAGTCTCTGCGTCCAGCACGCCAGCATGGCCGCCTGGAAGGACGAGGCGCACGTCGCCGACAATCGACGTCAGTATCGCGAGAAGTTCGACTGCCTGGTCCCGATGCTGACATCGGTGATGCATGCGCCACGTCCGGACGCCGGCTTCTACCTCTGGGCGCGGGTGCCGGGGGGCGACGATGAGGCGTTTACGAGAGAGCTGTTCGCGGCCACGAACGTGACCGTGCTTCCGGGGCAGTATCTGGCTCGTGATGCGCATGGCACGAACCCGGGACGCGGCTACGTCCGCATGGCGCTTGTGCCGGGGCTGTCCGAGTGCATCGAGGCAGCGAAACGAATTGTTGCGTTCTGTGGACCATAGAACCCGAAACGTGACGTCACGTGCGGCGACGAATACGACACACGGAGGCACTGAGACACCACAAAGAACGTTCTGAATGCCTCTGTGCCTCGGTGTGTCGTGATCACGTGGTCAATGAAGGGTCGGGCGACCAGTTCCAACCTCGGACTGCGCATAGCCAAAATCGTTTGGGAATTGGGAGTTGGGCGTTGACTAGTGTTTACTTACGTTGATATGACGACTCACGTACTGGAATCTCTCATCGAGGAAGCCTTCGAGCGCCGCTCGGAAATCACACCCAACCAGGTGCCTCGGGATCTGGCAGACGCCCTGTCCGAGATTCTCGACGGCCTCAACCACGGCCGCCTGCGGGTGGCCGAAAAGGTCGACGGCGCCTGGGTGACGCATCAGTGGCTGAAGAAGGCCGTGCTGCTGTACTTCCGCGCGCACGACAACCGCGTCATCGACGCAGGCGCCACGAAGTATTTCGACAAGGTGCCGCTGCGTTTCGCCGGTTTATCCGACGCCGAGTTCCGGGAAGGCGGATTTCGCGTCGTCCCACCGGCCGTCGCGCGTACTGGCGCCTTCATCGGGCGCAACGTCGTCATGATGCCCTCATACGTCAACATCGGCGCCTATGTCGACGAGGGGACGATGGTGGATACGTGGGCCACCGTGGGCTCGTGCGCGCAGATCGGCAAGAACGTCCATCTGTCCGGTGGCGTGGGCATCGGCGGCGTGCTCGAGCCCCTTCAGGCCAATCCGACGATCATCGAGGATCACTGTTTCATCGGCGCGCGCTCGGAGATCGTCGAAGGCGTGATCGTCGAGGCGCATTCGGTGCTCGCGATGGGTGTGTTCATCAGCCAGAGCACGAAAATCTACGACCGCGCGACCGGTGAGGTTCTCTACGGCCGAGTGCCTTCAGGATCGGTCGTCGTCCCTGGCAGCCTCCCATCGGCCGACGGAAAGTATGCCTTGTCCTGCGCCGTCATCGTGAAGCGGGTGGACGCGCAGACGCGGGCGAAGACGTCCATCAACGAGCTGCTCCGCACGTGACAGGAATCCAGGCCGAGACGCTGCAACTCGCCCGTCAGCTCATCGCATATCGATCGATCACACCTGCGGATGGCGGGTGCCTGAGCCTCGTGGCGTCGCGGCTGGCGGCGGCTGGTTTTCGGTGCGAGCGCATCGATCGCGGACCGGTCGGCAATTTGTGGGCGCGTCATGGATCGACGCGCCCGCTCGTCTGCTTGGCCGGCCACGTCGACGTCGTGCCGCCCGGACCGGTAGCGGAGTGGACGAGCGACCCGTTTACGCCGACCGAGCGTGACGGCCTGCTTTACGGACGCGGCGCCGCAGACATGAAGGGATCCGTCGCGGCAATGATCACGGCGGCGGAGCGGGTTGCTGCCATGGCTGGTCATCGCGGGTCGGTCGCCATCCTGCTCACGTCGGATGAAGAAGGCGATGCGGTTGACGGCACGGCAGCGGTCGTGTCGACGCTGCTCGAGCGCGGCGAGAGCATCGACGCCTGCATCGTTGGTGAGCCGACCTCGACCGAGCGCTTCGGCGACACGATTAAGAACGGGCGGCGCGGATCGCTGAACGGGCGGCTGCGCATACACGGTCAGCAGTGCCACATCGCGTATCCCGAGCGCGGCCGCAACCCGATTCACGACGCAGCCGGGGCGCTGCACGCGCTCGTCTCGGCGGAATGGGATCGCGGGAATGAGTATTTCCAGCCCACTAGCTTCCAAGTCTCGAACATTCACGCGGGAACCGGCGCGAGCAACATCATTCCCGGCACAGTGGACGTCTCTTTCAACTTCCGGTTCTCACCCGAATCGTCAGCGCCGGATCTCCAGGCGCGCGTGCGCGAGATCCTCGACCAATTTCGTCTGCGCTACGAGCTGCAGTGGACCTTGATTGGAGAGCCGTTTCTCACCCCGCGCGGTGCGCTGGTGGATGCGCTGTCCGCGTCCGTCCGATCGGTTGCCGGGGTCGAGCCCGCGCTCTCAACAAGCGGTGGGACCTCGGATGGGCGCTTCCTGGCGCGACTGGCGCGCGAGGTCGTGGAGTTCGGACCGCTCAACGATTCGATCCACAAGATCGACGAGCAGGTCCGCATCGCCGATCTCGAGCCGCTCTCGACGATCTACGAACGCGCGATCCTCGCGGTCTGGGCCCAGCGTGCGTGATCACCGGAGGTGGCGGACAAAACGGTATGGCCGGTGAGGCAAACAGTCCCCGCGTCCCTGGGTGTCAGGCAGTGAATCGTGAACACCCGATCCGTATAGACTCATCAGATGGGTCGGAGAACACTGGTGGCGCTAGCTTTCCTGACGGCGGCGGTGTCCGCCTGTCCGGTGGCGGCGCAGCAGCGCACCTACTACGTGTACGTCGCCTCCGAGGCGGCTGACAAGATCGCGCTGGTCCGCTTTGGGCCAGACGGCGCCGTCGTCGACCACGAGATCCCGACCGGGATGATGCCGACCGACATCGACGGGCCTCATGGGCTCGCCGTCTCGCCGGACAAGGCGTACTACTACGTCTCAATTGCGCATGGGCAGCCGAACGGCTCGATCTGGAAGTATTCGACGACGGACGACAAGCTCGTTGGCCGCGTGACGGTCGGCATGTTCCCGGCGACGCTCGACATCGCTCCCGACGGCGAGTTCCTCTTCGTCGTCAACTTCAATCTGCACGGCGACATGGTTCCGTCCAGCGTATCGGTGGTGACACCCGACGACATGACGGAGATCGCGCGTATCCCGACGTGCACCATGCCGCACGGCTCGCGGCTCAGCGCCGACGGCTCCCGCCATTACTCCGTCTGTATGATGGACGAGCAGCTCGTGGAGATCGACACCGCCACGCTCAAGGTGTCGAGACACTTCATTCTGACCAAGGGACGCGAGGCAGGCATGAATGGACCGCCGATGCGGATGCCGCATGCCGACCATGCCACGGCGTCAGCGTCCGGGCACGGCACCGAGGCGCCACTCGCCGGCGACATCTCTTGCTCGCCAACCTGGGCGCAGCCGTCCAAGGCGACGGGTGCGGGCGCGCGCCCATCAGTGTTCGTCGCGTGCAACGGTTCCAGCGAGATCGTAGAAGTCAGCGCTCGTGACTGGACGCTCGTTCGCCGGATTCCGGCGGGCGCCGGCGTCTATAACCTGGCGATGACGCACGACGGGAGGCTGATTGCGACCAATCGCCGCGATCAGAGTGTCTCCGTGTTCGATGCGGAGTCCGGCAAGGAGCTCGCACGTGTCCGGACGAAACGAAAGGTTGTCCACGGCGTGGCTGTGGCCCCCGATGATCGCTACGCGTTCATCTCCGTCGAAGGCATCGCGGCCGAACCGGGTACGGTCGAGATCCTCGATCTCAAGTCCTTGACGATGGTCGGCAGCGTCGATGTCGGTCCACAGGCCGGAGGCATCGACGTCGTGAGGATGGTGGACCGTTAGGGGCGATAGTCCTACTTCGCGCGTTCCGCCGGGTCGATCAGTTTCGTAACCCAGAGCCCGGTGTGAACGTCGTTGAAGTAGATGAGACCATCGTGCGGCTGCGCTCCCCAGGCAAACGGAATGTTCGGCCGGAACCCCTTCGCGTCTCCGGTCCACAGGCGAGCCATCTCGCGTCCCTGGCGGTAGAGATTTCCGCGCAGCTCGCCCGACACGTCGACGGCGCGCGCGCCCCCGCTGTAGTAGCCGATGTACATGACATCGTTCTCCACCCACATGTTGTGAGCGCCTTCCTCCGGAACCTCGTATTCGGCAACTTTGCGTGGGTTGAGAATGTCGGATACGTCAACCACGTGCACGACGCCCTTGGTCGGAATCCTCGCCTTGTCGGTCAGGTCGTACTGCGCCGGAAACACTTCGTCACCAAGGAAGACGTAGTTCTTGTAGCGGAAGACCGAGTGCGCGCCGGCCAGCCATCCCGGGCCATATAACTCGCTGTAGTTGAAGCGCAGCTGGCTGACGAACTGCGGGTGCTCAGGGCTTCCGCCTTTGATGCCGTTGCCGACGTCGAGGATGACGAGCCCGTCTTTCCAGTACCCCATGTAAATCAGCCCGTCGACCACCTGGACGTCGTGCAGCATTCGTCCGCCCACGAACGTCTCTCCCTCGGGACTCTTGACCGCGCGGGCAAGTGGATTCTCGGTTTGCCAGCGGGCGACCTCCTTCGGCTTGGCGGGATCCGCGAAGTCGACCACCCGCAACGATCCCGTCGCATCGTCAGTCAGGTACACGTAGTGCCCGTTGACGTAGGCGCTGTGCACGCCGCCCGTCACTGTCTCGGTGTACTCCGACCGCACTTTGGGATGCGCCGGATCGGCAAGATCGAGGAACACGATTCCGTTCTTGCGGTTCGATGCGCCCTCGCGGGTGACAACGCCGATCTTGCCGTCGGCGGTCGTGCTGACGTCGTTGATCACGCGCGCATCGAAGGATACGGAATCGACTTTGACCGGCTTGGCAGGATCGGAGATGTCGTAGACCCACACCCGCCCGGCCATGATCGAGCTGACGTAGGCGTAATTTCCGACGATCCACTGTTCGGCGGTTTGAAATTCCTCTTGTGCCGTGCGGCCGACGACTTCCAGTTCACGCGCCACTTCTCGTGGAATAACGGTGACGGTCGCAACGGCCGATCGATCCCCGATTGTGGCGGTCACCGCGTAGGACCCCGGCTTTTCGGCGACGAAACCGCCATCAGCATCGATCGTGGCACCGGCTCCGCTGATCGACCAGCGGGCGAGGGCAGAGACGCGGGCATTGGTCTGACCGGACGCAACGCTCTCGAAGCGCACGACATCGCCCGTTCGTACGCGGCTCGTCTTGGGAACGATCGATAACTCGCGCACGGGATTCCTGACGACGTCGATCGACGCCGTTGCCTTGATGTCGCCCACCGATGCCTCGAGCATCGCCGTGCCCACTGCCTGGCCGATGACAAAGCCCGATTCGTCGATGGAGGCGACATCGGGACGCAACGAGACCCATCGAACCTGCTGGTCGGTGCGCGGGTCGCCGTTTGCCATCTCGGCGTGTGCCTGCAACGTGAGGCCCGTTCCGAGCGCAAGCGCGGCACGAGGCTTTGCGATCGTCACGCGCGCGATGGCCTGAGGCCTCACGGTAACGGTGATAAACCCCGTTTTGCCGTTGATGATGGCGCCCACCCGTACGTCACCGGACCCGGTGAATGTCACCGTGCCCTTGTCGTCGGCAAACGCGAGGTCGAACGGCGCCGCGAACCAGGCCGAGGGCGGCGCATCCATCTTGTTACCTGCGTCGTCGTAGCCCGCCGCAGAAAAGCTCAATTGCTGGCCAGCCACCGTTTCAACCGTGCGCGGTGTGATTTCCACCCGGCTTGGTTTCGGACCGGTCGGCTTGGCCTCTTGAGGCTTATCCTGGCCGTAGACTGGGGCGCCGAGCACGGCGAGGACAAGAAAGACGGGTAGACGCACAGCGGACTCCTGATATGCGTAACAGTGCTACCTTGTGCCCGCGAGCGGAGTTGACGCCAGTCCTTCCGTCAGTTCGATCTCCGTGCCCCATGGATCGGTGATGAATACGATCCGCAGGCCGGACGCGTTGGTGCTGTTGCGGATCGCCGCGTCCGTCTTGATTCCCGTGGCTTGCAGCTTCGCCACGAACCCATCCAGGTTCTTCACCTCGAAGCCGATGTGATCGACCGACCGACCCTTCGTTGGTGCGAGAGGCGCGTCGGCTTTGCCGAGAGCGATCTCGGTGCCGGGCACTGTCGCCGTCTCGAACGTCAGCCGCTTGCCGGGAGCGGCGCCGAAGTGCTGTCCGTACCACTTCTGTGCCGCCGCGGGATCGGCAACCATCAGGTGAATGTGATGCATCTGCAGCGGCGTTGCGATCGAGGCGTTGCCGTAAATCTCGACGCGAACGCCGTCTGGCCCGGTGAGGAATCCCTGTTCGACTTTGGGATCTTTGTTCGGCTCCCAGTTCAGGCCGGCAGCCTTCCACCTGGTGGACGCAGCGGCGAAGTCTTTGACGTACAGCCCGAAGTGGTTGAGTGCGGATCCGTTGGTCCCGCCGGTCGGCTCCTGTTTGCGCAGCAGAATGTAGACACCGGGGATCTGCACCATGGTGAGCTTCTCCCGCTGCACGATCTGCCCGCCGACGGCGGCCCAGAAGCGTGACTGGGCGTCAACGTCCGTGGCGTTGATGTGGATGTGACCGAGCGCCGCGCCGGCCGCGTTGGGAGTCGCGAGCTGGGCGAACGACGGGGTCGAGATGGCGAGCGCCGCGAGGATCAGAAGCAGTCGCGTCTTCATGTCGGCACACTGTATCAGGATCGCGCCTTGCACACTATGAGGGCACGCCCCAGATCGCGTGGCGCGCAGGCTTTAGCTGCGCGTGGATCCGACGCGGGGCGTTCATCTTCGCCGAAGGCTACGGTGAACGAGAAAGCCCGCCCTACGGCTGGCGCCAGCCGACGATGACGGCAAACGGGGAGCGGCGCCACGGCACGTCCACCACGAAGCCGGCGCGCTGCAGCAGACGGACTTCATCGGAGAGCGGCACGTACACGTCCTCATCGCTCCACGATTCATAGACTCGCCGGCCGCGCGCGCGACCGCCGAACGTTTTCCCGAGATGCGTGAACCACGTGTCGAGGTCGCGCGCGAATCCACCCGCTGACGAGGCGGGCGCACAATCGCCCGTGATCAACACGCCGCCCGGGCGAAGCGCGCGATAGCAGCGCCGATAGAACGCCAGCTTGGCGGCCCGCGTCCTGATGTGATGCAGCGAGTAGCTGGCGACCAGGGCGTCGCAGGCTGGCAGCGCCACGTCCAGGAAGCTCCCCGTGGTCATGGTGAGGCGCCGGCTCGCGGGACCGAGGCGCGCACGCGCGATCGCCATCATGTCGGTGTCGGCATCGATGCCCCAGACACGCGCGCGTGGTAAGCGCTCGAGGCATGCCCGCGCCAGTGCACCGGTGCCGATGCCGAGATCGACGATCGTTCGCACCGGGCGCGCCGCATGATCGAGGGCGCGAACCACCTCCGCAATCAATTCGTCGTAGAGCGGGATCAGTGAGCGGATGCGCGCGTCATACTTCGCCGGCGAGATCGCGAGGTGAGAAGTGACGGACATGGCAGACCATTATTGACTTGCAGATCTTTGATTATTGATTCGTTATTGATTGTTGATTTTCGAGCGTTGAATTCTGACATCGAATCGTAGCGGTATATCGAACGCCTCGATTCAGGAACAAATCTACAATCAACAATCCTCACTCAACAAGGAATCAACAATCAAAGATCGTCACATTCGACAATGATCCGTCACTGGGCCGGCTTGGTATCCCGAGACACTTCCCGAACGAGTTCGGCCACCGAGCGTTCGGCCGCCATCCACGCCACGTCGGCCTGGGCGATGATGCCTGAGCACATTCCACGTTCGTCCGTCACGGGCACCCGGCGAATCTGATGTTTCTCCATCGTCGAGACGACGTCTTCGATCGAGTCGTTGTCGCGGACCGTGACAATCGGTTGTGACATGAACTGTTCGACTGTGCTCGTGGCAGGATTCCTCCCTTCTGCGACGATACGGCAGACGATGTCGCGGTCGGTGATCACGCCGATCGGGCTCCCGTTGCTGTCGATGACTGGAATCTGTCCACAGTCGTTCTGCATCATCATCTTTGCGACCTGAACGATCGTTGTCTTTGGCGTGCAGCACGCCGGGCTCGGCGTCATGAAGTCGCGAGCAATCTTAGCCATCGTGTTCTCCTTGTCGTTTGTTGCCATCGGAGCCGGTCACAGGCGCGAGCCAGAGGCGGGCAGCTCGGCGTCGAGCGGCGAGAGTTGGTGCGACGAGTCGCGGCCGACGGCCTGATTGAGGGGGCAGTACCGGGTCGACCCGGTAGCGAACCCGGCCGTCGCCAGCGTGTTGAGCGCCGCGCGCGACCAACCCGAGGCCCTTGCGGCTGCAATGGCCGCGACGACGCCGATACCCAGTCTGACAAACCGCTCAGTCGAACCTACATTCCGCATCACGAAGCCCCCTTGACCGACGGTTTCCGTTTCGGAACGAGCAAGGGGTGTGCCCGATGTCGTCCACCCACTGTATTCGTCGCCCCAGAATGGCCTTGATCTCAGCCGATAAGCGCAGTAGAGTCGCGAGCCCGATGCCACGTTGTCTCTCCAGCGTGGCTACGACCGTGCAGACTCCACGCTCGGCGCCACTCGCGCATTCCGGCCGGCAGGCTCGACCCTGCCTATGCCGACGGGGCATTCACGTCCCATCCGTCCAAGTCGTTGTGGCACAGACTGACGGCGCGCAAACGCGTGCGCGCAGTTCCATTTGAGGTGTCTCATTGCAGGAGGCTTACATGAAGCTACAGGCAATTCTCGCCGTCGCAATACTCGTCGTTGGTCTTGGGGTCGGCGTCGCGGCGCAAAAACCAAAGACTCAGACGGCGACCGGGCCGGTGTTGAAGATCGCCGGTGACTCCCTCACCATCGATGCCGGCAAAGGAAAGACGATGGAGTTCACGACCAACACATCCACGCAGGTGAAGGTCACCTCCGGGGGTGCCAAGTCACAGGCCGCCAAGGAAGCAGGCAAGCCGGGCCTCAAGATTACGGAAGTGGTGCACGAAGGCGACCAGGTTTCCGTCCGCTATTCCGACGTGAATGGAAAGATGGTGGCCTCAGAGGTCGACGTGCGGCAGCGCCGGCCGCAGAGTGCTCAGAAGGGCAAATAAATCGATCTTTGATTGTGATGATCTTTGACTGTGGAATGCTTGTTGATTGTTGAGTCGCGATTGTCATTGATTAGCGGCGAATCAGCGTCCAATCAACAATCTCCATCACCAGAAGTCCACAATCAAAGATGCTCATCAACGATGGTGGTACGGTTCGGCGCAAACAGCGAGATGTCGTGCCGCGTGCCGCCATCGAGGGCCAGGTCCGCCAGGATCTCGCCCACGACACTGCAGAACTTGAATCCGTGACCTGAAAAGCCGGCGGCTACGGAGACCGGCGAGCCTGCAAGGCGGGTGATCACGAAGTGCTCGTCCGGCGTGTTGGTGAAGAGGCACGTCTTCATCGCCAGCGTCGGACCATCGGCGTCTGGAAAGTAACGGCGCACGCCCTCTCGCAGCACGCGCTCGTCCTCGGGGTGACATTCGCGGTCCATCGCATCGGGATCGACGTGTTGCCTGAGGTGATGGTACTTGCCGAATTTCACCCCCGCTCCCTCGTGTGCGGGCAGCGCATAGAAGCTGCCCTCGGCGGCATGCATATAGACGACCGGGAAGGTGGCGGGCTGAAAGTACTCAGGGCGTAGCGGCGCAACCCAGAGCATCACCTGGCGTTCAGGTATCAGCATCGGATGTAGATTCTTCAACAGCGTTCCCGCCCACGCACCGGCCGTGATAATTACCTGCCGGCAGGTGTAAGCGGCGCGATCGGTCCTGACGTCGACGCTTCCTCCCCGTTCGGTCCAATCAAGGACACGTTCGTGCGTGTGCACGACTGCTCCGGCGCGTTGCGCCAAAGTGACGTGCGCCTGGACACACCGCTCGGGTCTTAGAAAACCGCCATCGGGTTGATACAGCGCCGTGAAATCAGGTGGCAGTCGATAGCCGGGGAATGCCCGCGTCAACGATGCTCCGTCATACAGCACGTGTGGCAGGTCGAACAGGTCACACGCGCGCCGTGCGCCGACGATGGCCGGAAAGGTGGCGGGTCCGGCGTCGATGCTGCCCGTCGTGATCAGCA
Source organism: Acidobacteriota bacterium (assembly GCA_046732795.1). Lineage (GTDB taxonomy): Bacteria > Acidobacteriota > Vicinamibacteria > Vicinamibacterales > UBA2999 > Gp6-AA40. The sequence continues at coordinate 12,493 of JBKPNV010000428.1, forward strand.
ATGGCTCACCGGTCGCGTGTGCCAGCTCGCGCCACAGTTCGTAGGCACGGCGAAGCAGAGGGACGTAGCTGGGATGCTCCCAGTACGCGAGCCGAATCATCCGAGACAGGCCGTGCGAGGAACCCTTGTCGTGCGCGATGTCGAACTGCTCGAGGCCGAGGACCCGGGTCGCGCCGCGCCTGGCCAGATGGTAGAGGGCGGCGCTGCCCATGCCACCGATCCCAACGACGATCGCATCGTAGGCCGCGTCCATCACGGCATCAGGTCGCGCCGACGGCGCCCTTGCGCCAGGTCGCTGGCGGTGATCCGGTCGCACGCTCGAAGGCGCGATTGAACGGCGCTTCGGAGTCGTAGCCGACTTTCGTCGCGACCTCCTGAATATTGCGGGCGCCCTCGCGCATCATCTGCTTGGCGAGTTCCATCCGCCAGTTCGCGAGATATCGCATCGGCCCTTCACCGACCAGATCGGTAAAGCGCTGCGCCAGCACGGACCGCGATACCGCAACTTCGCGTGCGAGTTCGTCGACTGTCGAATCGTGAATAGGATTTGCGTCCATCAGGCGCAATGCTTTCCCAACGCAGGGATCGTTCACGGCCGCCAGCCACCCACCTTGATCGGGCTCACTGGCGTCGTGGTGTTGCTGAAATCGTAACGTTGATCGCACCAGCGCCACGCCTCTTCGCGCAGGCGAGAGATTATTGTGGCCCAGCGTGCCTCTACGACCGCGTCCGAGGACTGTTGCTGACTTCGTCTTCCGTCGCAAGCGGTGCTGGACGCGTCTGCTGAACCCTACCTCTGTCGCGGCTTCAACGCGTCGCGCAGCTTGTCGCCGAGCGATCCGAATCCCTCCGATGCAGGGGCGTCGACGCGCTCGGTGTACTCGCGCACTTCGTCGGCCTCGCGCATTTTCTGGACGGCCGTGACGCTGAGACGAATACGGCGCGCATTGGCATCGATGTCGAGCAGCACGACGTCGATCATGTTGCCGATGGGAAACGCTTTCTTGACGTCGCCATCGCGAGCCACGCCGCTCTCGCTCAACGGGATCAGGCCTTCGATCCCGGGCTCCAACTCGACGAAGACGCCGAACTCCGCCACGCGCGTGACGCGGCCGCGGCGTAACTGGCCCGCAACGTAGGTATCCCCGACTTTGAGCCAGGGATCCGCCATGAGCTGTTTCAGGCCGAGTGAAATTTTCTGCTTGTCGGCGTCAACGCGCAGGACCTTGACCGTGATCTCGTCGCCGGGCTTGACGAGCTGCAGCGAGTCCGATGCGCGTGACCATCCCATTTCGGACACGTGCAGCAACCCCTGGACCCCTCCACCGAAATCGACAAAGGCGCCGAACTCTCGTACCGACGCGACACGTCCAGTGATCACCGCGCCTTCGACGATCGATTCCCTGATCTGGGCCGCCTGGGCGCGCTGCTCTTCCTCGAGCAGTGCCCGGCGGGACAGCACGATGTTCTTCCCGTCCTTGTACTCGATGATGCGGAACGGAAATACCCGCCCCTCGTAGTGCGCGGGGTCAACGTTGTGAACGACGTCGATCTGCGAGCCTGGGCAGAAGGCGCGCTGACGCGCAACGCGTACCTCGTACCCTCCCTTCACCACCCGTTCGACTTTCCCCTCGACGGGGAGACCGGCGTGAAATGCATCCTCGAGCTGTCGTGCGGTGGCGGCCCCCAGCGCCAGTCGCCGGGACAGCGTCAGCCCTCCAGCGGTCGATATGACCGTCGCCAGAATGCGTTCCCCAACGGACACCTCGAGTGTGCCGTGATCGTCCTTCAACTCATCGACATCGATGGTGGCCTCGCTCTTCCCGCCGACGTCGACGAGTGCCACTTCCTCGCCGACCGAGACGACGATGCCCTCAATCGTCTGTCCCTTCTCGATGCGCCTGGCCTGCGGTGACGCCTCGAACAGTGTTGCGAAATCTTCGTCTTCGGGCTCGCTCATGGTGTCTTCGATGATTGATCTGGTACCTGCCGAGGCGCACCGCCGCAGGCTAAAATGGGCGGATCGAAGTCCCTGCGAGCGCGAGCGCCGCGATCGCCAGGCAGGCCCACCCGCCGAGAAACGCCAGCCCGCCGATTGGTGTGACCGCACCCAGGATGGCGATGCCGCCGAGCGCGAGCGCATAGAGGCTTCCCGAAAACAACACGATACCGGCGGTGAACAGCCAGCCCGCGGCTCGAATCAGCCAGCCATCGAGTCTGGCGGCGGCGAGCGCGACGATGAGGATCGCGAATGCGTGATACATCTGATAGCGCACGCCCGTCTCGAATACCGCCAGCATCTCCGTCGACAATCGAGTGCGCAGTCCGTGCGCCCCGAATGCGCCCAAGGCCACGCCGACGAACCCCGCCAGCGCGCCGACAAGGAGGAACGTCCGATCCATGCCTGTTCGATAGTAATGCAGCCGCGGCGAATCCCCATTCTGGCGAACTAGCTCTTCTTCCAAGCCAGGATCGCCGAGCGCATCCAGTACCTGGCGGGAGTGTTCGCGAGCACACGATCGACTCGATCGGCAGCCCGCATCAATACGTTATCGGGATTCGGGAACAGGATTGAGCTCATCATGCCGGCTGGCACCGAGAGCAGACTGAAAAACAGGTGACGCGAGCTTCCGAATACCTGGTCGCCAAATCTGAGCTGCGCTGCCGATAGTGGAAGCTCGTCGCGGGTGCGCGCTCGCGGCGTCAGCACACGCGCTAGAGCCAGCAGGGGATTGCCACGCAGCGGTTCGACGAACGCCGCCACGCCGCCCGGAGCAAGCACTCGATGAATTTCGCGAATGGCCGTCTCGTACTCGAGGTGGTGGATGATGGCGCGCCCGACGACGAGATCGAAGGACGCCTCGGGCAACGCCAGCGAGTGGCCATCCATCACCGAGTATTCCGCGACGTTTCCGAATTCCGTCCTGACGGCCGCGATCTCTTTGATCGAGACGTCAACCACCAGCAGGCGTTGCGGCCTGGCCGCGAGCACGGTCGGCATCAGCATGTCCCCACGGACGCAGCCGTAGCTCAATACGCGGCGGCTGGCCGCCTGCTCTCGCACGAGGCGAGCGAAATGACGCTCCGCCGCGCGCGAGTTCGCTCCGGTGAAGACGTGCTCGAACCGTGCGTGAAGCCTGGCGCTTTCGACGAAGACCTCGCCCTCGTCATAGGACTCTCTCTCCCGACGCACTCGATCGTCACGCACCCGTGGTCTCGATCGAATGATATCTCGGGCTGTCTCTTGCCAACGCCCGGCGTTTGCGCAACTCCCTGGTTTGGCGCTTGGCGATCTTCGTGATCTTCGTGATCTTCGTGGCCTATGTATCTTCGTGGCCTTTCCGGGAAGTTGACCCGGTCCGCTATCGGGTGGGTTGATACAACTCGAACACGCCGTCTCTGTCCACGTACGACAGGTGGAGAGCCCGTCTGGCGAAGTCAATCAATGCAGTGGACGATCGGAGTCGATCGACAATCACGAAACCGAGATTCGCTTCGCGAACGAACGCGGATCCTCCTGAAATGAGCGCCGCTTCGCGTTCTGGCGGGAGGGTGCCTCCCTCGCTGAGGACAATCAATGCATCGAGCATGTCGATGCGGCGCACGTCCGCGATGCTTCGGCCTCCCACTCGAGACAGGTAGCCGCCGATCAGCGGTTTCTCGTGCATCGTCTGAAAGTACTGTGAGCGCGCGATGAAGTTGCCCATGCTCGACGTGCCGTCGCGAATGCCGGTCGGCAACTCGAGCACCCGGACGTCGCCCGGCGCGGCGGCGACCCGTTCATAGAACCGCGGCACGGCCGCTGAATGCAGTGTGAGCGGCGCGGGTACCAACTCGGCGAGGAGCAGAATGCCCACGGTGACCAGAATCGGCCGCCGTCGGCGCGGGTAGGTGCGTCCCAGCCATTCGAGCGCCGCAGCGAAGAGCACTGCCACCGCCAGCATCAGCACCACCGAGAAGCGTGACGGCATCCGGGTCAGCCCGAGGACCGGCACGAATCTGAGCAGCGCCCATGGTCCCGGAACGTAGGTGTTGAGGCCGCCTACATGCACGAACGGACCGAGCGCGAGAGCGCCGAAGGCAATTGCCAGCGCCGTCCACCAGCGCGACGCGCGCCATCCCCTTCTCCAGGCAACGACCAGAGTAATGAGGGTCACAAACGGGATTGAGACGACAGCTTCAAGGTATCCGCCCTGGAACGTCGCCAGCCAGTCGGCAATCACCTGAGGCGTCAACGGATGATTGGGATTCGGCAACACCAGCGCGAACAGGTCGACTCCTCCGGGACTGCTCCGCCACAACACTCCCGGCGACTTGAGCTCGCCCGCGGTGAGGCGTTCGCCGACGGCGTAGAGCACCGGCGACAACAGCACGGCTGCGACCACGCCCGCCGCCACTGTCAGGAATGCTAGCCGCTTCGCTTCAACCTCTGCACCAGGTCTCGGCGAGGCGCGCAGGTGCCAGCCCAATCTGAGGAATGCCAGCACCGACATGATCAGCACCGGTGTGTACAGCCCCTTCGCGGAAATCGGGAATCCAAAGATCGATGACGTCCAGCCGCCGGTGATCGCGATCGCCCCAACCAGTCCTGCCGAGCAGAGGAGCAGCACGTCGACCGCCCATCGCGCGGCCCGGGCGCGGCCGGACTGACGGCTGTTGTGAATCGCGAAGACGCGGGCCACGAGAAACACAGCGCCAATGAGCAGGCAGAAGATCGCGTAGTAGGCGTCGCAGGTCGCCGCCCATGCCACCACAGCACCTAGCGCGACGGCATCGCGAAACCGCTCGTGCCCGTCGGCCTTCATCAACACCAGCAGGAAGATCGCCAGAGGAGCCGCAGCGACGAGGCTGAAGTGTCCCATGCCTCGTGTCACCAGCAGCGGACTCCACGCAAACATGAGCCCTGCCAGCCACGACTCCGAGAACCTTCCTGTGACATGGCGCGCGAGCAGGAACGTCGAGTACGCCGTGAGCACCACCATCAGCAGAAAGATCACGTTGAATGTCGCGACGACGCCAAGCACGCCCAACAGCGGAAGCGCGAGAAGATTCTGAAACGTCGTGTAGTTGTGGAGGCTCAGGTTCGCCTCGGGCGTCATCGAAAAGATCGAGTTGGTAAAGAAGGGGAGTTGGCGACGGACGAGAATCTCGTGGCGGAAGACCCATTGATTCCAGACGTACACGCCTGTGTCGCCATCAGGTGGGCCGGTCAGATGTGTACTGAAGTGAAGAACAAGCGGCCATGAAAACGCCACGGCGATGACGGCGTAGCCGAGCACGGCCATCCAATCCCGGCGGAACCCACGCCAACGCATGTTCGAGGTTGACGGAGCATAGCAGAAACCAGCGAGCCTCCGCCGCGGCCGACGAGCATAGGTGTCCGACTCGCTCGGTGCAGCACGCTTAGCTCGACCGATCCGATGACTCTCGGGCTGGTGCCGCTGGCATTGCTGCTTGTCGCGCTGTTCGCCTGCCTGGTCCCTGGGTGGAAAGCGTCGTCCAACTCTTTCGTGCGCCAACGTGTTTCACAATCGCGTGGAGGCGGGTCCCTGGCCTGAGCCATGTCGGAGTCAGACCCGCCTGGCGCAGTTTTACGGCCGTACACAGAGAGGACGCCACACAGGCGTCGAAAACGCAATAAAATGGCCGTGCTGCATTGCAATCGACGGAGGAGCGACGCTCCATGGCTCAACGGATTCGCTACACGCGCGGCCTCATTCTCCTCATCGCAGGCGTAATGTCACTGCTCTCCGGCCTGGCCATCGCGCAGCAGGGGCCGGTTGCGTTCATGTTCGGCGACGATCAGAAACGAGGCGAGGAGATCGCGCTGAGCTTCGCGACGACGGAGCTGGCCCCGACCGCCACTGCGGCATTTCCGTCGAAGATTTATCTCACCGGAGGCGATCTCGAGCGCGCGTTCGACACGCCGAGGTTTCGTGCGGACGCCGCGATCGTCCCCACAAACACCGACCTGGACATTACGGCGTCATCGCCGGCCACACAGCGCGTGCTGATCGACCGCGTCCGAAAGCAATCGGCGGTGATGCGCGACCTGCAGGAGCAGATCGCGGCGCATCGCAAGCAGTCAGCGGCCGCGTTGAACATCGGCCTCGACTCGTTCGTCGTGCAGTTGCCGCGGCAGGGGAGCAAGCAGGCCAGTGGCGCCTTTCCAAA
>JBKPNV010000429.1:0-13090 GCA_046732795.1 Acidobacteriota bacterium
TGGCGGCAACCTCCGTACGAGTACGAGCACGACAAAATGCCGATCGACATCCTCGCCGGTTCAGCCGTCCTGCGTCAGCAGATCGAGGCAGATGTCGATCCCCGCGAGATCGCGCGCAGCTGGCGCGACGACCATGAAGCATTCCGGAAGCTGCGGGAGCGGTTTCTCTTGTATTGAGCATCGCCCAGTGGAGTAAGCTGCGGCGTGAGAGAGGCATGGCGCAACAGCCAGACGAGGTCGGACGACGCGAGTTCCTGACGGGCGCAGCAGCCGGAGCCGCCGGTATGTTCGCAGGTTCCGACGTTGGCCAGGCTCAAGAACTGCGTGATCGCGTCCACCAGGCCGCCCCTTCCGATCCAGCGTTGCGCGTCAAAGCGCTCGAGTCATTGCTCGTCGAGAAAGGGATGGTCGATCCCGCTACACTCGACGCGATCATCCAAACGTACGAAACGAAGGTGGGACCCCGTAATGGCGCGCGGGTCATCGCGCGCGCGTGGGTCGATCCCGCATTCAGGAAGCGCCTGCTCACCGACGGCACCGCTGCGATCGCCGAGCTTGGGTACGGCGGCTCTCAGGGAGAGCACATGGTCGTCCTCGAGAACGGCCCGAAGGTTCACAACCTCGTGGTTTGCACGCTCTGCTCGTGCTACCCCTGGCCCGTCCTCGGATTGCCGCCCACCTGGTACAAGTCCGCGCCGTATCGCTCGCGCGCCGTCATCGATCCTCGCGGTGTCCTTCGCGAATTCGGCCTGCAACTGCCCGACGATGTCGAAGTTCGCGTGTGGGATAGCACAGCGGACGTGCGATACCTGGTCCTCCCTGAACGGCCGGCCGGCACCGAGGCGATGACTGAAGATCGGCTCGCCGCATTGGTGACGCGCGACGCGATGGTGGGCGTCGCGAAAGTGACGGTCGCCACTGGAGGCACCGCATGAACAGCGTCCATGACATGGGCGGCATGCACGGCATGGGACCTATCGAGTACGACAAGAGCGAAGGCACCTTTCACGAGCCCTGGGAGGGGCGCGCCTGGGCGCTCATCAGCTCCGCTGGTACGTTCAGTCGCGGCCGCAGAAAGAATTTCCGCTTCGAGCTCGAAAGCATTCCGGCCGCCGACTACCTGCGAATGAGCTACTACGAGCGCCTGATCAAGACGATGCTCGATCGGTTGCTCGCCGGCAAATTCATTACGCAAGCAGAGTTGGACAGCGGCAAACCGGATCCCGGTTCACCGCGCGGGACGCCGCCGCTCACACCTGCCATGGTGGAAGACCGGTTCCGGCGGCGTGGTTCGTTACGACGCGACGATGTTCGAGTGCCAGCGCGGTTCAAGAACGGTCAACACGTGCTCGCTCGCAACATCAATCCGGTCGGTCACACCCGCCTGCCTCGCTACCTGCGCGGCAAGCGCGGCACTGTGACACGCGATCACGGCGTCTTCAACTTGCAGGACACCGACGCTGAGGGCTACTCGCTCGGCGAGTTCCCGCAACACGTTTACACCGTCCGCTTCGACGCGTCCGAGGTGTGGGGGCCCGACGGTGGAAAACGCGACGTGATCTATGCGGACCTGTGGGAAAGCTATCTGGAGCGCGGATGATCGTGCGCGCAGACGTTCCAAGTTCCACGTTCCACGTTCCGAGTTCGTGTTCAGTGTTCTGGTTCTGGGTTCACGATGAACCGGAACGGAAAACACGAACCGGGAACATGGAACCCGGAACCCGGAACCCGGAGAGTCAGGATCGTGTCTTTGCAATCCCCGGTGCCTTCATCTCCTGCGCGGTAGGCGGCATCAGGTGATGCTCCGTCAGATGTGCCTTGAGCAGCGTGAACGCCTCCTCCGGGGTGTCCACGCGCTTGACGAGATCCATGTCACCCGCGCTGATCGCTCCCCACTCGGCCATCGGGTCGAGGCGCAGGATCTGGTCCCAGTAATCGGGCCCATACAGAATGATCTGAATCTGCTTGGCCAGCTTCTCCGTCTGCATCAAGGTGAGAATCTCGAACATCTCGTCGAGCGTGCCGAAGCCGCCGGGAAAGATCACGAGCGCCTTGGCGAGATACGCAAACCAGAATTTGCGCATGAAGAAGTAATGAAACTCGAAATGCAGTCCGTCGGTGATGTATCGATTGGCTCCCTGCTCGAACGGCAGACGGATGTTCAGCCCGATCGTTTTCCCGCCGGCCTCGGCGGCACCGCGATTGGCCGCTTCCATGATGCCGGGGCCGCCGCCCGAGGTCACGACGAAACGATGATGCTGGGTATCGAGCGACGTCGACCACTCCGTCAGCATGCGCGCCAGCACGCGGGCGTCCTCGTAATAGCGCGACCACTCGACGGCTTTGCGACTGCGCTCGAGATGGGGATTGGTCGGACCGCCTGTCGCCGACATGAACCGCCGTTCCAGCCGTTCGAGCGCTTCGCGTGCCTGCTCCGGGCTGTGGATCCGCGCTGACCCGAAGAAGACGACGGTGTCCTGAATGTTCTCGGCCTTGAATCGCCGCAATGGTTCGAGATACTCCGCAAGAATGCGCAGCGGTCGTGCCTCTTCGCTTTCGAGGAACTCCTCGCTTCTATAGGCAAGCGGCTGAGACTGCATAGGTAGATCTTATCGGCTCTCGCCTGCTGGCCTGCGATATCGCGCGTGCTGTGGCGTCCGATAAATTGGAAGAGAATGTTTCCCTCGCTCTTACACGACCGACACGAACTGAGAGCCCGCGGCCGGGAACCCCGAGCCATTCATGCGTGAATTTACTCACAGCCTCACCATCGCAGCGCCGCCCGCGGCAGTGCTGGATGCGTTCTTCGATCCTGAGTCGCTCGCGGCGTGGTGGCGCGTGAAGCGATCGCTGTGTGTCGCGCGGCCGCTCGGTGTCTACGCGGTCGAATGGGATCCGACGGAGTGGCACGACGACACCTTCGGCCGGCTCGGCGGCGCGTTTCGAGGAACGGTCATCGAGTTCAAGCCTGGTCGCGAGTTCTTCCTGGCGGATCTGTTCTGGCTTCCGCCTGACGGCGACCCGGTCGGTCCCATGGCGCTCGAAGCGACGTGCACTCAGAATGGGAATTGCACCACGTTGCACATTCGCCAGTCCGGTTGGGAGGACAACGCGCGGTGGTCGAGGTACTACGATTTGATCGCGACTGGTTTTACCGTCGCGCTCGAGGAAATGAAAAGCCATCTCGAACGCAAGCGGAAGGACTAGCCATTGTCCTCGGTTCTCGGGCCCTCGTTCGACGTCCGTCCTTGGTCGGTTCGTCGTGTTGGTACGTGGACTGGGGACCCAGGACCCGGGACGGACTAACGCCCAAGCACGAAGCGCCAGCGACTGCCAGGCCAGCACTCTAAACCCGCGCCAGTTTCACGAAGTTCGTCGGCCCGGGCTCGAAATCCGACGACACGCTGACCAGCACGATTACCGATCCCGCTTCGAGCGCCTGTCGAGCAATCAGTTCGTCGCCGAGGCGACGGGCCGATACAGCGACATCGTCGCCAATTTCTGTCAGCACCGGTACCACTCCCCAGGAGAGCGCGAGGCGGCGTGTCACCTGGGGTTGATCCGACGCTGCGAAGATCGGCACGCGCGCCCGCAGCGCCGATAACACGCGCGCTGTCGTCCCGCCACGCGTCATCGCCACGATCGCGGCGACGTTTCCACGCTCCGCGAGCGTGACGGCGGCTTCACACACCGCATGCTGATGTCCTCCCGTCAGGGACTGACGTTCGATATGCGTGTGGACCGGCGGGACGGACTCGGCTTCGCGGATCACCAGATCGAGTGTCTGGACCGCCCTCACCGGGTACGCGCCCGCGGCAGTCTCTCCAGCAAGCATGATGGCGTCGACGCCGTCATCAACCGCGTTGGCGGCGTCGCTCACCTCAGCGCGCGTCGGACGCGGTTCGGTACGCATCGACTCGAGCACCTGCGTCGCGACAATCACCGGAACTTCGGCGGCGCGGGCACAACGCGTCACCTCTTTCTGAATGCGCGGCACGCGTTCGAGCGGCAGCTCGAGCCCGAGATCGCCGCGCGCCACCATCACCGCGTCGCTGGCGCGTACGATCTCGCCGAGTCGAGTGATGGCTTCGGGCCGTTCCAGCTTGGCGATGAGCGGCACATCTGCGCCACCGGCTCGCTTGATCTCCTCGCGCGCCTGCTGCAGCACGGCCGCGCTCTGCACGAAGCTCAAGGCCACCCAATCGACGCCGGCGCGAACACCAAAGCGGAGGTCGGCGATGTCCTTGTCGGTCAGGCTCGTCGCGGGCAGCTCGACGCCCGGCACGTTGATGCCCTTGTGCTCGCCGAGCGGACCGCCATCGACGACGACCGTACGGATCTCATCGCCGCTGACATCCTTTACCCGTAGTTGAATATGGCCATCGTCCAGCAACAGCGCGTCACCGGCGCGAACAGCTTTGGGCAGATTCGCGAACGTCGTCGAGACACGACTGGCATCGCCCTCGAAGTCGCCGACGACGAGGCTGAGGGGGTCGCCAGGTTTCAGCGTCACTGCCGCCCGACCCTTCAACAGTCCGGTCCGAATCTTCGGGCCGCTCAAATCCTGCAGCAGAGCCACCATCCGTCCGGCGTCGTTCGACGCGCGACGCACCTTCTCGATCACGGAGGCGTGGCTCTCGTGGGTGCCGTGCGAAAAGTTCAGCCGGAAGACATCGACGCCAGATTCCACGAGCTGGCCGATGATCGTGTCGCTGCCGGAGGCGGGGCCTAACGTGGCGATGATCTTGGTTCTGCGCATACCTCATTTTGAACCGACTGGGATTCTAGTACCCTTGATTAGTGGATCGACTTCAAGCCTGGCTGGAAAGCGCGCTGCAGGATGCCGACCGGCGCCAACTTCCTGCTCTGCGCCCGTTGTTGGAAGGGCTTGCCCGCTCGACCGCGTTGCTGCGCGCGGCCGACTGGAACCTGGAAGCCACTGACCAACCCACGCCGCCGTCCGAACATGCCCGCTGAGCCGCGCACCCTGGCCGACGCCGGCCGTCTGCTCGCGTCGAAAGCCCTGACTGCCGAGGCGATCACCGAACGATGCCTCGCTCGGATTACCGAGCGGAATCGAACGCTCAACGCGTTCGTCACCGTGCTCGACGACGAGGCGGTGGCGCAGGCGAGAGAAGCCGACCGGGAGATTGCTGCCGGGCGCTATCGTGGTCCTCTTCACGGCATCCCGATTTCGCTCAAGGACATCATCGATCTTCGCAACGCGCCAACGACCGCCGCATCTCGCGTACGAGACGGTCACGTCGCCCGGCGCGATGCCACGGTGGTCGGTCGCCTGCGGGAAGCGGGCGCAATCTTCATCGGCAAAACGAACCTCCACGAGTTCGCGCTCGGCACCACCAACGAGGATTCGGCGTACGGTCCGGTGTTGCATCCATTCGACAGTACCCGCTCACCCGGCGGATCGTCCGGCGGCTCGGCTGCCTCTGTTCTTGCCGGGATGGCGTACGCGTCGCTTGGCACCGACACAGGCGGGTCTATTCGCATTCCCTCGTCGGCGTGCGGCCTGGTGGGACTGAAAGCGACGATCGGAGAGCTTCCGACGGACGGCATCGTCCCGCTGAGCGAAACGCTCGATCATGTCGGGCCCATGTGCCTGTCGGTCGAGGATACAGCACTTCTTTATGGCGTCCTTCGTGGCGTTTCGAATCCGGAACCGCACGCCTCGCGAGGCGTGCGCGGCATGCGATTCGGAATTCCGCGCGCGTACTTCCTCGATCTCCTCGACGCGCAGGTCGCCGCCCGATTCGACGAGACCTGCGAACGACTCACGACCGCGGGCGCGATTCTCGACGATGTGGTGATTCGTCATACCAAGGAGATCGGAACGATCTACGTACACATCGCCCTGCCCGAGGCAGCCGCCTACCATGCCGCTACGCTCGACAGCCGGCCGCACGACTACACCGAGAACGTGCGGCTGCGGCTCGAGATGGGGCGCTACATCCTTGCGGAGGACTATGTGCGCGCGCAACGCGGACGCCAGACGTTGACGCGCGAGGTCCGCGAAGCACTGAGCGGTCGCGACGGGCTTCTGCTTCCGTCGATGCCTGTACCCGCCACCAGGCTCGGCGTGCCGACGGTGTCGATCGGTGGAACGGAGGAGACTGTCAGGAACATCACGCTGCGCCTGACACAGCTATTCAACATCACCGGGCATCCAGCGATCTCCCTGCCGTGCGGCAAGACTGACGAAGGGTTGCCAGTCGGTCTGCAGATCGTCGGCACCCGCAACCGAACGCCGGAACTCCTCCAGGTTGCGGCGGCCCTCGAAAGGACCCTGGGTCAGAACTAAGGCATGTTCGCGCCTTTCTTTCATGCGTGGGAGCGTCGACTGGCGTCGGTGACGAAGGACCGCGTCGTCCGACCGTTCGATTGGGGCGTGGACTGGTTAGCGCCCAATGGCCATCACCAGCTCGATGCCGGCGACCGCGTCGCTGCATGGGTCAATGAGGTGATGCGGGACACGGCGGGTTTCTTCGATCTGCCGCCGAGTTCGGATTTTACATTTGCCGAAGCACCGGATGCCCTCAGAATGCAAGGCGAAGCGGGCACGCTGCGTTTCCCGAGCGCCGTCGCCACACCGCATCCCGAGAACAACACGGTGCTCGCACGCTGGTTTCCCGCGCCTGGCGAGCCGCCGTTGGGCGCTCACACAGGTCGCGGCCGCGTGGCCATCGTGATGTCTCAGTGGAACGCTGACAGCGAAGGACACGTCGGGCTCTCCAAGCTGCTTGCGCGTTTCGGTGTCTCCTCTCTGCGACTGAGCCTGCCCTATCACGATGCGCGCATGCCGCCCGAGCTCACACGCGCCGACTACATCGTCAGCTCCAATATCGTGCGGACCGTGCAGGTGTGCCGCCAGGCCGTGCTCGACGCCAGGCGCGCCGTCGCGTGGCTGTCGGCGCAGGGGTTCGAGCGGATCGGCATCCTCGGCACCAGCCTCGGGTCGTGCCTGGCCATGCTGACCTCGGCACACGAACCTCTCATCCGCGCACAGGCGCTCAATCACGTTTCGCCGTTTTTCGCCGACGTCGTATGGCGGGGGCTGTCGACGCGCCACGTCCGGCAGGGCCTCGAGGGGCACATCGATCTCGATCGCCTGCGCACGTTGTGGCGACCGATCAGCCCGTTCGAGTACCTCGAACGGGTGCGGGGCAAGAAGACCCTGCTTGTGTACGCGAAATACGACCTGACATTTCCTGTCGATTTGTCAGAGTTGCTCGTCAGAGAATTCCGAGCGCGGCACTTGCCGCACGAGGTCTTCGCTCTGCGATGCGGGCACTACAGCACGGGCGTGGCGCCGTTCAAATTCGTCGATGGATATGTGTTGACGAAGTTCCTGCGACAGAATCTGTAGCAGCAGACGCGGGGACTGAAGCCGCCGACCTACGCCCGCCGCAAACCCCGCCTCGGCAGCGTAGAGCGTGCGCGATCAGCAATCACTATAGATACTCCAACAACCCCGACAACGCGTTGTAGATGACTTCAGCGAGCTGACGGACAAGCGGCGAGATCTCGCCTTCATCCAACGCATTTGCCACCGTCACAGGATCGGTCAGCACGAGCCAGATGGTCGCGCCGGCGATGATGGTGGCCAGGACGCCGATGACGACGGCGACGCTCGTGACGCGGTCGAAGTCGCGCTCGAGGTCGTGCTCCGGCGGCGCGTGTTCGAGTTCAACGCTCACGGCTCGAATTAGCCTAGCACGCGCGTGAAAAGACACCGGGTGTCATTTCCATTCCGTGGCGCGGAAATAACACCCCGTGTCCTAGAACTCTGCGGTCTGCAGCTGTGGCTCACCCAGATCGAGGCTGCGCAGTGAGTCTGCAATGGCAGAGTAATCGCCGACCACGAGCGTCGTCAGCTTCGATGGATCCAGATAGCGCGCAGCAACGTCGACGACGTCGGCGCCGGTCACGGCGTTGATCCTGGGAACGAACTGTTCGAAGTACGTTTCAGGCAGACCGTAGAGCGCCAGCACCGCGACTGATCGCGCAACCTGCTGCGCGGTCTCGAATCCACGTGGGTATCCCCGAGTGAGGGACGCCTTGGCAAGTGACATCTCTTCATCGCGCGGCGGCCGTATCCCGCGCAGATCTGCGATCTCGGCACGTGCGTCCGCGATCGCCTCTGCGGTAGACGCGGTGTGCACGCTGGTTTGCAGCGTAAAGGGTGAGACGCCTTTCCGCCAGTCGAAGCCGGTACGGGCCCCGTACGTAAAGCCCTTCTCTTCGCGAAGCTTCAGGTTGACGCGACTGACGAATTGACCGCCGAGCACCGCGTTCATCACCAGCAGCGCCGGATAGTCGGGCGTGAGGCGGCTGGTCGACAGTTGTCCGATGCGCAACTCGGACTGCGCAGCCGCTTCTCGCTGTACAACCGCAAGCCTCGTCACCGCCTCGCTCGAGAGCGGCACTTCCGATGCGGACCGGCCGCCGCTATCGCCGTTCGAAGACGGCCAGCCAGCGAACGCATCCTCCGCCTGCCGGCGCAATTCGTCGTGGCTCATGGCGCCGCAGACGATCATCGTTGCGCGTGCTGGCTGGAACGCACCCGCGTGAAACGCCACCACATCGTCCACGGTGAGCTGCCTGAGGCTGGCATCGGTGCCAATCGGCAGGTGCGCGTAGGGATGAGACCCGTAGAGCAGTCGCAGGAACCTCTGCTCGGCCACTGCCGATGCCACGTCTTTCAACTGTCGAAGCCGGTCGAGTCGCAGCTGACGAACGCGCAGGAACTCGGTTTCCAACAAGCGCGGCCGCGTCACCATGTCGGCCAGCAGCCGCGCGCCTCGCGACGCGAACCGCGTCAACGTCGTCAACGTAAAGTCGGTGGCGTCTCCGCCAACGTCGACGTCGTAATCAGCGCCGATGCGTGACAGCGCGTCGGACACTTCGAGAGCGTTCATGGCGCCGCTGCCTTCGTCCGCCATGTCGGCGACCAGAGCCATGAGCCCTTCGCATCCCTCGGGATCGGCACCCGACCCGCCGCTCACCTGCAGCGTGAACGTGATGACGGGAACGCTGTGGTGCTCGACCGTGAACACGCGCAACCCGTTCGGCAGCGTGTGCCGCGCAATCGCCGGAAAGACAAACCGGGGATCGGCGCCAACGGCGGGCAGTCGCGACCGATCGATCGGAGTCACGACACCGACACCGACGCAGAGCCGTCAAGAGCCAACGCGTGTTGACCGCGGGGAATCACGCTGAGAGCGATCCGCCTGTCGAGCCGCAGATGTTGGCGTGCTGCCGCCTGCAACGATGCGCGCGTCGCATCGCGGTATCGATCGAGGTCGGCCGTGAAGAACCCGGGGTTGCCTTTCAGCACGTTGTAGGCATTGAGCTGGTCGGATTTGCCGCCGAATCCTCCCACCGTTTGCAGCCGGTACATGAAATGCGCTTCTGCCTGGGCGACGGCCCGCTCCATCTCCTCCAGTGTCGGTCCATCGTCCGCAACGCCGCGCAGCTCTTCGTCGATACGATCGGCAATCTCTGTGAGCGTGTGCCCTGGAGCGGCAGTCGCCACGAGCAGGAAAAAGCTGCCGATCTCGCGAGAGCTTTGATAGCCCGAGACATCGAGGGCGATCCGCAACTCGTAGACGAGCGTCTTGTACAGACGCGACGTTTTGCCGTTCGCGAGCAGATCTCCAACGAGATCCATCTCGGCGTCGCCGGGCGCGAACATCGCAGGCGAATGCCAGGCCAGGTAGAGGCGCGGAAGCTCGACGCGATCCTCGAGCACGAGCCGTCGCTCCGAAGACAATTCGGCCCCGTTCGAAATCGCCGGTGGCCGGAGACCTGCCGGGATCTCGCCAAAATAGGCCTCGGCCAGCTCGAACGCCCGTTCCGTCTCGACATCGCCAGCCAGCACGAGCGAGGCATTCGCCGGGTGATAGTAGGTCCGGAAGAAGTCCTGCACATCCTCGAGCTGCATGGCACGGATGTCGTCTGCCGACCCGATCGTCATCCAGCTGTACGGATGTTCGGGAGGATACAGAGCGGCCGACAACGCCATCATCACCATGCCGTACGGACGATTCTCGTAACTCTGTCGCCGCTCGTTGAGGACGACGTCGCGCTGGGTCTCGAAACGCTCCCGCGTCAGCGCCGGAAGCAGAAAGCCCATGCGATCTGATTCCATCCAGAGCGCGCGATCGATCGCGCTCGTCGGTACGACCTCCCAGTAGTTGGTGCGATCGGCGTTGGTAGACCCGTTGAGGAGCGCGCCAGCCTGTTGCAGCGGTGGGAAGTACCCGGCGTTGTAGTGCTCTGAGCCCTCGAACATCAAGTGCTCGAACAGGTGCGCGAAGCCGGTGCGCCCCGGACGCTCGTTCTTCGATCCGACGTGATACCAGACGTTCACCGCCACGATGGGCACGTGTCGATCCTCGTGAACGATCACATCCAGCCCGTTGGCGAGCGTGCGCTTGGCGAACGGAAGATCGATGTCCAGGGAAGTCATGATCGAGAGGTCGAGGTGATGACGCTATCGCACCGGGATCAGCGGAATCTTGCCCTTGTTCGCTTCAGCCGTCTTGTGCGCTGCGATCGAGACCTGCGCAGCCGTACGTTCAGCGACGGTCAAAAACGATCGTGCCGCTGCCGAACCGGGCTCACCGATCACGAGCGGGACTCCTGCGTCGCCCCCTTCGCGAATCGGTTGATAGATCGGCAACCGCCCGAGGAATGGAACACCCATGTCGGATGCCAGCGCCTCGCCGCCGCCGTGCCCGAAGATATCGGTCTCGTGGTGACAGTTGGGACACGCGTAGTAGCTCATATTCTCCACGACACCGAGCGTCGGAATATTCAGCTTCTGATACATGCGAACGGCACGACGGCTGTCGGCCAGCGATACTTGCTGCGGCGTGGTAACCACGATCGAGCCGACCACGGGTACAGTCTGGCTCAGACTGAGCGCGACATCGCCGGTCCCAGGAGGCATGTCGACGATCAGGTAGTCGAGATCCTTCCAGGCGACCTCGCGGAAGAACTGCTGAACCGCGCCGTGCAGCATTGGTCCCCGCCAGATGATCGGCGCATCGTCACTGGTCATGAAGCCGATCGAGACAACTTGAACGCCGTACTTCTCCGCCGGCACGATCTTCTGCCCATCGGTCGTGAGTTGAGCATTGAGGCCGAACATGATGGGCACGTTGGGTCCGTAGATGTCGCCGTCGAGAATGCCGACGCGGCTGCCGCAGCGAGCCAGCGAGAGGGCGAGGTTCACGGCGACCGTTGTCTTGCCGACGCCGCCCTTGCCCGCGCCAACGGCGATGACGTTCTTCACACCCACGAGCGGAAGGCGCCCGGTTTCTGGTGCGGACGCCGAACGCACGTTGGCAGAAAGCTTTACCTCGACATCAGAGACGCCTGGCAGCGCGCGAACCGCGGCTGCGGCCTGGTCCCTCAGCTGATCCTTCACGGGACAAGCGGGTGTCGTGAGCTCGATCGTGAACGACACGCGTGAGCCGGAGATCGCGACGTCTTTCACGAACCCCAAGGACACGATGTCCTTGCGAATGTCGGGGTCGACGACCACGCGGAGCGCGTGGAGGATCCCATCCCGGTCCAGAGTGACAGCCATATCTCTATAATTTTACCGCGCGGGCTCGAACAGGCGACGCCCCTGATCGGTCAGGAGAATCCAGAGGGCGTACACACCCAGCGCGGTGCCGAACGGCAATACGAGCAGATTCGCCACCGCCAGCGCCAGCGTGAGGACCCGGCCGAGCGCGCGGCGTCGTCCGAGCAGCGTGGCCGCCCACACGTGAGTTCCTCCCCACAGCAGAGCGAACGCGCCGATTCCGGCGAACACCACCGTCGTGAGGCCGGCCGCAAACTCCACGGCCGTGCCGAGCGACTGCCTGAACTCGGACCAGGCGCCGGCGGCGAGCAGCAGCATGGAGACGCCGACGAGCATGGCGAGACCACCCCACAGTCCCACCAGAATGCGCAGGAGCTCGACGTGGCGCTCCATGCAAGACGTTAGCGAGGCGCGACGCGAACGTGCAGTTCGATGCGTGTCGGCGTGTGCTGGCGCGGGACGAGCGAAAAGTGGAACCGGTCCCCGTCAATGACGCCAGCCGGGATGGTGACCTGAACGACGTGATGCAGCAGCAGCGTGCCCGTACCCTCGCAGCGTGAACAGCGCTCCGTCCACGACTCTCCCCGTCCACCGCAGTGGTGGCACGTCAATCGAACCGGCACTTCAAGGGGCGCCGCCACGCCACGGCGTGCTTCGCTGGCCGACACATGCAACGTGGCGTGCCAGCGCGGCGGCGGCTCGTCTACGAGAAACCCCCGACGAATGCGATCCACGGCGAGCGCGACAGAGGGGAAATCGATAACGACTTCATCCGCAAAGCAGTTCACGTCGACACGACTCTCATCGGTCGACACCAACGCGACCGGTTCGCCGCCGAGAGAACGGAAGGCGTCCTCGCTCATCAGAGTGCTGGTACGATAGGTATGGTCTGAGGAGAAGTCAATGCCGGAGACCAGAGAGTGTCCGATGTGCGGCGAGATGATGCACTTACACGAAGTGCAGGTCACCGATCGCGTGCCGGGCACAACGCAGACGAAGGTGACGAAGACTCCTGAATGGCTGTGCCCGGAATGCGATTACTTCGAAGACGCGGAAGCCGAGGACATCGAAGGCGGGTAGTCAGCGCGCACCTCAGCGGGCGCCGAGCGTCAGCAACAGCTCTCGTCGAACTCCTTCGTCGATCTCATCGAAATTCAACGCATTTTCGCATTCGTCGCACTGCAGCTCGAGTACTTTCGGACGCTCTTCCTCCGACACCTCGACTCTGGCATCTTCTAGATGCACGACGTGCATCTGCAGTGTCTTTACAAGGAAGTTCTGGTCGTTCCCACAGTTGGGACAGGTCAGCGCCACGCGGGTATCCTCTTTCGTCGTCAATCTCAACTCTCCAAACTTTGATTCTATGGGAGCATACCGGCAGGCGCAATGCAGAATTGCACCCGTCGCGCCGAATCTGACCGCTCACCCGCTGGAATCGGTGCATTTTGGCGGTGCAGAAGCGGGCAGGCGCCCTTAGGT